>CAXTCI010000185.1:0-10845 GCA_964242325.1 uncultured Acetobacteraceae bacterium
CGGGGTGAACTGCGGCTTGTGCTTGCCGCGCAGGCGCTGGGCGATGATGGCGGCCAGGCGGCCGAGCACCAGCCCGTCGGCGTCAATCACGGTCCAAGCCTTGCTGACCTCAGCCGGCTTGAGGGAAACGGTGGTCTTCTGCATTGTGCTGATCCCAGGGAAGTCGGCGGGGTATCGGGGAAAGCTGCGGAAAGGTCAAGGGAATTTGGATGTGGTATCATGATACCACACTCAGGAACGCTGTTTCCTACTTCCTCTTCCTCCGGGAGAGGGCCGGGGTGAGGGGTTCTGGCCGGGGATTGCAGACCGTCGGTGCCAAAGCACTAATGCCCTCGACCGACCCCGTTCCGCGCTCAAAGACCCCCTTACCCTAGCCCTCTCCCGGAGGGAGAGGGGACTGGCGTGCGCCTGCCGCTATGTGCAGCAGCCCTGGGATCAGAGTAGAAGGCGGCCCTATGTTGACCCCCTACATCATCGGCGCGTCGGGTCGGTCCGGCACGGCGCTGTGCCGGTCGCTGCTGGCGGACGAACTGGACTACATCCCCGTTGTCCGCAACGCCGAGCGCTGGGCCGCCACCGGCCTGCCTGGCACTCCACGGATTGCCGACCTGGGGGATGCAAGCCTTTCCCCCGCCCTGCACGACGCCCGCCTGGTCGTCTCCTGCGCCCACGCCCGGCACATCCCCACCATCGTCGCCGCCGCCCCCCACGCCGAACGCTTCGTGTTCCTCGGCAGCACCCGCCGCTTCACCCGCTGGCCAGACGCGCACGGCTTGGGCGTGCAGGCCGGGGAGGCTGCCCTGCGCGCCTCCGGCCGTTCAGGCGTCATCCTGCACCCCACCATGATCTACGGCGCCGCCGGGGAGGACAACGTGCAGCGCCTGGCCACCCTGCTGCGCCGCCTGCCCGTCGTGCCCCTGCCCGGCGGCGGACGCGCCCTGGTGCAGCCGATCCACCAATCGGACGTGACGCGCAGCCTCCGCGCCGCGATGGCGACGACTTGGGACGGGCCGGACGCCCTGGTGATCGCCGGGCCGGACGCCCTGGCCTATGCCGATTTCGTCCGCGCCGTCGCCCACGCCGCCGGGCTGCGTCCCCCACGGATCATGCCGCTGCCCGCCGCCCTGCTGCGCGCCCTGGCCCCGCTGACCCGGCTCCCCGGCCTGCCCCGCATCGGCGCCGACGAAATCCGCCGTCTCGGCGAGGACAAAGCGTTTGCCATTGCCGACATGCGGCGCATCTTAGGCGTAGAGCCGATCGCGCTGGCCGCCGGGCTGGCGCTGACATTCAGGACCGCACCATGCCCATCCTCAACCGGATCGCCGACTTCCACCCCGAGATGACGGCTTGGCGCCGTGACCTGCACCAGCATCCTGAACTTGCTCTGCAGGAACACCGCACCTCCCAGGTCGTGCAGGACCACCTGCGCTCGTTTGGCGTGGATGAGGTGCATGCCGGGCTGGCCGGCACCGGTGTCGTGGGCGTGATCCGCGGTCGTGGCCCCGGCGGCTCCATCGGCCTGCGCGCCGACATGGACGCGCTGCCGATCACCGAGGAAACCGGCGCCACCTATGCCAGCCAGACCCCTGGCGTCATGCACGCCTGCGGCCACGACGGGCACACGACGATGCTGCTGGGCGCGGCCAAGTATCTGGCCGAGACCCGCAACTTCGACGGCACCGTCCACGTGATCTTCCAACCCGCCGAGGAGAACAAGGGTGGCGGCAAGATGATGGTGGACGAGGGAATGTTCGACCAGTTCCCGATGGATCAGGTTTATGGGATGCACAACTGGCCCGTGCTGCCGGAGGGCGAGTTCTACTGGCGGGACGGTGCGGTGATGGCCGCCGTCGCCGACATCGAGATCACCGTCACCGGGCGCGGCGCCCATGGCGCGCAGCCGCATCTGGGCGTGGACCCCGTGGTGGTCAGCGCCGCCATCGTCCAGGCGCTGCAAAGCATCGTCGCCCGCAGCATAAAGCCCACCGAGGCCGGCGTCGTCACCATCGGCAGCATCCAGGGCGGCCACATCTACAACGTCATTCCCGAGACCGTACGGATGCTGGGCACTGCCCGCTGGTTCTCGCCCGAGGTCGGCGACCTGCTGGAGGCCGGGGTGCACCGCCTGGCCGCCAACATCGCCGAGGGCTTCGGCGCCAAGGCCGACGTGGTGTTCCGCCGCACCTACCCGGCCACGGTGAACGATCCGGCCGCAATGGCCCTCGCCCGCCGCGCCGCCACGACGGTGCAGGGGGAGGCGCGGGTGCTGCACATGGATGCGCCGACGATGGGCGGCGAGGACTTCAGCTTCATGCTGAATGCGAAGCAGGGCGCCTACATCATGCTCGGCGCCCGGCGTAGCGCGGGGGATGCCGGGGTGCATCATCCGAAGTACGACTTCAACGACGAGATCCTGCCGGTCGGCGCCAGCTATTGGGCAACGTTGGCGGAGCAGTTACTGCCGCGGGCGTAGCAGGGCGGCGTTAGGGCGCTTCGGCGATCACATCGGCAGCGCCGGCCCCCCAGCGCGCCAGGGCCGCCTCGCCTGCCGGCGCCAGTGCATACACTCCGCGGGACAGCCGCACGAACCAGCCATATACGTCCCGATGCAGGATGCTCGCCGCCCTGGGGGCATGCGGCGCCAGGTCGCGGGGGCGCAGCGGACCCGCTTGCAACGCGGCGGCGCAGGCCAGCGCCTCCTGCCGGTATGCCGTCATCACCGGTACGGACCGGGTGCCACCGGGCGAGGGATCGCCCTGCCGGGCCGTGTGCTCATTCAGAACGGCCCGGCGCCGGCGGCCGTTGGCACGGGGGCGCCAGGATGCAGGCTCAATCAAGACTTCCGTCTCGCTGCGTCCGGCGTGCACCGCCAGCAGCCCGAAGCCGAGCATCCCGCAAAGCGCACGCGTGCGCCGGTCCCGGTCGCGTCCCCGCCGGGTCGCACGCACCGCAAGCCAGACCTGGTCGGCGACGCCAGCGCGCTCCACCCCTTGCAGCACCAAGTCGAGCGTGAAGCCGAGCTTCATCTCGGTGATAACCAGCAGGGGCTTGCTGTCGTCCCCGGGGTCCAGGCGGACGGCGACCACGTCGCAGCCTTGGACCTCGCCCTTGGCCGCATAGCCCCGGGCCTCCAGGAACCGCTTGATGGCGGGATAAAGCGACGCTTCGGCTGCCACCTGCCAACCCGGATTAGATGGGGGCGCCGCGGCGTCGGCAGCGCCATCCCGTTTTCAGAAGCTTGCAGTCAGGTCCGAACGCGACGCGACTGGACCTGACTATAAGCGCCGGCTCGCACGTAAGCCACTCAGGTGGTTTGCGTCCAAACCTGGACGCAGGCCGTCCTAGAACCCGACGATCGCGTCCGCGGCGAGGGTCACTTGGTTGCGGGCGTGCCCGTCGTCGAAGGCACGGATGCCCTCCAGCGTTCGGTCCCAGCGGACCTCGGGACGGAACATCACCGTGCTGAGCGCGGCGGGCATGCCAGAAGGTTTGTAGGTCACCCCGGCAGTAAGGCCGGTGTAGGTGGCCGCCCGGGGCGACGTGATGAAGCTGCTGAACACGCCGCGCTCGAAATTCACGTAGTCGAGGTTCGACCGCGGGGTCGAGACGAAGAAGTTTTGGTTGTCGCGGAAGACCTCGGCCCGGCCATTCAGCGTCAGCGTGTCCGATAGCGCGTAAGACGCATAGCCCGAGACGCCGTAGGCGTTGGCATTGAAGCCATCCTCCTGGACGTAGTTGAACTCGGTGGTGAGCGTCAGCTTGTCCGTCGTCTTCCAGGTCACAACCACATCGTTGTAGTAGCGCATGGCGGAGTTGGCGAAGGGCGTGTTCCGCTTGCTGTCCTCCGGCCCCATGTGGGTCAGGGCGAGCACCGTGAACTTTCCGCCTGGAGCGTTCCAGCCGATGCCGGCGATACCGCCGGGGCGATTATTGTTGTCGCCGGTGCCGTAGCCCACCGCGACGTTGGTGCCGCTGTCTATCCCGAGATAAAGGTCAATCGTGTCGGAGACATGGGCAGTCGCCAGGGTACCGACATGCTCATAGGGCAGGCCGTAGTTGAAGATATAGGAGTGCGAGTAGAAGGGATTGCTCTTGGGATCGATCAGCTCGAAGCCGAGCGGCGTCGGATACAGCCCGGCCTTCAGGTCCATGCCGCCGGCGAAGAGGTCGGGGAAACGGACGCTGACGCTGGCCTCCGTCACCGCGATCTGGTTCCGGTCGTGGATGAGTTGGTCAAGTACGCCGAGCACATGGACGATCCGGGCATCCGAGCCATAGAACGCCTGCAGCTTGAAACCCACGTCTATGCTGGTCGCCTTCGGGTCCACGTCGCGGTTGAGCGTCACCATCGCCTGGTTCAGCACGGGGCGGTTGCTGTCGTCATCGAACAGGCGGCCGAAGTTGCGGCGGCTGGCGGGGTCGTCCGGGTTGCCGGTGATGCCGCCGTCAACCTGGAAGCCGAGCTTGATGCTGCTGGCCCACTCGCTGAGGTTCTTCGGCGCGACGTAAGGCTTGTCGGCCGGGGCCGCCGTGGCAGGGTTGCCGGGCGTGCCGGTCTGTTCGGGGACGGTGGGGGCCGTTTGCGCGTAGGCGCCAGTGCCGAACATGGCGGCGAAGGCGGCGAGCAACGGCATCTTTTGCATGACTATGTACTTCCAAAATTTACGCGCCGGCCATGCCACTACGGCGCATAAAAACTCCATACGAATCTGGTGGCACCGCCGGCAACGCTGCCGGGGGTGCCACCTACGATCAAGCGGAGTAATACATCTCGAACTCGACGGGATGCGGAGTGTGTTCGAAACGATACACTTCTGTCCACTTCAGCTCGATGTAGCTTTCGATCTGCTCCTTGCTGAACACGTCGCCGGCCAGAAGGAACTCGTGGTCAGCTTCCAGCGCGCCCAGGGCCTCGCGCAGGCTGCCGCAGACGGTCGGGATGCCCTTCAGCTCTTCGGGGGGAAGGTCATATAGGTCCTTGTCCATGGGATCGCCGGGGTGGATCTTGTTCTTGATCCCATCCAGCCCGGCCATCACCAGCGCGGAGTATGCGAGGTAAGGGTTGGCCGTCGCGTCCGGGAACCGCACCTCGACCCGCTTAGCCTTTGGGTTGGTGGTGTAGGGAATACGGCAGGACGCCGAACGGTTGCGAGCGGAGTAGGCCAGCAGCACCGGCGCCTCGAAGCCGGGGATCAGCCGCTTGTAGCTGTTGGTGGTCGGGTTGGTGAAAGCGTTGCAGGCCTTGGCATGGCGGATGATGCCGCCGATGAAGTACAAGCACAGCTCCGACAAGTCGGCATAGCCGTTGCCGGCGAAGGCGGGCTTGCCGTCCTTCCAGATGCTGAGGTGGGTGTGCATGCCCGAACCGTTGTCGCCATAGATCGGTTTCGGCATGAAGGTGGCGGTCTTGCCGTAACTGTGGGCGACGTTCTGGACGCAGTACTTGTAGATCTGCATCTGGTCGGCCATCGTCAGCAGCAGGCCGAACTTGGTGCCCAGCTCGTGCTGGCTTTGCGCGACCTCGTGGTGATGCTTCTCGATCGGCAGGCCCATCTCGCCCATGCTGCTCAGCATCTCGGCACGCAGGTCGCTCTCGCTGTCCACTGGCGGGACCGGGAAGTAGCCGCCCTTGACCGCGGGCCGGTGGCCCATGTTGCCCTCGGGGTAGTCCTTCAGCTTGGCGTCAGGGCCTTCGACGGAGTCGATGTGATAGCTGCTGAAGTTTGGCCCGGTGCCGAAGCGGACGCTGTCGAAGATGAAGAACTCGGCCTCTGCACCGCACATCACGGTGTCGCCGATGCCGCTCGACTGCACATAGGCCATCGCCTTCTTGGCGGTGCTGCGCGGGTCGCGCCCATAGGGCTGGCCGGTGCTCGGCTCGTAGATGTCGCAGAAGATGATCAGGCTGGGCTTGGCGGCGAAGGGGTCCATGACGGCCGTTTCCGGGTCCATCATCAGGATCATGTCGCTCTCGTTGATCGCCTTCCAGCCGGCGATCGAGCTGCCGTCGAACATGATGCCGTCGCGGAAGGCGTCCTCATCTATGGTCGAGATGTGCTGCGCCGTGTGCTGCCACTTCCCGCGCGGGTCGGTAAAGCGCAGGTCCACGAACTCGACCGAATGCTCCTTGATCATCTCCATGACGTCGGCCACGGTCTTAGGCTGCGTTGCCATCCTTGCTCGTCCTCCTCGTCCCAGCCGCCCCGCGCGGCCAGGCTTGTGTGTGCGTGTAATCCAGCCTCGGCTTTGCCGGAAGCCGGGGTGCGCCTAGCTGTGGTGTGCCAGCAAAGGCGCGTCTCAGATTGCGTCCGTGCCGCGCTCGCCGGTGCGGATGCGAACCACCTCTTCAACCGTGCTGACGAAGATCTTGCCGTCGCCGATGCGCCCGGTACGGGCGGCATTTACGATTGCCTCCACCGCGCGCTCGGCGACAGAGTCCTCGCAGACAACCTCGATTTTGACCTTGGGCAGGAAGTCCACCACGTATTCGGCGCCGCGATACAGCTCCGTGTGGCCTTTCTGGCGGCCGAAGCCCTTGGCCTCCACCACCGTGATCCCCTGCAGCCCGACCTCGTGCAGCGCCTCCTTCACCTCGTCCAGCTTGAACGGTTTGATGACCGCTTCGATCTTCTTCATGCACTTATCCGCCGGCCAGGCTGCCCGGCGCCCCCCAAGTTGTTCCGTGCCATCGCCCGTCGTCCCCGGGAGGATGGGCGACAAGGTTTGCATGGGCCGTGCCAGCGGGCAACGCCGGGGCGGATTCCCTGGGATGGCATGTATGAAACTCGGTCTGCTTTCTTCTCCCTCTCCCTCCGGAAGAGGGCCAGGGTGAGGGAAGGGCCACGCAGCGCCGATCCGTCTCGTTCTAGGTCTTGAAGCAGCTCAATGCCCGGGTTTGCGGCCTCCCTCACCCCGACCCTCTTCCGGAGGGAGAAGGAGATGGAAGTCTCCGCCTTCGGCCGTGTGCCTGCCCCATCCCGGGCAACATGCCCCGGAACTGCCCAGGCGCTAGGCATGTTGAAGCCCTCGGACCAATGCCACATAAAGGGGACACCCGCCCCGGAGGCCCCCGTCTGTGAAGCCTGTTAATAAGCTCCTGTCCGCAATGGGCACCACCGTGTTCACCGTCATGTCGGCGCTCGCGACGCAGCACGGTGCGATCAACCTGGGCCAGGGCTTCCCCGACACCGACGGGCCAGAGGATGTGCTGCAGGCCGCTGCCGACGCGCTGCATGACGGCCGCAACCAGTATCCGCCACTGACCGGCGTGCCGGAGTTGCGTCAGGCCGTGGCAAGCGCCAACGCCCGCTTTTACGGCCTGCAAGTGGATCCGGCGTCCGAGGTCGTCGTCACGTCCGGCGCCACAGAGGCGATCACCGCCTGCCTGATGGCGCTGCTCAATCCCGGCGACGAGGTCGTGCTAATCGAGCCGCTGTATGACACCTACCTGCCGGTCGTGCGAATGCTGGGCGCGGTGCCGCGCCTGGTTCGCCTGCAGCCGCCGAAGTGGGAGCTGCCGCGGGCCGAGCTGGCGGCGGCGTTCGGGTCGAAGACCAAGGCCATCCTGCTGAACACCCCGATGAACCCCACCGGCAAGGTGTTCACCGCCGCCGAGCTGGCCTTCATCGCCGACCTGGTCAGCCGCCACGACGCCTATGCCGTTTGCGACGAGGTGTATGAGCATCTGACCTTCGACGGCTGGCGGCATATTCCGCTGATGACCCTGCCGGGAATGCGCGACCGTTGCCTGCGGGTCGGCAGCGCGGGGAAGACGTTCAGCTTGACCGGCTGGAAGATCGGTTACGTCACCGGTCCGGCGGCGCTGTGCGGCATCGTCGCCAAGGCGCACCAGAACCTGACCTTCACCACGCCGCCCAACCTGCAGCGGGCTGTTGCCGTCGGGCTGGCCAAGGACGACGCTTATTTCACCGGGCTGGGCGAGGCACTGGGTGCGAAGCGGACGCGGCTATCCGCCGGGCTGGCCGCCATCGGGTTCGAGGTACTGCCGGCGATGGGCAGCTACTTCGTGACGGCGGACTTCGCGCCGCTGGGGTTTCACGGCGACGACGTGGCGTTCTGCCGGCACATCACGGAACAAGCGGGGGTGACGGCGATCCCAGTGTCGGCGTTTTATGAGGGAGAAGCGCCAGGGCATTACGCCCGCTTTGCATTTTGCAAGCGGGATGCCGTGCTGGACGAGGCGGTCACCCGGCTGGCCCGGCATTTCGGGGCGTCCCGGGGCGCCACGCAACCGTTGACGGCGGCGGGCGACTAGCCGTAGAACCGCGGCCCGCACTGTGGCGGACGTAGCTCAGTTGGTAGAGCGCCGGTTTGTGGTACCGGTTGTCGCGGGTTCGATCCCCGTCGTTCGCCCCAGTGCGCTTTTCCCTCTGCATGAGCGGCTTGGCGCGTGGAAGCTTTGCAGTGGTGGTGTCATTTAGCTGCGCCGATTAAGCCGGCTCAAGCTGCCTTGCCGAGATGCGCTCGATGAAGTTCGAAATACGCGCGCAATACGATGACGAGACCATCAGAGTGTATCAGGCATTCCGGCCGGAGATCGCGCGGAATGCAGTCAAAGCCGGACGGTTTGTCGCCCCGTTCTCGATGACCCGGATGACCTGGATCAAGCCGTCTTTCAACTGGATGATGTATCGAGCCGGGTTCGCGAGAAAACCTGGCCAGAAGCATATCCTTGCTGTGGATATCCTGCGAAGCGGCTTCACTTGGGCGCTGCAAAACGCCGTGCTCTCTGATTATTTCCCCTCCGTCCATGCCTCGCATAAGGCATGGCGCCAGGAGTTGGTGGCAAAGTGCGTCCGCGTGCAGTGGGATCCGGAACGGCACGACAAGTTGCAAGTCCTGCCGTCCACCCGGACCATCCAGGTCGGCCTGTCAGGCGAGGCAGTCAGACGCTACGTTAATGATTGGACGGTTCGGATCACCGACGTCACCGAGGCCGCCCACGCCCATGGTGACGCTGCCGAAGGCAACTCTATCCTTGCCTACCCCATTTCGCGTCACGAGCGCCCATACCCTTACGATGCGGATGCGATGCGCCACATCGTGCTATGTTCGCCAGGCCCTCTCCCTTAACGGACGGAGTGCCTCGTCGCGGGCATGACTGTCGGGGCCGACGATCTCTCATTCTGTAGTAAGCCAACGCCAGGGCGTGCAGCGCGGCACGCCGCATGCTTCACTCCCGCCGGTGTGAGCGGGAGTCCTCCAAGCATGAAGCGCCTTGTGTCCCTAATCCTGGCTGCCCTAGTGGCGTCGCCGTTGCTTGCTGCACGCCCGGCCCAGGCTGCCGACGAAGTCGTGATCGGCGCCATCTACCCGCTGACCGGCAACGCCGCGCAGATCGGCGCCGACGCCCGCAACGCCATAGACACCATGCTGGAGATCGTGAACGGCACCCACGACCCGCTGCCGATGCTGATGGGCAAAGGCGGCGGCCTCGATCACCTTGGCGGCGCCCACATCCGAGTGGTGTATGCCGACCACCAGAACGACCCGCAGAAAGCCCGCGCCGAGGCGGAACGCCTGATTACCCAGGACCATGTCGCCGCCCTGATCGGCAGCTACACCAGCGCCACCGCCGCCACCATCAGCCAGGTAGCGGAGCGTTACGAGGTGCCGTATCTGGCCATGGACAACTCCTCGCCGTCCCTGAACAAGCGCGGCCTCAAGTGGTTCTTCCGCACCAGCCCGCATGATGAGATGTTCACGCAGGCGATGTTCGACTTCTTCAAGGAAATCGGCGCCAAGACCGGCCATCCCGTCAAGTCCGTCGCGCTGTTCTACGAGGACAGCATCTTTGGCAGCGACAGCAGCACGGTGCAGCGCAACCTCGCCAAGGCGGCGAACATCAACGTCGCCGCCGACATCAAGTATCGCGCCAACTCGCCATCGCTTTCGGCGGAGGCGCAGCGGCTGAAGGCGGCGGATGCGGACGTGCTGATGCCGTCGTCCTACACGTCGGACGCCATCCTCATCATGCGCAGCATGGCGGAGCTGGGCTACAAGCCGCATGCGATTATGGCGCAGGCGGCGGGATTCCAGGAGCAGGCGTTCCTGACCGGGGCCGGGCCGCTGGCGGAGGGCGCGTTCAGCCGGTCCTCCTTCGCCGGCGACGCCGTCAAGTCCCGCCCGGCCATCGGGCCGGTCATGGCGATGTATCGCGCGAAGGCGGGCAAGGACCTGAACGACAACACCTCGCGCCAGGTGGTGGCGGTGCAGGTGCTGGCGGATGCGATCAACCGCGCCGGATCGGCGAAGCCGGACGACATACGCAAGGCGCTGATGGCGACCGACGTGCCCGGCGACCAGACGATCATGCCCTGGAAGGGTGTCCGCTTCGACTCGACCGGGCAGAACCAGGAGGCAACGCCCGTCATCCAGCAGGTCGTGAACGGCGTTTACCGCACGGTCTATCCTGCAGATGTGGCGGTGCAGGAACCCGACTGGAACGTGGGTAAGTAGGGAACGGCATCATGACGATCCATCGCCGTGTCCTCGCCCTGGCCGCCCTGCCCGCCGCCGCCCTGGCTGCCGGCGCGCTGCCTGCTGCCGCACTGTTTGGCAGTGCCCAGGCGCAGACAACGCCCCCGGAGAGCACCTTCGAGCGGGTGAACCGCACCAAGACCCTGCGAATCGCGGCGTTGCCGGGCGAGTTGCCCTACTTCGCCAAAGACCTCGCGTCCGGCGAGTGGAAGGGCGCCGCCATCGAGTTCGCCAAGGACATCGCCAAGGTGTTCGACGCCAAGCTGGAGTATATCGAGAGCACCTACGCCGGCTCCATACTCGACCTGCAGAGCAACAAGATAGACCTTGCCTTCGCGCTCGGCC
>CAXTCI010000186.1:0-10815 GCA_964242325.1 uncultured Acetobacteraceae bacterium
GGCGCAGCCGCGACCCCCGGCTGATCGTCACCGGCGCGGTGATCGTCGGCATGCTCTCCGCCATTCCGCTCACGAGCGTCACGAGCGGCGAGATCGGGCTGCTGCTTTGGGTCTTCATTGCAATCGCGACGGGGCAGGGCGGTGTGCATCTGGCTCCTGGCGCGACCCATGTCAGAAAGTAACAAATCAAATAAAACAAAACGAGTAAGTAAAGTATTGTCCTTTGCCTTGCTCGGGGCCGTTTGCCTGGTGTTGATGGGGCTGAAACCGGATCATCAGCCGGACCAGCACAAAGGACCGGCAATGCGGGCGACGGAGTTCCTTGATACGATAGGCGTCAATACTCACGTCGGCTCGGACCCCTACAACGATCCCGCCGGGATTGCGTCCATGCTGTCCTATCTCGGCACCAGCTACATACGGCAAAGCTCACCGACCGACGCCACCTCGCTGTCCCACATGCAGGCGCTCGGCCAGCTCGGGGCGAAGTTCGACCTGATCGTGAACGGCGGTGGCCCAGTGAACCTGTGCGGCGCCCTGGCGACGGCCCGGCAGCTCGCGCCCTACCTGACCGCCATCGAGGGCGTGAACGAGGCGCAAATCTGGCCGATCACCTATGGCGGCCTCGGCGGCGTGGACGCGGCAGTGGCGCTGCAAAAGGACCTGTATGCCGCGGTGAAGGCCGACCCGCTGCTGTCCAAGGATGCGGTTTACATGTTCACGCTCGGCGGCGTGGACCCCGGCGCGTTCCCGTCCATCGGCGACCTGTCGGCCTACACCGATTACGCCAACATCCACTCCTACCCGCCGCACGGGCTGCGGCCGATCTTTGTGATCCATGCGGCCATTTCCGGCGGACAGACCGATGCGCCGTCCAAGCCGGTCGTCGTCACCGAAACCGGCTACTACACCCTGCAGTCGAACGTAGGCTGGGGCGGCGTGCCGGAAACCGTGCAGGCCAACTATCTCCTGGGCGAGCTGCTGGACGAGGCGGCTGCCGGGGTGTCCCGGACCTACCTGTATGACCTGATCGACGACGGCGCCGACCCGGCAGGAACCAACCAGGAAGACCACTTCGGGCTGTTCCACAACGACGGCTCGCCCAAGCTGGCGGCGACCGCCATCCACAACCTGACCACCCTGCTGGCCGACACCGGGGCCAACAGCGGCAGCTTCCCGCTGGACAACTTCTCCTTCACCGCAACCGGGGTGCCGTACAACTACACCGGCAACACGATGCTGATGCAAAAGAGCGACGGGACGCATGTGATCGCGGTCTGGAACGAGGAGCAGACCTGGAATCCCGACACCCAGACCACGACACCGATCCAGCATTTCCCGACCACCGTTACCCTGGACAGGAGCTACGGCACCGTCCTCGTCTATGACCCGACGACCGGGACGGCGCCGGTGCAAACGCTGCATAATGTGTCCAGCGTGTCGCTGGACCTGACCGACCATCCCTTCCTGATCGTGGTCCCGCCGGACAGCACCCAGTCCAGCCAGACGACGCCCACGCCCACGACGGTGGCCGCGACGACGCCCACTCCCGTGCCCACGCCGACCACGCCCACGACGACGCCTACGCCCACGGTGACCGCGACGACGCCCACACCCACCACGGTGGCCAGCCCGGCTTCCACGGCCCCGGGCCAACTGGTCCTGTGGATGTCCGAGGACGCCTGGCAGGGCGACGCCCAGTTCACCGTCACGGTGGACGGCAACCAGGTCGGCGGCGTCCAAACGGCGACCGCCTCGCACGCCGCGGGCCAATCGCTGGCGGTCGGCGTCGCCGGCAGCTTCGCCACCGGGTCGCACAGCGTGTCCGTGGACTTCCTGAATGACGCCTGGGGCGGCAGCGCGGCGACGGACCGCAACCTCTACGTTGACAAGGCGACGCTGGACGGCACGACCGTTGCAAGCAGCACGATGGCCCTGCTGCAAGGCGGCCCCTCCGGCTTCAGCTTCGGCAGCCCAGCCGCCAGCGGCGCCGACACGCTCGTGCTGCAGGTGTCCGAGGACGCGTGGCAGGGCGACGCGCAGTTCGCCGTCACGGTGGATGGGGTGCAGCAGGGGGCGTTTACCGCCACGGCGTCGCACGCGGCCGGCGCGGTGCAGGCCATCTCCCTGACGGATGGATGGGGCGCCGGGGCGCACACGGTTGGCGTTGCCTTCCTGAACGACGCCTATGGCGGAACCGCCGCAACCGACCGCAACCTGTACGTGAACGGGATCAGCTACGACGGCGCGACCGTGGGCGGAGCCTCCGCGGCGCTGCTGTCAACCGGGGTCGTGAATTTCGCCGTGCCGGCGGCGGGCGCGTCCGCCCCGGTAACCCAGGCGTTGACGCTGCACCTGGCCGAGGATGCGTGGCAGGGCGACGCCCAATACTCCGTCGCGATTGACGGCAAGACGGTGACGGCGGACGGCACCGTGACCGCGTCGAACGGGGCGGGCCAGTCGCAGGCGGTCAGCTTAAGCGCATTGCTGACGCCGGGAGCCCACGACCTCAGCGTTTCGTTCCTGAACGACGCCTGGGGCGGGACGCCGGCAACGGACCGGAACCTTTACGTCAGGGGAGTTGACGTAGGCGGCACCCCGGTGTCCGGCGCCTCCGCCGCGCTCTACTCCACGGGGACCACGCACTTCCAAATCGTGGTCCCGTCCGCGGCGGCATAGGCCCGGCGACCGGCCAGCAGCAACCGAGCCGCCGCATTCCCAACGGAAAGCTGGACGGCACAGCCATATGTCGTCACGTGTGTTATCATGGCGTTTCGCCGGGGCCTTGATGCCAACGCAACCAGTGCGGGCTTGGACCAGGCGCACGCCATTTCGACCCACATGCCAGGAACGAGCCATGGCCGACGCGCACGCCATCCTTTCGGCGCTGATACCGGTCATCACGCTGCTCGCCCTCGGCGTCGTCGCCGCGGTCGGCTCGCGTGCGGCGGGGTTCAACCCGATCGTCGGCTACCTCGTGCTCGGGCTGGGGCTGGGCGCCGCTGGCATGGGCGTCGCCTTCGACACCGGGACGGTCTCGACCCTGGCCGAGTTGGGCGTCGTGTTCCTGTTGTTCGACATCGGGCTGCACTTCTCGCTGGGGCACGTCAGGGCGCAGGCGGGCGACATCTTCGGCTTCGGCCCGGTGCAAGTGCTGGCGGGCACGGCCGGCATCGGGCTGGTGGCGCTGCTGTTCGGCCTGCCGCTGCTCCCAGCCGCGGTAGTAGGCGCAACGCTGGCGCTATCCTCCACCGCAGTCGTGGCCGGGCTGATCGCCGAGCGGCACCAGCAGGGCTGCCCGGTCGGCCTGACCGCAACGGCGATCCTGGTATTCCAGGACGTCGCGGCGATCTTCCTGCTGATCGTCGCCGGGGCATTGGGCAGCGGGGCGGCCCTGCTGCCGGCGCTCGGGCTGGCGCTGGTCAAGGCCGCGGTGGCATTCGGAGTGGCGGTGCTGCTGGCTCGTGGGGTAGTGCGGCCATTGTTCGCCCTGGTGGCGCGCAGCCGGAACGAGGAGGTGTTCACCGCCATGGCGCTGCTGGTGGCGCTCGCCGCGGGCTGGGCCACCGGCGCGGCCGGGCTGTCCCTCACGCTGGGCGCCTTCCTGGGCGGCATGATCATCGCCGAAACACCCTACCGCGCGGTAATCCAGTCGGAGATCAAGCCATTCCGGGGCTTGCTGCTCGGCTTCTTCTTCATCTCGGTCGGCCTGTCCATTGACGTCGCGGTGCTGATGCGGTCCTGGCCCGCGGTGCTGGCGGTGGCGGTGCTGATCCTGGCCGTGAAAGCGGTCACCAACGCCGCGGCCAGCCTGCTGTTCCGCTGGTCGGTGCCCGGCTCGATCCAGCTCGGCTTCCTGCTGGCCCAAGGGTCGGAGTTCGCCTTCGTGATCCTGAGCCTGCCGCCGGTGCGCGCCCTGGTCGGCGAGGATGCCAGCGCGGTGCTGATCACCGCAGTCGCGCTGACGCTCGCCGCGACGCCGACGGTGGCCGAGGCCGGGCGGGCGCTCGCCGGGCGCCTGCGCCGCCGGGCCATGCGCGTCGCCGATCCCGAGCTGCAGCCGCAGGAGGTCGCCGGTCCCGTGCTGATCGCCGGCATGGGCCGGGTCGGACGCACGCTCGCCGATGCGCTGATCGAGTTCGGCATCGGCTACGACGCCATCGAGCGCGACGAGTCCCGGCTGCGCGACGCCGTGGCGGATGGCTACAACGTGTCGTTCGGCGACCTCGCCGACCCGCGCATCTGGGAGCCGGTGATGCTGCAAGGCCGCCGGATCAGCGCCCTGACCGCGCCGTCGTTCGAGGTGTCGCGCGACCTGGCGGCCACGGCGCGGCAGCGGTTCCCCGGCCTGCTCCGCATCGCCATGGTCGCCGACGAGGCGGATGCCGAGCGGTTCCGCTCCATTGGCGTCCTGCCCGTCGCCGACCGCAGCAAGCCGCCCGGCCTGGACCTTGCGGCACAGGTGCTGGCCGAACTGGGCACCGACCCCGAGCGGATCGGCCAGTGGGTGCGCCGGGAACAGGAGCGGGTGCTGGCGGGTCGGCATGCGATGGTGGCCTGACCCGCGGCCGGGCGCCGGTCCCTCGGACTGGCCGATGCCAGCCGCTTGCGGCGCGGCGATCCCCGGGCCGACAGGACGGTGCTCACGGTTCCTGGTCTGCCGCGTCGCTGCACCTCTCGCAATGACGGGACGGGTGGGAGCAGGGCGGCTGGCATAGCAGGCCGAACCCAAGGTCTCGTTGGCATGGCTGGCAATGGGCAGGCATGCCTGCCAAGCGGATAGGCTTGCCGGCATACCGGGTTCATAAGGCTGGGAACGAAAGGTATATTCATGTCCCCCGCCGTTTATCTTGGTGCCCTCGGCGCCGCCCTGCTGCTTGCGCCGGCACTCGCCGCCGCGGAGGCGCCCCCGGCGTGCCCGCCCCAGCCAACCCGTGTCGTGCGCTCGGCCGGCGGCGTGGTTGACTACCTCGGCGCCGTGCCCGGCCTGCCGGAGCTATGCCGGATGCGGCGCGGCGATGGCGACGGCGACTTCTACCTGGGCGCCTGGCGCTCCGACTGGCCCGGCGCCGGGCTTGCCTACCCTGCCATCCGCGCCGCGCTGCACGGGCCGGCCGGCACGCGGACCAGCTTCGTCACCCGGTCGGTTCCCGGCTTGCAATGGACCGACAGCTACACGAACGAGGGCGTCGAGGCCGTCACCGTGAACGGCGACATCCGGCCGGCGCTGCGCTTGGCGCATGAACGTGAGGGCATCGAGGGGAACACCTACCATTCCGTCATCACGTCGTGGAAGGACCTCGCGACCGGGGTGACGCTCAAGGCGGTCGAGCAGCAGATTGCCGGCCAATCCTACGGGCCGAGCACGACCTGGCAGGCAGTCGGGATCGAGACGCTGCCACCTTAAGCCTGTTATGGGCCGGGGCTGTGCGGATGCGCACGCCGTGCGGGCCAGGGTTGATCGAGGTTACGGCCATACGCGATCCCAAACGGCCCGCTCGGTGACTGCGCCCTAGCGCGTTGGTATGGGTGCAAAATTCCACAATCTTATGCCACTGGGACCTTGCTGCCGCGATGCGCCTGGGGACACGGCGCACCACATATGCTGCATCATGACTTTGCTCAAAATCCTGCTCTGGTCATTCGTTCTCTTCTACATCCTGCCTATTGTGGTTTCCGCCGCGCTCTACCGCCTGAACGGCACGGGCGCCGGATGGCAGACGGCGGACCGCTCCAGCACCGGCCTGCTGCCCCCGGCAACTCCTGACGCTGGAGCGGTGGTGCGGGTGTTCTCGGCCCGCACCGTGCGCTGGCGCGGCATTGTCGCCTCCCACTGCTGGATCGTGCTCAAGCCCGCGGGCGTCGCCGGCTACACACGCTACGACTACACCGCCTGGGGCATGCCGATCCGCGTCAACGGCTTCGAGCCGGATGGGCGCTGGTTCGGGCACGTGCCGGATGTGGTGTTCGCAGCCGACGGCCCCGTGGCCGAGGCGCTGATCCCCCGCCTGCAAGCCGCCGTGCAAGGCTACGCCTGGCGCAACCAGGGCGACTACCACGCCTGGCCCGGCCCAAACTCCAACACATTCGTTGCCGCCGTAATGGCCGCGGCGCCCGAAATCGGCGCGGCGTTGCCGCCTACCGCCATCGGGAAGGACTACCCCCTTAACGGCCGCTGGGTGGGCTGGACCCCGTCCCGTACCGGGGTCCGGCTGACCCTGGGCGGATACGCTGGCGTGACCCTGGGCTGGGTGGAGGGCCTGGAGGTCAACTTCCTGGGTGCGGTTGCCGGGTTGGACCTGCGCCGGCCCGCCCTCAAGCTGCCGGGGATCGGGCGGATCGGGATGGACAGCGGCGTTGCCGGCATGGCGCGCGCCGGGTCAGAATCCCGCAGGGACGGCTTGACGCGGCCTGGAGGGATCACAGTCCCGCCGATGTGACGCCGGCCTCCTCCGTCCGCCCCGGAGGATCGTCAGCCTCTGGCCGCCACGGTCGGCTACGCCCGCGACCACCCGCGAGTAGGCGCTCGCGACCCCTCGCGAGCAAGCGTCGGGCAGATCCTAGTGCGGCGGCAACGGGATCTCATCCCGGCTGGGCAGGCTGTCCGTTGCATCGAGCACAGCTAGCTCAAAGCTGGATAACCCCGCGCCGCGCCGCATGGGCGACGGCGCCGGCGCGGCCCGGCGCGTCAAGCTTGTCGAGCAGTTGGCCGACATGGAACTTCGCCGTGTGCACGGAAATGCCGAGGCGGCGCGCGATTGCCTTGTTCGACGCGCCCTCGGCGAGCAGCGCCAGCACCTCGGCCTCACGCGCCGTCAGGCCGGCGTCGGCCTCCCCGGGAGGATCGGCGCAAGCCGCGGACAGCAGCAGGTCCGCAGGCTCGCTGCCGATCGCCAAGCGCAGCCCCGGCACGTCTGCGAGCAGCGCCGCCACCCGCTCGACCAGGAGGGGATCGCCGACCCGCACGGCGATCACCAGCAGATCGTCCGGCGCTGGACCCCCGGGGCCGGTCACCGTCAGGCCGCCGGCCGCTCGCCCACCGTGAGCGTCAGCTCGACCCGCTGTCCCGCGCGCATCGCCACGACGGAGAACGCCTGTCCCACGCTATCCGGACCGATGGCGCGCAGCAGGGCTTGGGCGCCGGCTACCGGCTGCCCGGCCCAGCCGACGATCACGTCGCCCTGGCGCAGGCCGGCAGCAGCGCCCGGTCCCGCCGGGTCAACCCCCATCACCATGGCCCCGGCGGCGCCGTCGCCCTCCGCCCGCACGGATTGCAGCCGCAGGCCCAGGTAGCCCCGCGGCACCCGGCCGTGCCGCAGCAGGGTGGCAGCGACACGCTCCACGGTGGCGGCAGGGATGACCAGAACCCGGCGCCGCGGTCCCAACACGGCCATGCCGAACGCCTTCCCCATGGCATCCAGTGCCAGGCCACCCTCCGTCCCGCGCGGCAGGCGCAGGTCGAGCTCAAGGCGTGCGTCGATGCGGCCGCCGCGCATGGACTGCCACGCCGGGCCGGCCGCGCCCACGATGCCGAGGGCTGCGGTTGGACCGGCTTCCCCCGCGCCGACGGCGACGGCCAGAGCGCCGGTGCGCTGCGGGACGTCATGCAGCGGGACCGGCGCCAGCCCGCCACCCTCGACCTGCAGCAACGCGACATCGGTGGAAGGGTCGCGCCCAACGATGGTGGCGCGGCGCTGCTCGCCGCCGGGCAGCATGACGGTGACCTCGCCCTCGTCGGCCAGCGCCTCGTCGGCGGTGACCACAAGGTCCTCCCGCCAGGCGAAGCCGCTGGAGCGCGAGCGGTGCGACGCGACCGCCACGACGGCGGGCGCCACCGCCGCGACGAGGTCGGCAAGGGAGGCTGACAAGGCCTGGAGGCCGGTGGGGGCTGTATCTGACATGGATGGCTCCTTCACCACCGATGTGCGCCAGGGTCCGCGGCATTCCTACTGCCCAGGTGGGCAGGAGCGAGGGGCACTGCACGCCAACCCTGGTCACCGCGTCGTCGGATTGACAGTTAGAAAAACATCGTAAGCATATGGCTGATTGAGGATGCCGAGCGGGTCGGCGCGGCATGTTGCGATACGGAGCCAAACGTCGAAATCTGATGCCGGGACGGTGCTGCACCGCCGCACAGCAAAGGATGCTCAATGGGACGAACCCTGCTCCATGGCGGTATGGTGGTGACGATGGCGCCCGGTATGCCGGACGGCGTCATGGACATCCTCCTCGATGGCGCAGGCATTGCGATGGTCGCGCCGGACCTGGACGCCGGCGACGCCGAGGTGGTCGATCTCACCGGCCGGATCGTTATCCCTGGCCTGGTCAACGCGCACATGCACACCTGGCAGACGGCGCTGCGCGGCCTGGCGGCGGACTGGACGTTGCTGGAGTATTTCCGCCACGTGCATGCCGGGCTGGCCACCCACTTCACGCCGCAGGACGTCCATATCGGGACGCTGGCCGGTGCGCTGAACCAACTCGACTGCGGCACCACGACCCTGGGCGACTGGTGCCACAACAATCCCACCCCCGCCCATACGGATGCGGCCGTGGACGCCCTGGCCGCGTCCGGCATCCGCGCCGCTTTTCTGCACGGCTCGCCCAAGCCGGACCCCTCGCCGGGCCAGCCGCACTTCTCGGAGGTGCCGCACCCGCGTGCCGAAGTGGAGCGGCTGCGCCGAGCGGCGTTCTCCGCGCAGGACGGGTTGCTTACGCTCGGAATGGCGATCCTCGGGCCGCACTACTCGACCACGGAGGTGGCGCTGGCCGACTTCCGCCTGGCGGCCGAGTTGGGGCTGATCGCTTCCATGCACCAGGGCGGTGGCCCGCCGAAGAGCGCCGACGGCTGGGACGCGGTGGAAGCGGCGGGGTTGGTGGGGGCGAACACCAACATCGTGCACGGCAATGACCTGCCGGATGATCGCCTGCGCCGCTTCGTGGATGCGGGCGTGACCTTCACGGCGACGCCGGAGGCGGAGATGGTGATGGGCCACGGCCATCCGATCACGGGACGCTTGCGGGTGCTGGCGACGGCGCCGTCCCTGGGCGTGGACATCGAGAGCGCGGTGTCCGGAGAGATGCTGACCGTGGCCCGCATTGCCCTGGCGCATCAGCGCGCGCTTGATCACGCGTCCATCCGTGCGCAAACCGGCGCCATCTCCGAACAACCGTCGGTCACGGCGCGCGAGGCGCTGTCCTGGATCACGGTGCGCGGGGCGGAGGCGCTGGGGTTGACCGACCGGGTCGGCAGCCTCGCGCCGGGCAAGCAAGCAGACCTGGTCGTTCTCGATGCGAGGCGGCTCAACCTGGCGCCCGTCCACGATCCCGTTGCAAGCGTTCTGCAAGCTAGCCTGGCCAACATCGAGGCAGTGATGGCCGCGGGCCAGTGGCGCAAGCGGAACTTCCGGCTGCTTCGTTCGGACCTGGATGCCATTCGGTCGGCGCTGGCGAGGTCGGGAGAGCGGATCGTGACGGCAATGCGAGGGGGCAGCTAGGCAAGCCTCTGGAGGTTTGCGCACAAATGAAAACCCAAGCAGGCTCACGCGGCCTGGCACGGCCGCAGGCCATCTGTGTGACAGGCCGCGTAAGCCTGCTTAGTCCGCGACGTTGCACGGCACGGTGGGTCAACACTTCACTTCAAACGGAGGCGGCACAATGGACGACCTGAACGAGACGACTCTGACCGAAGCGGTGTTGGCGCAAATGGCCGGCACGACGGACCCACGCCTGCGCGAGATCATGGCAGCCGCCGTCAAGCACCTCCATGCCTTCGCCCGCGACGTTTCGCTGCGGCCGGAGGAGTGGCTGTTCGGCATCAAGTTCCTGACCGAGGTGGGCAAGGCTTGCACGCCATACCGGCAGGAGTTCATCCTGCTGTCCGATACGCTCGGGCTGTCGCGCATGGTCAACATCCTGCATGACGGCCGGGCCGAGACGGTGGGCACCGAGACCAGCCTGCTCGGCCCGTTCTATCGCGAGCAATCGCCGATGATGGCCCTGGGCGACCAGATCGCCCGCGAACCGGCCACCGAGGAGATCTGCTTGTTCGGCCGGGTGCTGGACGAGCACGGCGCACCGGTCCCGGGAGCGAGCGTGGAGGTGTGGCAGACGGATCCGGACGGCGCCTACGACCTTCAAGCGCATGACCCGAGCACCATGGACTGGCGTGCCCGGTTCCACACCGATGCAGCCGGCCGCTACTGGTTCCGCGCCACCCTGCCGCTCGGCTACACCATCCCCCTGGACGGTCCGGTCGGCGGGATGATCCAGGCGCAGAACCGCCACGGCTGCCGTCCGGCGCACACCCACTTCCTGATCGGAGCGCCCGGCTACCGCGAGTTGGTGACCTCGCTCTATTACGGCTATGACCAATACATCGGCACCGACACCGTCTTCGGCGTGTCGAACTCGCTGATCATCGACCCCAAGCCGGGGCTGCTAGGCTCGCCGTTTCCCGGCCTGCGCTCCATCCCATACGACTTCGCCCTGGCCTGCGCCGTGGCCGGCGACGAGAACAGCCGGGTCGGCGCCGACCCGGGCAGCCTCGTTGGCGCGGCGTAGCGCACTATGTGGCCTCATCAGCTTGATGGTTGAGAAAACACCTGGATCATACAACTGATCAGGGCCTCACGCGCCGCCACTCTCCGCACTCGACGCGATGCCGGCCATCTTGCGCCAAGTGTGGAGGGCGGCGGCGCATAAGGCACGGTGCCGCTCGGCGGTGAGGTGACGGAGTTCGAAGGGGGCGCGAATGCGGCTGTAGGTTGATGGGAGGCACCGCAAGTGCCGGGCCAAACCCGCCTACGGTCTCAG
>CAXTCI010000187.1:0-10576 GCA_964242325.1 uncultured Acetobacteraceae bacterium
ATAAGTACGGCAGACAGCGGCTACACTCTATGCAGCAGCCGGCGTTGCAGCAGGCTCTGACTCGGCCTCCGCCGCCTTGCGAGCGGCCTCGACGCAGGAGTTCACGGCTTCCCGCAGCGACGTCGAGTAGTAGTCCGCACCAATAACCACACGCACGCGGTCGCTCGTCAGCACCTCGTCCTCCGACGGCCACAACCCGACGAGGATAGGAACTCCGGGCAAGCGGCGCTTCAGCCGCTGCATGAGGTAGCGCAGGTGCGACGGGCTGCCGGCGATGTCGAGGTAGGAGATGCAGATCATCGCGATCCCTGTCACGTCGAGGCTGCCGATTTCTTCCCGCGATGCGGCCTCGTGCGGCGCCGTGCGGGCATGGAGGCCGTGCTTGCCGAGCAACTGCGCCAGCATGGCCGACGCTGCCTCGTCTAGCGGACCCTTGCCGGCCAGGCAGAGCACCGGCGCCTCCGACTGCCATCCCGCCGCCAGGTCGCCCGGCACTTGGGCAGCATCGTCGGGCGGCGCGGCCTTCGGCAGTTCGCGCTCGTCACGCGGCCGGGCTGCCGCCTCATCGGCATCTTCGGCCTTCACCGGCGCAGGCTCCTTATCGTCATGGCTGTCCAACTCGGACACCAGGCCCTTGATCGTGTTCTTCACACGCTCGAGTTGAGCCGGCAGTAGCGCCCCACGCTGCGCGTCGTTGGCGGCGAGCTGCAATCCCTTGAGTGCAACCTCGTCGTAGTAGGACGACAAGGAGCGCTCCTTCAGCAGCACCTCGGCCTGGTCCTGCGCCTCGTCGGCGTCACCGGCAAGGACGCGCTGATAGAAACTCTCGACCGGCGTCAGCGCCGGGCGGTCGCCCAGCATCACGTCGAGGAACTCCAGCCGGTCCACGTGCCGCCCCAGCACAACCATGCACAGAGTGAGTGGCATGGACAGGATCAGCCCCACCGGTCCCCACAGCCAGGACCAGAAGATCGCCGACACCACCACCGCGAACGGCGACAGCCCCGTACTATGCCCATACAGCAGCGGCTCGACTGCCTGGCTGACCGTCAACTCGACGACGAGGTAGAGTGCGGCGGTCCAGATTGCCATCGTCCACCCGGGGTCAACAGCGGCCGCAAGCGCGAGGGGCAGCCCGGCCGAGATGAACGACCCGATATAGGGCACGAACCGCAGCAGCCCCGACAGGAGACCCCACAAGACCGGGCTCGGCACGCCGATGAAATACAGCCCGACCCCAATCACCAGCCCGAAGGTCGCGTTGATGGCGAGCTGCGTGAGGAAGTATTTGCTGAGCCGCCGGGCAGCATCGTCCATTGCGACGGTGGTGCGGTGCAGGTCGGTGGCGCCGAACAACCGAATCAGCCGGTCGCGCAGGTCTTCCTGCTGCAACAGGACGAAGATGGCGACCACGAGCACGATACCGGTGGTGGCCAGCGGCGACAAAATCGGCGACAGGTAGCGCTCCGCAAGGGCGAGCGGAGTATTGGTGGTTGAGGCCGGCGGCGCTGACGCTGCAGCCGGGGCTGGGGCAGCGCCACCCTCATTGATTGTTCCCGCCGGTGCCGGTCCCGATCCTGCGGGAGGCGTAGGTCTGTTGATGCCGGCAGTGACGCTTGCGAGGCGTCCGACGGTATAGGCGCGCACCGCCTGGACTTTCTTCTCGACCGTGGCGGCATATTGCGGGATGTCGGTCGCAAGCTGGGCGACCTGGGTCCCGATCACGCCGCCCAGGCCCAGGATGATACCGAGCGCGACGACGACGGCCAGCAGCACGGCCGGCACCCGGCCCAGCCCGATCCGGCGCAGTAAGGCCACCGCCGGCGCCAGGATGAAGGACAGCAGGATCGCCAGCGTGATCGGGATCAGCACCTCCTTGGCGAAGTAGAGGGCGGCGACCACCACGACTCCGACCTGCAGGGCCAGCGCGCTTGCCGCGTGGGGCGCATCCGGAGGCGTGACCTTGGCTGGAGGTTTTGCCTGCGTTGCAGCTGATTCAGACATCGGATTTACCTTTGAGGATGGTTTGCCGCCGTGGCCGACGGCGGGCGAAGGCGCAACCCGGCGCCTGCTCGGATGGCGCTGGACGGCAGAGCGGAGTCGGCAACGCCCGGTGCGCTTGCATTCGGGGCCGACAGCCCGCGGCGTCGGCGGCTACGCATCTCCTCCGGTCTTCGTCCGCCAAACATCGTCCTCGTGCATGGCAGGCCCGAGTGCCCGCAAGCATGTAAGGACGTCTAACTGCGGCGCGGGCGACCGGTTCCCACTCAGGCCGCTGCCGTAAAGGCGCAAAGGCAGGCTGGCATGGCGCGGGCTGGCAGCGTAACCAGGCCAGCACCTTTACCCCCATGCTGGAAATCCCGCCATGCCCGATCCCCACGGCCTCGACCGCGGCCTCACCAACTACGGCGACCGCGACTTCGCCCGCTTCCTCCGGCGCTCCTTCGCCCGCTCGATGGGCCTGTCCACGGCGCTGCTCAACCAACCCATCATTGGGATCGCCAGCACACCGTCCGACTTCAACAACTGCCACCGCGGCATGGACGAGCTGGTCGAGGCGGTCAGCCGCGGCGTCCTCGCCGCCGGTGCCCTGCCGCGCGTGTTTCCCACCGTGAGCCTGGGTGAGGTGTTCCTGAACCCCACCAGCATGATGTATCGCAACCTCATGGCCATGGACACCGAGGAGATGATCGGCGCCCAGCCGATGGACGCAGTCGTCCTCGTCGGCGGCTGCGACAAGACCGTCCCGGCCCAGCTCATGGGCGCGGCGTCGGCCAACATCCCCGCCATCCAGCTCGTCACCGGCCCCATGAGCACCGGGCGGCACCGCGGCCAGCGCCTGGGGGCATGCACTGACTGCCGCGGCTTCTGGGCTAAGTATCGCGCGGGGTCGGTGGATTCTGACGAGATCGAGGTCGTCGAGGGCCGCCTGTCCACCACCGCCGGCACCTGTGCCGTCATGGGCACTGCCAGCACGATGGCCTGCATCGCCGAAGCCCTGGGCATGTCGCTGCCCGGCACCGCGGCCATCCCCGCCGTCCACGCCGACCGCCTGCGCGCCGCCGAGGAGTCCGGGCGCGCTGCCGTCCGCCTGCTGCAAACTCGCATCACCCCGCGCCAGGTCATTACCGAGCACTCCGTCGAGAACGCAATGCGCGTGCTGATGGCGCTCGGCGGCTCCACCAACGCCGTCGTCCACCTGGCCGCCATCGCCGGGCGGATCGGCCTGCGGATCGGTGCCGACCGGCTGAACGCCATCTCGGATGAAACCCCCGTGCTGGTGGACCTCAAGCCTGTGGGCGACGGTTACATGGAAGACTTTCACGCCGCCGGCGGCGTCGGCGCGGTGCTGCGGGAATTGCGCTCGCTGCTGCACTTGGACACCGTGGACGTGGAAGGCCGCACCTTGCGTGAGCGCCTGGACGAGCCGCTGGACTGGGTGGACCGGTCCGTGATCCGGCCGTTTGCCGATCCCGTGTCGCCCGTGGGCGGCCTGATCGCGCTGTCCGGCACGCTGGCCCCCGATGGCGCCATCTTCAAGCGCGCCGCCGCCACCCCGGCCCTATTCGAGACAGAGGGACGCGCCGTCGTCTTCACGAGCCTTGAGGACCTCGCCGCCCGGATGGACGATCCGAACCTGGACGTGACCCCCACCGACATCCTGGTGCTGCAGAATGCCGGTCCGCACGCGGCGGGAATGCCGGAGGCGGGCTACTTGCCGATCCCGCGCAAGCTCGCGCAGGCTGGCGTTAAGGACATGGTCCGCATCTCCGACGCCCGCATGTCCGGCACCGCCTTCGGTACCATCGTCCTGCACGTCGCGCCTGAGGCGGCCGTCGGCGGCCCGCTGGCGGCCGTGCGAAACGGCGACCGCATCCGCCTGTCGGTGTCCGAGAAGCGTATAGACCTGCTGGTGGACCCGGCGGAGATCAGCCGCCGCCTTGCCAGCCATGTGCCGCCGCCTGTTCCCGCACGCGGCTACAAGGCGTTGTATCGCCGCACCGTAACCCAGGCGCCGGAGGGTTGCGACTTTGACTTTCTGTCCGGGATAACCGGCGAAGCAGCAGCGCCCAAGCCGTAACCCGGCCTCGGCGGCCCACCGTACACTGAGGCCGTTACCGGTGAGGCCCGCGCCCGGGCGGTACGCTTGGACGTGCGGCCGCAACGGGAGCCGCAGGACGTCCAGCGACCGGAGTCGGTCCTGGCCGCCCAACTGCCGGTGATGGACGCGCGGGACCCTGCGGCGCGAAGCCATGAGGCGCAAAGCCTTGCGGCCCGCCAGCCGGACGTCCGAAGCCTGGCCGTCCAAACTCCGGCCGCGCAAACCCCGGCTCCGGCCGCACGAAGCCGCCACGCACCCCGGCGCCGGGCACGAACCCGGCCCGGCCTATCCCGCCCCGCTCAAAGCCGCCATGCTCGAAGCCTGGGCGCTCGAAGCCTGGGCGCGCAAACCCGGGCCGCTCGACGAAGGGGGATCGTCTCCCGCCGAACCTGTCGCCGTGGTCTCGCTCCAGTTCCCGGGCATAACGATCCGGCGCCCCGTGCCAGTGCCGGCCGCGGTCCCAAAACCCCCAGCCCAGCCCGGCACCGCCGAACACGAAGAATTCCTGCTCTCCGTCAATAATCGCTGTCGGCTGGTCCCCCAAGTAGGCCACCCCGCCATCCGGCGGTGGAAGGGCATAGGCCGGCAGCGGCGGCGCTGCCACGACCGGGAGCGGCGCCGCTTCGGCGGCCCAGATGCCCCGCCGGCTCGCCGCCGCGTCCGCCTGCTGTACCCGGTAGCTGTCCGGTGCACCCGGGGCCAGCCGGGCCGCGCCGTTCACCAGGGCGACCTTGCCCAAGTCCGTGCCGTCAGGGAGCGTGCACAGGTATGTCCGGCCGTCCGGCTGCTGCTGACACGTCACGCTGTCGCCGTGCGCTGCGATGTAGCCTTGCAGGTCCTGCGCCGGCTGGCCTGGCAACCCCTGCAGCCCGTTTAATGGGAAGGTCTGCGTTGCGGACGCCAGCAGCGCGGACGTCCGCACCGCTGGGTGCTCCACAGTAACGGGGGGTGGCGGCAGGCTGGCCCATGCGCCGCGTCGGGCAGCTTGGGCCGCAGCTTCCTGCTGGCGATACGCTTCGGGCGCATCGGCCGTGGTGCGGGCGGCGCCGTTAGCCAGGGACACCAGCGCCACGTCGGTGCCGTCCGGCAACGCACAGGCGTATCCGGCGCCTTGCGGATCGCATGTCACCTGGTCTCCTTGCGCCTGCAAGTATCGCTGCAACCCGCCAGACGGATCGGGCAAGGCGGTGATCCCGTCCAGCGCGACCCGGCGTCCGTCCGCCGCCAGAGTGGCGCTGTCCACCGCCTGCGGATGCGTTAGCGTGAATGGAGCCGCTGGTGTCGGCACCTCTGCCTTCGGCAGCCCATCAGCCATGTTGGCGGGACTGCCCGCGCCTATGTCCGGGCCGGCCGGCCGTTCCGGCCTCAAGCTGTCTGATGAGGGCGCGGAACCCGCAGCCGCCGCTGCCGAGGCAGCCGGGCCGGCAGGGGCCGGCATGGCACGTGGCGCCGCGATGGCCGGCGCGGCATCAGGTGCCGCGTCCACAGACGGCATGACCACAATGGGCATCGGCGGCGCTGGGGCGGCCATCACCGGCCCGGACCCAGGCGGAGCCGACACTGGAGCCGGCGCGTCCAGGTCCACCGGCCCAGGCACACCCTGCCCGAAGGCCACACCCGCCACCAGCAGCAGCGCGCCCCCTGCTGCGGCTCCAGCGCGTCGCAGCCGGGCCATGCGCGCTACTCGCCCTGGACCGGCTTCACCCAATCCGAGGACGCGGACGCCTTTACCCCGCCGCCCTGAGTCGCAACCGCGGGCGCCACCCAGTCCGCTCCTGCCGCTGGCGCATGGGCAACCTGCGGCATCGGAACGCGGCGGCGCTGCACCACTCGCTGTTCCGGGTCAGGCAGGCCCGCCACGCGGTCACCATGGCTGTACATGCATTGGGAATAGGAGTTGTCATACTGGGCCTGGATGCCGCCCTGCACGTTGGCGCTGTAGTCAGCGCCGGTGGCCGTCCCCAGCCCGGCCCCTGCGGCGGCGCCGATGCCCGCCCCGCGGCCACCACCCACCGCCGCGCCCAACCCAGCACCAAGCACGGTGCCAAGCACCGCCCCGCCGATGGCTCTGTTGTTCGCCGCCTCGGCCTGCCCGGCGACCTGGCCCTGCGCATATTGCTGGCACGTCGCGGTATCGAGCTGGAATGCCTCAAACGATTTGCGCGCGCCGGGCAATACCTGAACCGTCGGCCCCATCGGCGCCTGCGCGCAAGCCGCCAACCCCGCCGCTGGCAGCAGCGCCCAGAAGCCCATCCTGCACTTCGCGGCCATTGCTCCTGCCTCCTCTGCTTCCCTCACCGTTGAGCCTGCCTCAACCCGGCGGAACTGGTCAATGCTAGATCGCATCTAACGCGGTCGGGAAACGGAAGAAATTTCGGTTTGCTAAGCGTGTGGCAGATCAAATGCTATAGTGATGTCGGAGTGCCCCGTCCCGGCCCCGCGGCAACCCCGGCCGTCTCGCGGCTACCGTCCCCGCCGCCCGGCCGCGCCCCGCGCCAGCGCCAATACCAGCCGTCGTACCAGCAGCCCATCCGGCGCCCCGGTCTGCTTGCACGCCAATTCCACTCGCCGGGCCTCCTCCATCGCCTGGCCCAGCCGCCCGGCGTCCCACAGCGCCAGAGACCGCGCGAAGTCCTCTGCCCGCTTGAAGAACACCGGCGGCCGCAGTGCCCGGGCCGCATCCCCCGCCGATAGTCCTGCCACCATGTGCCCTCGCGCCAAGTGCAGCCGTCCCAAATGCGACAGCACCCCGCGCACCACCGCGACGGGCGCCATGCCCTCGGCCAAGGTCCGCTCCATCGCCAGGTCCGCCCCGGCGACATCTCCCAAGGTCGCGGCATAAACCGCATCGTCGAACGACACCGCCGCTTGATCGCCCACGCAGGCGCGCACGGCATCCAAATCCAGCGAGCGCTCCGCGCCGGCATAGAGGATGAGCTTCTCGACTTCGCCCCGCGTTGCTCCGCGGTCCCCGCCGATGCGCTGCAACAGCCATTCCAGCGCATCCCGGTCTAGCCGCACTCCGGCCGCCTGCAGCCCGCCCTCGACCGCATCCTGCAGCGCCTTGCCGTCCTCTGGATAGCACGCCAAAGCCGCCCCGTTCGCCGCACCTTCCAGCAGCGCCCGCAGCTTGCTCTTGCCCGGCAGCGCCCCGGCTTCCAGCACCACCAGGCTGTCGCCGGGGCCTTTCAGCACCGCCGTCACCGGCGTCAGCAGCGCATCGCCCGCGTCCCGCACCCGGATCACGCGCCGGCCACCCATCATGGCGATGGCAGACGCTTCCTCTGCCAGCCGCGCATGGTCTTCCCGTGACAGCCAGGCCACCCGGAACGGGTCGTCCGCCGCGCCCACCACGGCCTGGGTCAACTGCCCCGCCCGGTGCCGCACCATGCCCTCGTCGTCCCCGTGCAGCAGCACGGCGCGCACCGGGCCGGGATCGCGCAGGAACGCCGCCATGCGGCGGGCATCGAGCTTCAAGCGGGCGGCTTCACGTCGTCCGGTTGGCGTGCTGCTGGAAGTAGGTCGCCAGCTTGAGCGTGATCTGGTCCGCCAGCGCCTGCGTCACCCGCACATTGGCTGCCTGGCCCTCAAGGTCCGCGGCAAAGTATTGCTGGTCCAAAATATTGTAGCCGTCCAGCACCCGCGCCGACCCGTTTGCCAGCGGCGTGCGCTCCAGCGACAGGGTACGCAGCACCCACGACGCCGTGCCGACCAGCCGTATCCGCGTCGTCGAGTTGTCCCGCTGGAGCGCGATGCCCTCGCCCGCCACGGTGTAGTTGACTTCGAGCTGATACTTCTTCGCCACCCCCGTCCCGGTGCCCTCGAACCGCTGCTGCAGCGCCTGGCGGATGAGCTGGCCGTTCCGCTCCGGCAGTATGGGCACATAAACGGCCGCCAGCTCCGCCGCCGCTGGGCCGGGCGCGCCGCCAGCCGCCGGAGCATACAGTGGATGGAACCCGCAGCCGGCCAGCCCGCTAGCCGCGCCCAGCAGGACCAGGCGCCGGCCCAGCACGGGGCTGGGCACCGGCCCGGCGCTCATCCCGCCACCACGAAGTTCACGATGCGGTCCGGCACGTGGATGCGCTTCACCACCCGGCGGCCGTCCAGCAGCCGTGCCACCGCAGGGTCGGCCTCCGCCGCGGCGATGGCCGTTGCAGCGTCCGCTCCGGGCGCCAGCAGCACGGTGGCGCGCAGCTTGCCCATCACCTGCACCGCCACCGTCACCTGGTCCACCGCCACCAGCGCCGGATCCGCGGCAGGCCAGGGCTGGTCGGCCAGCAGCGGGCTACCGGGGTCCAGCATGTCGTTCACCGTTTCCGCAAGGTGCGGCGCCATCGGCGCCAGCAGCCGCGCCAGGATGCCCGCGGCTTCCCGCCGAGCCCAGGCCAGGCCCTTGGTCTCCGGCGCGCGCTCCGCGTCGAGCAATGCGGATGTCAGCTCGTGCAGCCGGGCGACAGCGACGTTGAACGCAAAGCTTTCCAACGCCTCCGTCACCGCCACGACGGTGCGGTGTGCCGTCCGCCGCAGCGCCATTGCCTCCGGCGCGAACTCCGTCGGAGCCGCCCCGACTTGGGTCGCCCCAGCCTGGGTAGATGCTGCCTGGGTCGCCGCCGCCATGGCCTGGCCGATGCGGAACACCCGGCCCATGAAGCGGTGCGCCCCGGCGATCCCCGCCTCGGTCCACTCGATATCCCGCTCCGGCGGGTTGTCCGACAGCACGAACCAGCGCGCAGTGTCGGCGCCGTAGCGGTTGATGATCGCGCCGGGGTCCACGGTGTTGTGCTTGCTCTTGGACATCTTCTCGACCCGGCCCAGCACGACGGGTTGGCCGTTCGCGCGCTGGACCACGGCGCCATCCGGCAGCCGCTCGACCTCGTCCGGATACAGCCAGGCGCCGTTGCCGTCCTGGTAGCTTTCGTGCGTCACCATCCCCTGGGTAAAAAGGCCGCGGAACGGCTCGGCCACGTCCAGCACACCGATTGCTTGCAGCGCCCGAGTGAAGAACCGGGCGTAGAGCAGGTGCAGGATCGCGTGCTCGATCCCGCCGATATACTGGTCCACCGGCATCCAGTGGTCCACCGCCGCACGCTGAACCGGCTCCGCCGCATGCGGGGCGCAGAACCGGGCGAAGTACCAGCTACTGTCCACAAAGGTGTCGAGGGTGTCGGTTTCGCGTCGGGCAGGAGCGCCGCAAACAGGGCACGCAACGTGCTTCCAGGTGGGATGGTGGTCCAGCGCGTTGCCGGGCTTATCGAAAGACAGGTCCTCCGGCAGCCGCACCGGCAGGTCTGAGTCGGGTACTGGCACCGTGCCGCAAGCGTCGCAGTGGATCAGCGGTATCGGGCAGCCCCAGCCGCGCTGCCGGCTGACGCCCCAGTCCCGCAGCCGCCAGTTGACGACGCCCGTCCCTGCCCCATCCCGCTCCAGCGCGTCAATCACCGCGCGCTTGGCCGCGTCCGTATCCATCCCGTCCAGGAAGCCGGAGTTGATGATGCGGCCGGGTCCGTCATACGCCTGCGCGCCCACCGTGAACGACCCGGCGTCCTCCCCCGGCGGCAGCACCACCGCCGGAGTCGCCAACCCATACTTCCGGGCGAAGTCCAGATCCCGCTGGTCGCCGGCCGGGCAGCCAAAGATGGCGCCGGTGCCGTATTCCATCAGCACGAAGTTGGCGATCCAGACCGGAAAGGTCACCCCGGGCAGGAACGGATGCCCTACACGCAGCCCGGTGTCATAGCCCTGCTTCTCCGCCGTCTCGATGGCGGCCTCGCTGGTGCCCAGACTGCGGCATTTGGCCACAAAGGCCGCCGCCGCCGGGTCAAGCGCCGCGGCGTGGGCGGACACCAGATGCTCCGGCGCGAGTGCTACGAAGGACATGCCGAACAGCGTGTCCGGCCGGGTCGTGAACACCTCGATCTGGCTCTGGTCTCCGGCCGGCGTCGTCAGCGGAAAGCGCACCCTTGCGCCTTCGCTGCGGCCGATCCAGCGGGCCTGCATGGTGCGGACGCGTTCGGGCCAGCCGTCCATGCCGTCCAGCGCGGCCAGCAGCTCCGGCGCGAACTGGGTGATGCGCAGGAACCACTGGCTGAGCTGCCGCTTCTCGACCGGGGCGCCGGACCGCCAGCCGCGTCCGTCAATCACCTGCTCGTTGGCCAGTACGGTGCCGTCCACCGGGTCCCAGTTGACCCAGCTCAGCTTGCGCTCCGCCAGCCCCGCCGCCATCAGGCGCAGGAATAGGCGCTGCTGCTGCCCGTAGTACTCGGGGTCGCAAGTCGCGAACTCCCGCGACCAGTCGATCGACAGGCCCATTCGCTGCAGCTCTGCCCGCATGGCGGCGATGTTGGCATACGTCCATTCGGCCGGATGCACGCCGCGGTCCCGGGCCGCGTTCTCCGCCGGCAGGCCGAAGGCGTCCCAGCCCATCGGGTGCATAACCGAGAACCCGCGCGCCCGCTTGTAGCGCGCCACCACGTC
>CAXTCI010000188.1:0-6544 GCA_964242325.1 uncultured Acetobacteraceae bacterium
AGGGCGCACATGAACCAGGCGCGGCGGTCCGCGCTGCCGGCCATCTCCCGCCACACCCGCTCCATCGCCGCCGCGAAGTCCTTGCCCGGCCCGGCCCAGCGCGCCGACACCACGCCCGGCGCCCCGCCGAGGGCCGCGACGCAGAACCCGCTGTCATCCGCCAGCGAGGGTAAGCCGGACGCGCGGGCGGCGGCCAGAGCCTTCAGCGCGGCGTTGCCGGCGAAGTCCGGCGCGTCCTCCACCGGTTCCGGCAGGCCTAACGCGCCCGCCGACGTGGCCTCTACGCCGAGCGGGCGCAGCAGGTCGGCGATCTCCCGCAGCTTGCCGGCATTGTGGGTGGCGATCACCAATGTGCTGCCCGGCGGCAAGGGACGCGGCATCAAGCGGCATCCGGGTTCGTAACCGCATCCAGGGCGGCTCGCTGGGCCGCGTGCAGCCGGCTCGTGCCCAGCCGGGCCAGGCCCAGCAGTTCCCCAAGCTGCGCCTCGCTGAATGGCGCGGCCTCGGCCGAGGCTTGCACCTCGACGATGGCGCCGGCGTCCGTCAGGACGAAATTGGCGTCCGCCTCCGCCCCGCTGTCCTCGGCATAGTCCAGGTCCAGCAGCGCCGCCCCACCGACCAGCCCGCAACTGACCGCCGCGACCTGGCCGCGCATGGGGGAGCCTGCGATCACCCGGTTCCGCTGCAAATGCCGGAACGCCAGCTCCAGTGCCACCCAGGCGCCGGTGATGCTGGCGCAACGGGTGCCGCCGTCGGCGTTCAGTACGTCGCAGTCCAGGGTGATGCTGCATTCGCCCATGGCGGAGCGGTCCACGACGGCGCGCAGGCTGCGCCCGATCAGGCGCTGGATTTCCTGGGTGCGTCCGGACTGCTTGCCGCGTGCGGCCTCGCGGTCGCCGCGCTGGTGGGTGGCGCGGGGCAGCATGCCGTATTCCGCCGTCACCCAGCCCAGGCCGCTGCCACGCAGGAAGGACGGGGTGCGGCTGCTGACGCTGGCGGTGCACAGCACCTCGGTGCCGCCGGCGCGGATCAGGCAGGACCCTTCGGCGTGCCGGGCGAAGCCAGGTGTGATCGAAACGTCTCGCATCGCATCGGCGGCGCGGCCGGCATGGCGCATGGTGATGTCCTGTGATGGGGAAGGGCCATATAGCGCAAATGGGCCGGTTCTTGCACGGCACTGCACGCCACTCTACGGCACGAAGGAGCGGGACAGGGCATGACCATCGGCTTGGGGATCATCGGGGCCGGCATCATGGGCGAGCGGCTGCTGCGCGCCGCCCAGGACCAGCCGACGGACGTCGTGCACGTTTCCGGCATTTGGGACTCGGCGCCCGCCGCGCTGGACCGGATCGGCGCCGCCGTGCCTGGCATCCCCCGCGCCGGATCGGCCGAGGCCGTCATTGCGGGTGCCGACTGCGTTTACGTCGCGACGCCGCCTGGCACCCACTTGCACTATGCCCGCATGGCGATGGCTGCCGGGCGGGCGGTGTTCCTGGAAAAGCCGTTATCCGCGAACCTGGCGGACAGCCGGCGCTTCCTGGGGGAAGCAGACAATGCCCGCGTGGCGGTCAACTTTCCCTTTGCATCCTCCCCGGCGGTGGCGAGCCTTGCCGGCTGGCTGGAGGCCGGGGTCACCGGGGCGCCGCGCGGGTTCAGCGTGGATGTGGGCTTCGCCAAGTGGCCGCGCCCCTGGCAGATGGATGCCGCGCCCTGGCTGGACCGCCGGGCCGAGGGCGGCTTCACCCGGGAGGTGGTATCCCACTTCCTGTTCCTGTCGCGCCGCCTGCTGGGGCCGCTGCACCTGGGGTCGAGCTACGCCGAGTATCCGCGGGACGGAGAGGGCAGCGAGCGGTCCATACAAGCCCGGCTGGATGCCGGCGGGCTGCCGGGCCGGCTGCAGGGTGCAGTTGGCGGAATCGCGGCGGATGACACCAACACCTGGACGATCAGCGGCATCAGCGACATACGCCTGCGCGACTGGTCCATCGCCGAGCGGCAGCGCCCGGACGGCTCCTGGGTGGCTGACCCCGACGCGGTGCCGAATGAGCGCCTGCGCCCCCTGGTGCTGCACCTCCAGCTACAGGAGGTCGCCCGCATGACTCGCGGCGAGGCGCACCACCTGGCGACGGTGACGGAGGCCTATGAGGTGCAGGAGGTGGTCGAGGCCATCCTGTCCGGCGCCTCCCCTCCCCAAGTAACCCGGCGGGAATAGCCGGATGGTGGCTGCCCGGGACCGTGGAGGGCCGCCGCGCACGGGGATGCCGCCGGGGCTCGATCCCCGCGCGGCGACCGTGCTGCGGGAGATCGTGGAGCAGTATGTCGCCACCGGCGAACCCGTCGGCAGCCGCACCTTGTCACGCCGCCTGCCGATGTCGCTGTCGCCGGCGACGATACGCAACGTGATGGCGGACCTGACGGACGCCGGGCTGCTGTTTTCGCCGCACACCAGCGCCGGCCGCCTGCCGACCGACCGCGGGCTGCGCTTGTTCGTGGACGGTCTGCTGCAGACCGGCAGCCTGCCAGAGGAGGAGCGGGAAACGATCACCCGGGCGCTGGAAGCGCGTGGGCGCAGCCTGGAGGACACGCTTGCCGAGGCCAGTTCCATGCTGGGCGGGCTGGCCGGGGCTGCAGGGCTGGTGCTGGCGCCGAAATCGGACGGGGCGGTGCGGCACATCGAGTTCGTGCCGCTTGGGCCGGGCCGGGCGCTGGTGATCCTGGTGTCGTCGGACGGGCAGGTGGAGAACCGCGTCATCGAAACGCCGCCGGGCCTGCCGCCGTCGGCGCTGACGGCGGCGGCCAATTACCTGAACGCCCACCTGCTGGGTCGCAGCCTGGCGGAGCGCAGCCTGGCGGAGCTGCGCCGGGCCGTCAGCGCCGACATGACGGACGACCGGACCCAATTGGATGCGCTGACGTCCCAGGTGGTGGAAACCGGGCTCGCCATCTGGACCGGGGAGGGCCGGGGCGGCGCCCTGATCGTGCGCGGCCAGGCCCGGCTGCTGTCGGAAGTCACGCAGATCGAGAACCTCGCCGCGATCCAGAATTTGTTCGAGCGGCTGGAGCAGCAGGAAACCATGCTGCGGCTGCTGGATCTGGCCGAGGCGTCGGACGGGGTACGCATCTTCATCGGCGCGGAAAGCGGGCTATTCGGCGCCAGCGGCGTTGCGATGGTGGTGGCGCCGGCGCGCAACGATGCCGACCGCATCGTCGGCGCCATCGGAGTAATCGGGCCAACGCGGATCAACTATGGCCGCATCATCCCGGTTGTGGATTACACGGCGCGGGTGATCGGCCGTCTTTTGGGCTGAGGCTGACGGTTAAGTGTACGTGACCGCATATCAATAGTTTTGCGGCTAATGGTGCGGCGGCGAACGAAATTGGATACGGCCCGTTGGACCCCGTGCGAGCAAACCTCCGGCGGCCTTTCCCATGTCCGACAAACAGAATTGCCTTCTCCTTGTCGAAGACGACGCGCTCGTCCGTATGACGGTCGCGCTGATGCTGGAAGACGACGGTTTCGGCGTGGTCGAGGCGTCGACGGCAGAGGAAGCGCTGACGCTGATGCGCGGCGGGCTGCAGGCGCCGGTGATGGTGACGGACGTGGACCTTGGCGCCGGCTGGAATGGCATGGAGTTGGCGGATAAGCTGCGCGCTTTGGCGCCCGAGATGGTCATCGTCTTCATCACGGGCCGCATGGCGTCGCTCGCGGGACGTGCCTTGGGACCGCGCGAGGCGGTGCTGCCGAAGCCGTTCGAAGGGGCAGAATTGGCCCGACTGGTGCGAAATTTGGTGAACCGCTGAGAGCCTTCCGGACCCGCCAGGTTTTATCTGTGAGCCGCAACCATTTCCCACCGGAAGACGTTGGGCAGGCATAGCAACGGAGGAGAAACTGACATGAACGCAATGAAGCTTGGGATTGCTGCCGCACTGGTCTGCAGCATGGCATCTGCTCAGACCACAACCACCACGCCCAGCACGACGACGCCAGGAACGACCATGGGCACGCCTGGGCGCAACCTGCCCGGCATCACCACCAACACTCCGTCACAACTCAATCCGAGCAACAACAGTTCGGCCACTCCCCCAGCGGTGACGACCAGCAACGCCAACAACAAGACTGCCGCCGCTCCCGTGAAGGGCCGCAACAGCTTCACGATGAATGAGGCGCGGCGCCGGATCGAGAAGGGCGGCTTCACCCAGGTGACCGGCCTCAAGAAGGACGCAGATGGCATCTGGCGCGGCAAGGGCATGAAGAACGGTGCGTCCGTAGACGTCTACTGCGACTATCAGGGCAACGTCGGCCCGGCCTCGTAACCACCTCCAGTTTCAAGGAATTATAAACCATGCGCACCATCGCACATGTCTATCCTACTTATGCCGAAGCAGCCCGGGTCGTTTCATCGCTCGAAAGCGCCGGCATCCCGCACAGTGACATCAGCATCGTGTCGGGTGACAAGGACCATGCGAACGCCAATTACGGCAGCACGGCCGGAACGACCGGGACCAATACCGGCATGACCAGCGGCGACCCGGAGCAGGGTGCGGCGACAGGCGCCGGCACTGGTGCCAGCCTCGGCACGGTGTTGGGTGGCGGTGCAGGGCTGTTGGCCGGCATCGGCGCGTTGGCAATTCCGGGCATTGGCCCTCTCGTTGCGGCGGGCTGGCTGGTTGCAGCGCTCACCGGCGCCGGCGTTGGCGCGGCGGCGGGCGGCCTGTTGGGCAGCCTGACCGGCGCGGGGATCAGCGAGGCCGATGCGCAGACCTACCAAGAGGGCGTGAGCAGCGGCGGCACCTTGGTGACCGTTCGGGCAGACGACGGCCAGGCCGCTCACGTCGAGCAGCTGATGGGCATGAGCACCGGCTATGCCGGAACGGCACCCACGAGCGCCATGGCGACAGGCGCCATGGATACGGGCGCATTGGGCATGGCCGGCACTGCTGGCATGATGGGCGGCACTACGCCGGTCCGTGACTCGACGGCAGCCCGCGACGTGGAGATGGGGACCGGCACGGGGATGGGTTCAACCCGGGCAAGCACGATGGACACCGGCGTCGGCATGACCGACGCGGCGAGCCGGACGGCGCCAGCCCCCATGACTACAGCTACAGGGGACGACACCATCAAGGTCATGAAGGAGGACCTGGTTGTCGGAAAGCGCGAGCATGACGCGGGTGGCGTCCGCGTGACGTCCCATGTCGTCGAGACGCCGGTCCAGGAGCAGGTTACGCTTCATGAGGAGCGCGTTACGCTTGAGCGCCGCCCGGTGAACGAGCGTGTCGCCGGCGTGGGCGATGCCTTTACTGACAAGACCATCGAGGCCCGGGCGACGTCCGAGGAGGCCGTGGTGGGCAAGGAGACTCGGGTGATCGAGGAAATCGGCATCAAGAAGGAAGCTGCCGATCGCGTAGAAACCGTACGGGACACTGTGCGCGAGACCAAGGTGGACGTCGAGGACGTGTCGTCCGCCACACGCCCGGCCACGACCACCACCACGACAACGACGACGGATACGACCAAGCGCATCTAAGCAGTCGGCTTCAGTGGGGCGGGGAGGGCTGTTGCCCTCCCCGTTTTTCTGTACAGCTGCCGCTTAACGGTAGTCGTTCCAAGCTTCCGTGAATGGCTTGCGGAAGTAGGTGGCCCACAAGTAATTTGCGCTATAGCGGATGCCGGTCATCACCAGACCATCCCCACGCAGGCGGCGTCCGGATGACTTGGCCATCAGCTTGAAGGTGAACACGACATCGCCAACCCGGCTCATGCGCCGGGCTATGTCCGTATCCTCGCCATAGAAGGTGAAGGCGTTGCTGTAGCCGCCGAGCCGCTCCATCACGTCCCGGACGAGCACGAAGTTGCCGCCCTGCACCATCGCGCCGACGCCCATTACATGCTTGTTGAAGGCGTATGTGGCGTATCCCACCAGGTAGAAGGTCCGCGCGAAGGCACGGATGTGCATGGGGACGTCGTAGTAGTCATATGGGCCGCTGAAGCAGACCAGCTTTGGGTTCTGCTCGAAGGCTTGCAGCACGCGCTTTAGCCAGCCCTCGGGGATCAGGGTGTCAGCGTCTATGTTGGCGATCAGCAGGCCACGGCTGGCCCGAAAGCCGGCGCTGCGCGCTTGCACCAGTCCCTTCACCGGCTGCTCCACCACGGTGACGCCCGGCGTTGCAGCGGCGACGTCCGCGGTGGCGTCCGTGCTTGCGTTGTTGACTACGATCACCTCTGCGGAGCAGCCGGCGCGCTCGATCTCGGCGCGTATGGCTGCGAGGCAAGAGGGCAGCAGGCGCTCTTCGTTGTAGGCGGGCACGACGAAGCTGACCTGTGGGCGCGGGCCGTTTCCAGTCGCCGGCCTCAGCTCCTGCATCCCGGTTTCCTGGCGGATGGCGGCCGAAGTTGCAGCCGGGCCGGCGTCTGGGGTCATGCGTCTGGGCCTCCGGAAGTTACTAGGGGTTCGCTGGCACCGCTGGACGCGGGGCGTCCAGCCACAGTTCCGTGTCATCTTCCTGCCATCAATATCCCCTGCACGGCAACTGGCCCGGCTTG
>CAXTCI010000188.1:6644-10471 GCA_964242325.1 uncultured Acetobacteraceae bacterium
TTCCGTGTCATCTTCCTGCCATCAATATCCCCTGCACGGCAACTGGCCCGGCTTGTTGCCCTCCATAGCAACTGGCCCGGCCTGTTGCGCTCCATAGCAACTGGCCCGGCTTGCTGCTTGCGGTTAGGCTGGGGCTGACGAGCCAGGGACGCACATGACCAACCATCCGCTGCACGACTCCAAGCATCCTCACCTGACGCAAAACTGGCAGGTGACCAAGCCCGGGGCGTCCGGGTGCCGGGGCATGGTGGTGTCGCAGTCGCGGGATGCGGCGCTGGCCGGCGTGATGGTCCTGGATGCCGGCGGCAACGCCGTGGACGCCGCAGTGGCCACGGCGCTGGCCCTGGCGGCGGTCGAGCCGTGGAACAGCGGGCTGGGCGGCATCGGATTCGCGGTGGTGCACCGGGCCGGGCAGGCACGGGCGGACATCGTGGATTTCGGTCCTCGCGCGCCGGGGCGGCTGGATACCTCGCTGTTCCGCCTGACGGGCCGCAGCAAGGCCGACCTGTTCACCTGGCCGGAGGTGGAAAGCGACGCCAACATCCACGGACCGCTTTCCTTCGTCATACCGTCGGCCCTGGCGGGCTATGCCCACATGCATGGGCGCTGGGGCGCGCTGCCGCTGAGCCAGGTGATGGCGCCGGCGCTGGCGCTGGCCCGGCGCGGGTTGCCGCAGGACTGGTTCACCACGCTCAAGGTGGCCAACGCCGCCGCCGTGCTGCGGCTGTATCCCGAAAGCGCCCGCATCTACCTGCCGGACGGGTTGCCGCCGGTTGCTCCCTACCAGGGCGACCCTGGGTTCTTCCAACTGGGCGGCCTGCTGGACACGATGGAGCACCTGGCCCAGGCCGGGCTGCGCGACTTCTACGAGGGCGACGTCGCGGCCGAGATCGCCGCGGATGTGGCGGCGATGGGGGGCGTGCTGGACCGCGACGACCTGCGGCGGTGCGAGGCGAGCGTTGTGCCCGCGCAGGACATTCCTTGGCACGGACGCACGGTGCAGGCGGCGGGTGGCCTGACCGCAGCGCCGACGCTGGCGCGGGTGCTGGACGGGCTGCCGGCGGTCCAGGGCACGCCGGACGCCGCCTGGTACGCTGCCCTGGCCCGCGCCTTGAAGGCCGGGTATGCCGAGCGCCTGGCGGGGATTGGCGACGCCGAACCGAAGGCGGCCGAAAGTTGCACCACGCACCTGACGGTGTGCGACGAGGCCGGGACGATGGTGGCGATGACGACGACCCTGCTGTCCTCGATGGGCAGCCGGGTGGTGCTGCCGGCGTCCGGGGTGCTGATGAACAATGGGGTGATGTGGTTCGACCCGCGGCCGGGGCAGCCGAACTCGATGGCGCCGGGCAAGCGGCCCTTGACCAACATGTGCCCGGTGATCGTGCGAGACGGGGACGACCGTCCGGTGCTGGCGGCGGGCGCGTCCGGCGGGCGGCGCATCCTGGCGTCGGTGGTGCAAATGCTGGCCTTCGTGGATGGCGGCATGGACCCGGCGGCCGCGGCGCACCAGCCGCGCATCGACGTGTCGGACCCCACGACCGTCCATGCCGATGCGCGCCTGCCGCAGGATGTGCGCGACGCCCTGGCGGCGGACGGGCCGGTGGAGGTCGTGGAGCACGGCGTGCTGCCGGTGAACTTCGCCTGCCCCAACCTGATCCTGGAACGGGATGGGACGCGGACCGGCATCAGCGACGCGATGTCGCCCTGGTCCGCCGCGGTGGCCCAGGCTTGACGCAGGTGTCCTAGTGCTGCTGCGTCCCATCGGCACGCTGCACACCCCGTTCCGCACCATAAACGACTGCCCCCGCAACGGCCGTCAGCCTGACCCGGCGCCGCCCTGCATCGCCGCCGTGGACGCGGCCTATCTGCCGGGGCTGCTCGCGCTGGAGGGGTTCTCGCACCTGATCCTGCTCTACTGGCTGGGGCCGCAGGACGATGTGCTGCAGCTAACCCCGCCGTTCGATAGCCGGTCCCGCGGCGTGTTCGCCACCCGGGCGCCGCTGCGGCCCAATCCCGTCGGCTTGTCCGTGGTGGCGTTTGACGGCACGGACGGGCCGGGGCGGTTGCGGGTCCGTTATCTCGACTGCATGGACGGCACGCCGCTGCTGGACATCAAGCCTTATTTGCCCAGCACCGACGCCGAGCCGGAGGCCAAGATGGGCTGGCTGGCTCCGCACCGCACCGAACGAGGCGCCCGATGAGCGATGATCCCGCCACCATGTCCGCCGAGGACCTGCTGGCACAGTATGCCCGCGGCGACCTCAGCCCCGTCGAGGCGCTGCAAGCGGTGACCGAGCGCGTTGCGCGCCATAACCCCGCACTGAATGCGTTTGCTGTCATGGACCCCCGTGCGCTCCTGGCTGCGCGCGAAAGCGAGGGACGGTGGCGGGCCGGGCGTCCGCTGGGCGCGCTGGATGGCGTGCCGTGCACGGTGAAGGACCTGGTGGACTTGGCGGGCCTGCCGACCCGCAGGGGCAGCCGCACGACCTCGGCCGAACCGGCCGCCGTGGACGGTCCGTCTGTGTTGGGGCTGAAGGCGGCCGGCGCCGTCATCCTGGGCAAGACTACCACGACCGAGTTCGGCTGGAAGTCACCCGGCGACTGCCCGCTGCACGGGATCACCCGCAATCCCTGGAACCCGGCCTACTCGCCGGGTGGATCGTCGTCCGGTGCAGGCGCGGCGGCGGCGGCGGGCTTCGGGCCGCTGCACCTGGGGACCGACGCCGGGGGCAGCGTACGTATCCCCGCGGCCTGGTGCGGCGTCGTGGGGCTGAAGCCGACCTTCGGCCGGGTGCCGCAATGGCCGTTGAGCGCCTTTGGGAGCGTGAGCTGCGCCGGGCCGCTGACGCGGACGGTGCGGGATGCCGCGCTGATGCTGTCGGCGCTGGCGCGGCATGACGGGCGCGATCCTTACTGCCTGCCGGATGATCCCCGGGATTGGCGGACGGGGATCGAGGACGGGGTGGCGGGCCTGCGCGTGTCGGTCCTGCGGGCGCCGGGATTCGAAGCCCCGGTGGATGCGGATGGCATCGCCGCGGTGGAGCAGGCCGCCGCCATCCTGGCCGACGCCGGGGCGGAGATCGTGGACGAGGACCCAGGGCTCCCCGATGCCGGCGCGGCGTTCGCGCAGCTTTGGGGCTTGTCCCTGGCGGCCTTAGCCACGGCGATGACGCCGGAACAGCGGGCGCTGCTGGATGAGGGCATCACCGACGTGGCCGCGCATCACGCCGGGGCAGGAGGGTTGGCGGTGGTGGCGGGGGAGGCGGCGCGGGTGCAGGCGGCGCATCGCATGGCGCTGTTCCATCGGCGGTTCGACCTGGTGCTGTGCCCGACCGTCCCGGGGCCGCCGCCGCTGGCTGATGCGCCGACGGGCGATGCGCTGGCGGCGCTGCTGCGGGACTGGGCGCCTTGGACGCTGTTGTTCAACCTGACGCGACAGCCGGCAATTACGGTACCGCTGGGCATGACGGCGGCGGGGCTGCCGCGGTCGGTGCAGCTTGCAGCGGGGTTGTACAGGGATGACCTGGTGCTGCGAGGCGCCCGCGTACTGGAACAAGCCGTGCCGGTGCCGCTGGCTCCCTCTCCCTCCGGGAGAGGGTTGGGGTGAGGGAAACCGCAAGGGCGGGTGCACCACCCTGGAGCGGTTCGCTTACGGGGGGAGGTCGGCGCCTGCTGCTTCCCTCACCCCAACCCTCTCCCGGAGGGAGAGGGAGTAGATTCCGCTCTGGCGTTGAATCGGCTAGCCTGCGGCTAAAACCGGAGGACTCGCCGTGATCCGAGCGATGACGATGCTGCTGATGCTGGCTGCGGCGGCTCCTGCCCAG
>CAXTCI010000189.1:0-10370 GCA_964242325.1 uncultured Acetobacteraceae bacterium
ATGCCCACCGCGAGCGCCAGGCCGCCGAGGGTCATGATGTTGATCGTCTCGCCCAGCGCTGTCAGTATCGTGAGTGAGGTCATGATCGCCAGTGGGATCGACACGAGCACGACAATGGTGGAGCGCCAGGAGCCGAGGAACAGCAGGATCATCAGCCCGGTCAGGCCGGCCGCAATCCCGCCCTCCCGCACCACGTCGCTAATGGCGCCAGACACGAACACCGACTGGTCGAACAGGGGTGTGATCGTCAGCCCCTCCGGTGCCGCGGCCCGGATGCCGCCGAGCAGGCGCTTCACGTTGTTCACCACCGTGAGCGTGGAGGCGTTGCCGTTCTTGAGGACGGTCAGCAGGACGGACCGCGACCCATCCTTGCGGACGATGTTCTGCTGGACTTGGTAGCCGTCGCGAACCTGGGCGACGTCGCGCATCAGTATCTGGGTGCCGTTCACCACCTTCAACGGGATAGTGTTCAGCACGTCGAGGGCGGTCGGCGACGAGTTGAGCTGAATGACGTATTGCAGGTCGCCGAACTTGGCCAACCCAGAGGGGACCGTGACGTTCTGCGCCGTGACCGCCGTTACCACGTCGCTCGGCGTCAGGCCGTAGCCCTCCAGCGCCTTGAGGTCGAGGTCCACCATGATCTGGCGCTGCTTGCCACCATAAGGTGCCGGGAGCGTCGCGCCGGGGGCGGTTACCAGCGCCTGCCGGACTCGATACTGGCCATAGTCGAATAACTGCTGCTCGCTGAGCCGGTCCGATGACAAGGCTAGCTGGATGACCGGGACGGACGAGGCGCTGTAACGGACAACGATGGGCGGGTTGATGCCCGGTGGCAGCACGGCGCGAATGCTGTTGGTCGCCGAGACGACCTGGGAGATGGCGAGATCAATGCTGACGTCGGGCTGGAAGTAAATCTTCTCGACGGAGACGCCCTGCAGGGTCGTGCTCTCGATATTCTTGATCCCATTGACGTTGTTGCTGAGCGAGAACTCGGTATATGTCGTGACCCGGCTTTCCATCTCCTTGGTGGACAGCCCGGTGTAGGTCCAGATCACCGTGACGACTGGGATGTTCACCTCGGGCAGCACATCCTTTGGCGCCTTGATTACGGACGCCACGCCCAAGACGAGGATCAGGATGGCAAGCACATAGAACGAGACGCGGAACTTCAGCGCGTACTTTACCAAACCCATCGCAGGCACCTCAGCCGAGAATCCGGCAGCATGACTTGTTGCAACGCAACATGTGCTGCATTCGTGCCGACACGCCAGGCAGCCCACGGCAAGTTGACCCCTACCGCCCTGGAAACCGGACACAAAAAAGGCCCCGGGGATCACTCCCCGGGGCCTCGTCCGTACGCCGCTTAGGTTAGTTGTTGCTGCTGCGACCGCCGAAGAGCTGCAGGAGCAAGGTGAACAGGTTGATGAAGTTCAGATACAGCGTGAGCGCATCGAACACGCTGCGCTTAGCGGCGATGTCGGTGCCCTCGGCATAGGCGAACTGCTGGTAGTCGCCCTTGATGCGCTGGGTGTCGTAGGCAGTCAGGCCGACGAAGATCAGCACACCCAGGATGCTGATGCCAAACTGCATCGCCGTGCTGCCGATGAACATGTTGACCAGCGACGCGAGGATGATGCCGATCAGGCCCATCATCAGGAAGCTGCCCATCTGCGTGAGATCCCGCCGGGTCGTGTAGCCCCACAGGCTCATCGCGCCGAAGGTCCCTGCGGTGATGAAGAACACGCGGGCGATGCTGCTGCCACTGTAGATCAGGAAGATGTTGGCCAGCGACGCGCCCATTGCGGCGGCGAAGGCCCAGAACAGCGCCTGGGTCGCGGTGCGCGACAGCCGGTTGACGCCGAAGCTGAGCACCATCACGAACGCCAGCGGCGCGAAGATGGCGGCATAGCCGAGCAGGGTCGGCTGTATGCCTACCCCACGGGCCGTCACGACACGCTGGTAGAACAGGTCAATCAGGCTGGTGTTGGCGATGCCGTAGGCGACGATGCCGGTCAGCACGAGGCCGGACGACATCCAGTTGTAGACCCGCAGCATGTAGCTGCGCAGTCCGGCATCAATATCGCCGGCTGCGACTGTAGCCGGCGCGTAAGTCCGGTTGGGTAGGAAGGCCATAGCTCTTTGTCCTTCGATGAGCGAGGGCAGGATGCCCTTGCCGCCTATGTTGGATGAAACCCTTGCTGGATCAAGCAGATTCGGCAATCCAGCTCTGCATTGAGCAGCCGGCTACTCGTTGCGCAGGAACGGCGCCGCCCTTGCGCGCAAGGCCGAAGCGGTGCCGGCATAGCCGAATCCGAGCATCAGCACCACGCACCCCAGCAAGGTCGTCGCCAGGACGCCGGGCAGGAACACCCAGTCCGCCCGCATGAAGTAGTGGACCACGCCCCAGCTTGCCACTGTCCCCACCAGCGCCGCGATCACGCCGGCCGCCGCGCCGACGATGCCGAACTCGACCAGCCAGGCGCCGCGTATCTGCTGACGCGTGGCGCCGAGGGTCTTGAGCACGACTGCCTCGGCCATGCGGCGCCGCTGCCCGGCGGCGACTGCGCCCACCAGCACCAGCGCCCCGGCAGCCAGGGTGATGCTGCCGGTTGCCGCCAGCGCCGCCGCGATCTTGCCGACCAGGGACGCCACCGCCCCCAGCACGTCCGCCACGCGGATGCCGCTGACGTTCGGCAGGGCGTCCGTGACTGCCCGCAGCACCCCGGCCTCGTCGGCCGGTGCCACGCGGGCGGTGGCGATGTGCGTATGCGGCGCGTGCTCCAGGAAGCCGGGTGAGGCGACCATGGTGAAGTTGATGCCGAGGGACCGCCAGGCGATGTCCCGCAGGCTGGCGATCTTGAGGTCGAAGTCGCGGCCCAGCACGTTGACCCGGATGGTGTCGCCCACGCCGACGCCCCAGCCGCGCGCCAGGGCCGCGTCGAACGATACCAGCGGTGGGCCGGCATAGTCCGCCGGCCACCACTGACCGGCGACGATGCGTGAGCCTTCCGGGACGGTTCGGCTGTAGGTCAGGCCGCGGTCGCCGCGTAGCGCCCACTGGGTTTCCGGCGTCGCCCTCACCTCGGCGGCGGGGATGCCCTTCACCGCGACCAGGCGGGCGCGCAGGCTGGGCACCTCGTTGACCTCGCCGACGCCGGGTTGGGAGTTGAGGATGCTGGTGAAGCGGGGCATCTGATCGTTCTGGATGTCTATGAAGTAGAAGCTGGGGGCGTTGACCGGTAGCTGCTCCAGGACTTGATTGCGTATGTTGCCCTGGATCAGTGCGACGGCGGCCAGGGTGGATAGGCCCAGGCCCAGGGACACCAGCATCAGCGGGGTAGTGGCGCCGGGGCGATAGAGGTTGGCGACGCCCAGACGCGCCCAGGGTGCGGACAAGCGCGGCGCGTGCCGGGCCAGCGCCATCACGGCGGAACCGCCGACACGGAACAGCAGCAGAGTCAGCGCCGCGCCGCCGCAGAACCACAGGGCGAAGCCGCGTTCCGGCGAGGTCAGCACCGTCAGGGCCACCAGTCCCAGCGTCAGCAGGGCATTCGCCGCCAGCGTGAGGCCGCGGCGCCGGACGCGCACCGGTTGCAGGGCATCGCGGAACAGCGCCGCCCCGGGGATCGCCGCCGCCCGGGCCAGCGGCCATAGCGCGAACACTCCGGCGGTGAGAAGCCCGTAGAGCGCCGCCAAACCCAGGGAGCGGGGATATAGACCCAGGCGCGCCGGCACCGGCAGCGCGTCGCCGAACAGCGCCAGTCCCGCCGCGGGCGCCACCGCGCCGAACAGCACGCCGATGGCTACGCCCACCGCGGAGAGCGCCAGCACCTGGATGAGGTAAACCTGGAAGATCAGCCGTGTTGGCGCGCCCAGGCAGCGCAGAGTGGCGATGGTGCGGCCGCGCGCTTCCAGCCAAGCGCGCACGCCCGTTGCGACGCCGATGCCGCCGACCAACAGGGCGGTCAGGCCGACGAGGGTCATGAACAGGCTGGTTTGCTCGATGAAGCGGCTGACGCCGGGTGCGGCCTCGCTGGCGTCGCGGAGGCGCCAGCCCTGGTTGGGGAAGGCGGCGCGCAGGTCGGCCGACAGCGCCGCCACGTTCGTGCCCTGCGGCAAGGCCACGCGCAGGTCGTAGGTAAGCAGGGAACCTGGCTGAACCAGCGCGGTGCCGGGCAGCGCGGCGGTGGAGATCATGGCGCGCGGACCCAGGATGCTGGGAGTGGCGACGCGGTCCGGCTCGGATGCCAGGACAGCGCGCACCTGCACGGTGCTGTTGCCTAGCCGCAGCAGGGCGCCGGGTTGTACGCCCAGGCGGTCCAGCACGAGCTGCTCGGCGACGAGGCCGGGCTTGCCGTCGCGGACGGCCAGGGTATCCTGCAAGGCGCCGGGCGGGGTCAGGGTCGCTTGTCCGACGAGCGGGTAAGCTCCGTCCACCGCCTTCAGCTCGACGAGCTGGCGCTCGCCGCCGGTGCCGTCGGGTCCGGGGACCACCAGCATGGAACGCATGCCGACGATGTCCGACACTTGGCCGCCACGGTCGCGTAGCCAGGCACGCAGGGCGTCGGGCGGGGCCTCGGCGCCGGTCTGCACCTCCAAGTCGCCACCCAGCAGGCGGCGGCCCTCGGACGCCAACCCGGCCTCGATCCCTTCGCGCAGGCTGCCGACCGCGGCGATGGCGCCGACGCCCAGGGCCAGGCATGCCAGCACGATCCGTAGGCCGCGGACGCCTGCGCGCAGCTCCCGGGCGGCGTAGCGGAGTGCGATCACGCCGGGACCCCTGCGTCGCCGGCTGCAGCGACCTCCTTGCCGGGCGCCGGATTGTCTTCGGCCACGACTCGGCCGTCGGCGATGCGGATGCGGCGGGTGCAACGGGCGGCGAGCGCCGGGTCATGGGTGATGAGCAGCAAGGTGGTGCCAAGCTCTTCCTGCATGCCGAACAGCAGGTCCATCACCGCGCGGCCGGTGGCATGGTCCAGGTTGCCGGTGGGCTCGTCTGCCAGAAGCAGGCGCGGGCGGGGTGCGAAGGCGCGGGCCAAGGCGACGCGCTGCTGCTCGCCGCCGGAAAGCTGGCCCGGCAGGTGGGTGAGACGGTGGCCCAGCCCGACGTTGCGCAGGCTGTCCGCCGCGCGGTCCGCGGCGTCGCGCACGCCGGCCAACTCCAGAGGGACCGAGACGTTCTCCAGGGCGGTCATGGTTGGGATCAGGTGGAAGGCTTGAAACACGATGCCGACGGTCTGGCGCCGGAAACGGGCCAGCGCGTCCTCGTTCATGGCCGTCAGGTCCTGCCCGGCCACGCGGACGGTGCCGCTGGTCGCCTGCTCCAGCCCGGCCAGCACCATCAGCAGGCTGGTCTTGCCGCTGCCGCTGGGTCCGACGATGCCGACGGCCTCGCCGGCCTGGACGTCCAGGGTCACACCCGCCAGGATGTGGACGGGACCGGCTGACGCGGGCACGGTCAGCCGTAGGTCCCGCACCTCCACTAGTGGCGTGGGGGCGGAATGGGGGTGCAACGCTGTGTCCATGAAGGCTCCATATGGAACCCGGCGCTGGCTGGCCAACGCCGGGGGTGCCGCCGCACTCCTTTTGTTTACGGGCGGGCCGGCCTACGCACGCACCTTGCGGGTGCTGGTGCTGGGGGACAGCCTGGCTGCGGGCTATGGGTTGGCGGCGGCGGACGGGTTCCAGGCCGTCATGCTGGCGGCACTGCGGGCGCGGGGGCATGACGTGCAGTTCGTGGACGCCGCCGTATCGGGCGACACCACCGCGGGCGGGCTGGCGCGGCTGGACTGGGCCTTGGCGGACGGCGCCGATGCCGCGCTGGTGGAACTGGGCGGCAATGACGGCCTGCGCGGGCTGGACCCGGCAGGGACGGAGACGAACCTCGGCGCCATCCTGGACAACCTGGCGGCTCGGCATATCCCGGTGCTGCTGTCGGGCATGGTGGCGCCGCCGAACCTTGGGGGGGATTACGGCCGCGCGTTTGCCGCGGTGTTCGCCCGGCTAGGCGTGCGGCCCGACGTATTGTATGATCCTTTTTTCCTTGAAGGCGTCGCCGCCAACCCTGCTTTGAACCAGCCCGACCACATCCATCCCAATCCCGAGGGCGTCCGCCAGGTCGTAGCCCGGCTGTTGCCATTGATGGAGCAGCTTCTCGCGAAGGTTTCGGCATGATGGCGGGACTTGTTTGGCCGTCGTTGCCGGCGGGCTGCGGCGCGGCCGTTCAGGGGCCACCCGGACTGGCTTTGGTCCTTGTGGCCCTGGGATTGGGGAGTTGCTTCGCCGCCCGCAATGGGAGGGGGTGGCGGGGACGATGAGGCTGTTCGTCGCTCTTGACCTGCCACGGTCGTTGCGGGAGCGGCTGTCCTGGATGGCCGGGGGACTGCCCGGCGCGCGCTGGGTGCCGCCGGAGAACTACCACGTCACCCTGCGCTTTGTCGGCGACTTGCCGGGCTGGCGGGCGGAGGAGGTGGATCAGGCGTTGGCTGCCCTGCGAGCGCCGGGCTTCACCCTGCAGTTGGCTGGGATCGGCACGTACGCGAAGGGCGGCAAGCTGACCACGATGTGGGTTGGGGTGGAGCGCACGCCACAGCTTGAACACCTGCAAACCAAGATCGAAACTGCCTTGCAGCGCGCCGGCCTGGAGCGGGAGCGGCGGCGGTTCAATCCCCACGTCACCTTGGCGCGCGTTGACGGGGTTCCAGAGCCTAAGGTTGCCGGCTGGGTGGCGAGCCATAACCTGTTCCGCAGCGAGACGGTGCAGGTTGAGCGATTTACCCTGTTCAGCTCCCTACTGGGCAAGGAGCAGGCCGTTTACGTCCCGGAGGTCGAATACGGCCTGGCGTGAGTGTCGGCTTGAGGCTTCTCCTGGGCTGGCGACCCCGCACGATTGATCGTCGCACCATGGAGGCGTTGGGCGGAGATGCCGGTGTTCACAAGAATGCGCCCGCTTCGCCCAGGAGTTTGGCGACCACAATGAAGGGGCAGCCGACGCACTCGCGCCGGCTGCTCCTGAGTTTATGTAGTGGGTTGTAGAACCAGCACCGACCCGGCGGGGTCAGAAGTTCACGTGCGACTTGAAGCCGAAGACCGCTGCGTCCTTGATGTTGCTTTGCGCATTTGGCCGGAAGTAATACTGGAAGTCCGGCGCGAAATCTATGCCGTGGCCGACATGGATGTTGTAGTTCAGTTCCATAAGGACCGAGTTGCTCTGCACCCCGGTCGCTCCGCCTAGGACCGGCAGGCCGGCAGCGAGGTCGAGTTGCTGCTCACGCGCGTAGGCGCCGCTGATGTTGGTGTAGTTCACCAGCAGCGCAATCTGGTCCTGCGGACGCGCACGCCAGAAGCCGTGGTCAATCGCCGCGACGTATACTTGGTCATTGTAGCTCGACAGGGAGCCGTCGGAGTGGGTGTAGCCGGCCAGAAGCGTGATGCCGTCCAGGGAGCCGGGTCCGTTGCGGTAAACCATCTGGTCGGCAAGCGCCCAGAACTCCGTCTTGTTGCCGGTCGGACGCACCCCGTTGTTGAGGGCTTGCATGTTGCTGAAGAAGCCGGTGTTCTGGGCGGTGTCATACGCGAAGCCGAGCTTGTAGTGCCCCGGCAATCTTGCGGCGCCGATCACCGGCTCGTAGGCGAACTCGATCGGGATCTCGGCGCCATTGCTCCCGGCGCTGCTGAAGTCGAAGTTCGAGCGGAAGTACTTGTTGCCATACAGGGTCTGGTTCACCTCGTAGGCGCCGACCTGGATGTAGGTTTGCGGGGTCGGGCGCACCCGCACCCGGCCGGCCCACACTGAATCCGGGTAGGAGCTGATGCCGATATCGGCGCTGGGCAGCAGCTTGGGGTTGCCGCAGAGCGAGTTGTTCATGAAGTTGCAGTAAAGCGGCGATGCGGCGAAGTCGTTCAGGAGCGGCATCCGGCCGAGGGCTATGTCGACCCGGCCGTTGAGCAGCGACTCCTCGGCATAGCCATAGACGAAGTGGATACCTGCGTCGCCGCCGGCCCCGTAGATTTCCTGCGTCGGGTTGAGCTTGTCGCCGAAGATGGTGCTGTCGAGGCTGCCCTGGCGGTTCACGACGACGACGTGGGTTTGCAGGCCGGGGATTTGGAGGAGCTTGTTCCAATCGGCGTCCACCTGAAGGCCGACCTGCCCGGCATAGGTTGCGCCCTGCTGCGCACCGCCGGTGTTGCCGGCGACCTCGGCCACCCAGTCGGCGGTGATGTTGATGCCCGCGTTCTCCAGCTTGGTACGCAGACCGCCCCAGTCGCCGAACAGGTGCTCGGCGGGCGGGGCTTGCGGCGCGTTGGGTGCTGCTAGGCCCTCGCTGGGGCCGATGCTGACGCCGCTGTTGGGGGTTTGCGCGCGGGCTGGGTCCACCGGTAGGGCGATGGCTGCGGCGAGCAGGGCGGCACACGCCGTGCTGGCGTATGCAACTGCCGATTTGGGCATCTCGTTCCTCCTGAACTTTTACTTTTTATTATGATGGCAGATGCCGCAGCATTCTTTTTGCCAGCATGACAAGGTTGACGCGAACCGAAACTCATTTCGTTGTTTTTGTAATAGTTTTGGCGTTGAATCAGTCCATTACTAAATCCTTCTCAAGTATAGTCCCACGTCACGCTCAGGCGTTCCATTTCGCCTGCACATGCCATGCCTCACGGTTAAAAGCTTGGCAGTCCTGCCCGGCCTCAACAAAGACGAGCGCTTATCATGTCCGGTTACCACCAGGCTGACGCACTGGCTGTTTCGGACGCTGATCGGCCATGACGTCTACTGGTTTCACGCCGAGCCGCGCAAGAGGTTTTCGAACCTTGGAACCTGACTTTCCCTCAGATTCGAAGGGAGTGAGGGCGTTTCACCTTGCTACGGCGTGGCACAGTGGTGGGAATGCAACATCAAAAACTATCACGAATTTGTGATCCTCTCCTCGCGTGGGGTTTCAAGAGTTTTCGCGTTTGGCTTTTCCCCTCGTTGCAGGCGACCTGCGACAGTTGCCGCAGCTTGACTGGCAGGGCACCGCCGTCGAGGATCGTGCCACGATGTCCCCACCAGATCTCGTGATCCTGACCGGCGCCGGCGTCAGCGCCGAAAGCGGGCTGAGCACATTCCGCGACCCCGGCGGCATCTGGCAGCGCGTGCGGATCGAGGACGTGGCGACGCCAGAGGCCTTTGTCCGCGACCCCGTGGGCGTGCACGCATTCTACAACGCCCGGCGCGCGCAGTTGCCGGATGCGCGGCCGAATGCCGCACACCTTGCCTTGGCCCGGCTGGAGCGGGAATGGCCCGGCGCCTTCCTGCTGGTGACGCAGAATGTGGACGACCTGCACGACCGTGCCGGCAGCCGTCCGCTGCACATGCATGGCGAGTTGCGCCGGGTCCGCTGCTTGGCCTGCGATGCGCGCCATGAGTGGGGGGCGGACCTGTTCGTGGATACGCCCTGCCCTGCCTGCGGCGCTTCGCGGCTGCGCCCGGACATCGTTTGGTTCGGGGAGATGCCGATGGGCATGGACCGGATCGGTGCGGCGCTGGACGGGTGCGGGCTGTTTGCCTCGGTCGGCACTTCCGGCAACGTGTATCCTGCCGCGGGCTTCGTGCAGGATGCGGCGGGGGCGCATACGGTAGAGCTGAACCTGGAGCCATCCGCCGGGTCGGCGTTGTTCGACGAGGCGCATCACGGCCCGGCGACGCAAGTGGTGCCGGCCTGGGTGGAGCGGATGCTGCGGCAATGGACGTAGGAGCCGGCAGCTTGGACGCCGTTGCCCTGGACGCCGCTGGGCTGGATGCCCTCGCCAGCGAGGTCCGGGCATGCACGGTTTGCGCGGACAAGCTGCCGCTTGGGCCGCGCCCGATCATCCGGGTGTCGGCGACGGCGACGCTGCTGATCGCAAGCCAGGCGCCGGGTACACTGGTCCATGTCAGCGGCACGCCTTGGACGGACGCCAGCGGCCACCGGCTGCGCGGCTGGCTCGGCCTTACGCCGGAGGAGTTCTATGACCCGGCGCGCGTTGCCATCCTGCCGATGGGGTTCTGCTATCCCGGGCGCCTGCCGCGCGGCGGCGACGCGCCGCCGCGGCCGGAGTGCGCGCCGATCTGGCGGCGGCGGCTGCTGGCGGGGATGCCGGCGCTGCGGCTGACGCTGCTGGTGGGGGCGTATGCCCAGACGGACGCGCTGGGGCCGGGGGCGATGACGGATCGGGTGCGGGCGTTCCGGGAGTATCTGCCGCGGTATTTCCCGCTGCCGCATCCGAGTTGGCGGACGGAGGTTTGGGAGAAGCGCAATCCTTGGTTCACTGCGGAGGTGCTGCCGGCGTTGCGGGCAGAGGTTCGGCGAGTTGTAGCGCCCGAGGCGGCGGTACCGGGCGCCTGAAGC
>CAXTCI010000190.1:0-10230 GCA_964242325.1 uncultured Acetobacteraceae bacterium
TTGGCTGCGGTGCGAGGGAAGTAAGGGCGGCGCTACCCTGCTCCCTCTTCCTCCGAGAGAGGGTTGGGGTGAGGGGGTCTTGGCTGCGGAGCGGCGGCCATGCGCTCCGAAGGACGGCGGCCTTGTGATGGGCAAACACGACGCCTGCCCTCCCCCTAACCCCGGCCCTCTCCCGGAGGGAGAGGGAGAAGAAATCATCCCCGCGTTGCGCCGATCGGCGGGACGTCGGCGGTCAAGCCGGCCAGCACCTCCGCCACGTGCCGTACCCGCACCGGGCTGCCTTCCCGCGACAGGCGCCCGGCCATGTTCAGCAGGCAGCCCATGTCCCCGGCCAGCAGGGTGTCGGCACCGGTGGCCGCAATGTCCCGCGCCTTGTCCTGCACCATTCGGGTCGAGATTTCGGGATACTTGACGCAGAACGTGCCGCCGAAGCCGCAGCACACCTCCGGGTCCGTCATCTCCCGCAGCTCCAGCCCGATGACGCCGGCCAGCAGCGCGCGTGGCTGCGTCTTCAGTCCTAACTCGCGCAGGCCGCTGCAACTGTCGTGGTAGGTGGCGATGCCGTTATAGGCGGCGCCGGTGCCGGTCACGCCCATGACCTCCGTCAGGAAGCCCACCAGCTCCCACGTCCGCTCCGCCAGCGCATCGGCGCGGGCGCGCAGGTTAGGGTCGTCGTCGAACAGGTGCGGCAGGTGGTGCTTGAGCATGCCGCCGCAGGAGCCCGAGGGAACAACGACGTAGTCATACCCCTCGAACGCCTGCAGCACGTCGCGGGCGATGGCCTGCGCCGTCGCGCGGTCGCCGCTGTTGTAGGCGGGCTGGCCGCAGCAGGTCTGGTTGCGGGGGACCTCGACTTGGCAACCCGCGTCCTCCAGCAGCTTGATGGCGGCGAAGCCGACGGTGGGGCGGTGCAGGTCTACCAGGCAAGTGACGAACAGGGCGACGCGGGGTTTCTCGGCTTGGGTCATCCCCGCAAGGTAGGCAGCCCGGTGCGCAAGCGCCAGGCATGGGCCGGTGCGGACGCGCCAGACTTGGGCTTGTACGATGGCCGTCGCCGCGCTACCCTTGCCTGGCAGTCACGGGGGCGTCATGGCGGACGGATCAGGCTGGCCCGGCGGCAGCCACGACATCGGCAGCCACCGCGTAATTCACGGCGACTGCCTGGCGGTCATGGCGGCGCTGGAGGCGGAAAGCGTTGACGTCGTCGTCACCTCCCCGCCCTACAACATCAACCTGGCCTATGCCTCATACCAGGACAGCAAGACGGACGAGGAGTATCTCGGCTGGCTGGTGGAGGTGTTTGCCGCGCTGCGCCGCCTGCTGCGGCCAGGCGGGTCGGTGTTCCTCAACCTGTCGGGGTCGCCGTCCCGGCCCTGGCTGCCGTTCGAGGCCATCGTGCGGCTGCGGCCGCTATTCTACCTGCAGAACCACATTACCTGGGTGAAGTCCATTGCGGCCGGCGGCGGCTCCTATGGGCATTACAAGCCCGTTCCCGGGGCACGCTTCCTGCACCATACGCATGAGCACGTGTTCCACCTGACGCTGACCGGCGACGTGAGGCTGGACCGGCTGGCCATCGGAGTGCCGTTTCAGGACAAGTCGAACATCGCCCGGCGCGGCCATGCGCGGGACCTGCGCTGCCGGGGCAACACCTGGTTCATCCCGTATGCGACGGTGCGCAGCAAGTCGGGCAAGTTCAACCATCCCGGCGCTTTCCCGGTGGAGCTACCACTGTGGTGCCTGCACCTGACCGGCCTGGCGTCGCCCGTGCTGCTGGACCCTTTTGCTGGGACGGGATCATCCCTGGTCGCGGCCGGGTGGGCCGGCGGGCGAGGGATTGGGATCGAGGTGGATGCGGGCTACGTCGAGACCATGCGCGCCCGCCTGGCGGAGGAAGCGGGCACACACCGGGTCGTGCTGAATGCGGAGGGGATGGACAGCTTGCTGCACAGCCCTTCATCTTTGCCAGCCAATGCCCGTGCATTCATCGGCGGCTTGCAGGACCGGCTCAACAAAACGACTGGCATCCTTGTGTTGACAGGCGCAGAGCTGGCGCAACTGCGACGACTCTCGGCCGGATTGATGGATGGCGACTGGGTGCCGTGGCTGGCAGCGGCGTTTGGCCGGCACCTTGGCCCTTGATGGGATCAGCAACAGGCTAGGCAGCCAGTCGTTTCATGATCCCAGCGGTCTTGCGGCATGCCGTTCGGGCCAACATCTCGGGTGTGAAACAAGGAAAGGTGCGCCGTGTTCCCGGACAGGTCGGAAGCTTTCGGGACTGTAGCTGCGTACTTCGTCTTCTGTGTAGTTCTGTCCGTGCTTTTAGTTTGCGTTTTGCTGACTTCAAACTCCGGCCCCAGCCTTGGCAAAATTATGGCGCCGGTTCTGGTGTTTCTGATCTATCGAGCCCTGCTTGCGCGACGCGCGATGCGGCAATCTGAGGTGCCTCAGGCGTAAGCGCCGCTCACCCCGACCGCGCCGCCGTCAGCCGCCATGCCGGGTCCGGCTGCGCCAGGTCGCGTTCAAATGTCCACACGTCGTTGATCTCCGTCACCGCATCGGTCCCATGCACCGGACGGCCATCGCGGTCCCGGGTTTCCGAGACCTGGTCCGACACCAGCCGGACCGTAATCGCGCCCACCGTGCCGGTCAGCGCCGCCTGCTCGACCGTGCAGGACTGGATCGCGCGTATTTCGGTGCGCTGCGTTTCCCCCGCAGCCTCCCGTGCGGTGATCGCACCTTCGAACGCGGCATAGGTGTCGTTGGACAGCAGCGGGCGCAGGGTGGTGCGGTCGCCCGCGGCATAGGCGGCGACGATCATGCGGAAGGCCGCCTCCGCCCCGCCCAGAAAGTGAGCGGCGTCAAAGGCCGGGTTCACCGTCCGCATCCGCGCCAGCACCTGCCCAGCCGGGCTGGCCGGGTCCGGCAACGGGCGCGCCGGCGGCGTGGGCACGACGCGGAGATCGGGCGGGGCGGCCTTCGCGCGGCCCAGCCCTGGGACCTCGCCTGGCGGCGTCACGTCCGGACGGGCCGGGCGCTCGAACCCGGTCTTGCGGCCCAGGATGCTCCGCAGCCGCAGCACCAAGAATGCCGCGATCATGCCGAACAGCAATAGATCTATCGGGAAACTGCCGCTGCCGCCCATGGAGGAACCATCCTTGATAACGCAACTACACATAGGCCCATAGCGCCGTTCAAACAACGAAGGACGCATCGCCCCGCCGTTGCAGCCCGCGGCGCGACACCCTAATGCCGGAACATGATCCTTCTCCGCCACGGCCAAAGCTGGTTTAACCACCACTTCACCCTGACCCGGCGCGACCCGGGGATCGAGGACCCGGCGCTGACCCCCTTGGGCGAGCAGCAGGCGGAGGCAGCGGCGGAGGCGCTGGCGGACGCCGGCATACACCGCATCCTGGCGTCGCCCTATACCCGCGCCCTGCAAACCGCGACGCCCGTGGCCCGGCGCCTGGGACTGCCAATCGGCATCCATCCGGACGTGCGGGAGCGCTACGCCTTCGCCTGCGACGTCGGCACCGCCCGCAGCACGCTGGCCGGTGCCTGGCCAGGCCACGATTTCACCGGGATCGAGGAGGTGTGGTGGCCGCAGGAGGAGGAAGGTGCAGAAGGCGTGATCGCCCGCGCCGCCCGGTTCCGGGCCGAGATGGCGGCGCTGCCGGACTGGCAGCACACGCTGGTGGTGAGCCACTGGGGCTTCATCCTGTCCATGACGGGGACCAGCGTGAACAACGGCCAGTGGCTGCGCTGCGACCCAACCGCCCCGGCGCCGGCCGAGGTGGTGTGGCGGCACACCTGACCCCCACGGCGGGGCGGTCCCGCACCTGCCTGGCGCCCCAGCCCACGCCATGCTACCCGCCGCCTGATCCAGACCGCAATGAGGCCCCCATGTCCGACGCCCCCGCCCCCCAAGTCCCGCCGCTGACCGTCAACATCCAATACATCAAGGACTTGTCTTTCGAGGTCCCGAACGCCCCTGCGGTCTATGCCACCCTGCGCAGCCAGCCGCAGGTGTCCATCAACTTGGACGTGCAAGCCACCCGCATCCAGGAAGGCCAGGACGTGTTTGAGGTGGTTCTACAGGTCCGCGCCGAGGCAACCGAGCCGCCGCAGCCCAACGACGCCAACGGAGCGGCGCCCACCGAGACCCGCACGGTGTTCATCGCTGAAATGGCCTATGCCGGCGTTTTCACCCTGGCCAACCTGCCGCCGGACGCGGTGGAGCCGGTCCTGCTGGTTGAATGCCCGCGCCTGCTGTTCCCTTATGCCCGCAACATCCTGGCGGACGTGACCCGGGACGGCGGCTTTCCGCCGGTGCTGCTGCAGCCGATAGACTTCGTTGCCCTATGGCAAAGCAACCGCGCCCAGGCCGGGCAGACCGCCCAGGCTTGACGACAGCCGCGCTCCCCGGCCTTGCGGGCTGCCGGCGGCGATGCAGCGCCAGCCGGACAGCGCGGTGCGCCGGGGGTGCGTGGTGATGCGCGGCCCATACAAGGCACGGGAAGTGTCCAGGGCCTCGAAACCTAATTGCTCCCTTCCGTGCCGTGTGACGGGACATGCGCCCCAGCCCGGAGGCCATATCCCCCCGGGAGCATCGGCATGACCCTTGCCGTGCGCCTGGTGCTGCTGGTCGCCCTCGCCCTGCTGCCGCCGCTCGCAATCCAGGCCTGGACCGGAGTGGAGCAGCGGCGCGACCGGGAGGCTGACCTGCGCATTCAGGCCGTCGCCCAAACCCTCGCCGTGCAGGCCGACGTGGCGCGTGTGGCCGACGGGGTGCATCAAGTGCTGGCAACGCTGGCTACCGTGCCCGCAATCCGCAATGGCAACGCCCTGGCATGCACGGCCTTCCTGCTCGAGGTCGCCAGCCAGTTCAGGGACTATGCCCTGCTGGCCGCCACCGGCGCGGATGGCAACATCATCTGCACCAGCACCGGGGCGGTGCCGGGATCATACAGCAACACCGGGCGGGCATACTTCCAGCGTGCGATGGCGTCTGGCGGCTTTGCCGCTGGCGACGTGGTAACGGGCATCGTGACGGGGCGGCGCAGCATCCACTTCGCCTTGCCGTTCCACCGTGCCGATGGGGCATTGGGCGGCCTTGTGCTGGCCAGCGTGGACCAGGACCGGCTGGAACGGCAGCTTGCGGCGGAGGCGCTACCACCGGGCGCCCTGGCTTTTGTGCTGGACCCCTCGGGCACGGTAGTTGCTGCTGTACGGGACAACCACCCGGTGAGAGAGGGCTGGGTCGGCCAGCCCGCGCCCGGAACGCTGCTTACAGCCCTGCAGGTGCCGGGGCCGGTCGAGGCAATCGGGCCGGATGGCAGGCCGCGCTTGTTCGGTGCCGTGCCGCCCGATCCGGACTTGGGCGGCATCGTGGTCGCGGTAGCGCTCGACCAGGAACGCGCCCTGACCGACCTACAGGCAGCCACCCGGCATAATTTAATCGGAATTCTGCTCGGCCTGTTGCTGGCGCTGGGGGCGGGGGCGTTTGGGGCGCGCCGCTTCATCCTGACGCCGCTCGCCCGGCTTGCCGACGCCGCCGACCGGGTGGGCCGCGGCGAGTTGGGTGCCCGCGCCGACCTTGGCGCGCAGGCCGGCACGTTGCAGGGGGTTGGGGCCGCCTTCAACCGAATGTCCGCCGCCTTGGCCGCCCGCGAAGGCGAGCGCGACCGCGCCAGAACCGCGCAGCAGGCCGGGGAGGCCAGGCTTGCCCGCCTGCTCGCGACCACCCCGGCTGGCATCGTCGAGTTGGACGCTTCAGGCCGCTTCGCCTACGCCAACGCCGCGGCTGAGCGCATCCTCGGCGCCGGGCCGGGTGAACTGGATGGGCTGACCTACGACGACCCTGCTTGGCATCCAGCGGACCGGAACAGCGCCCCGATCCCAGTGGAGTGCCTGCCCGTTGCAGGGGCGCTGCGGGGCGAACCCGTGCTGGACTACGAATACTCCGTCATGGCGCGAGATGGCCGGCGCAGGGTTGTGCTGGTGGACGTGGTGCCGGTGCGGGACGCGGTGGGCCGAGTCGAGGGGGCGCTGTCGGCGTTCCAGGACGTCACCGCCCGGCATGACGCGCTGCAGGCCCTGCGCGCGGGCGAGGAGCGCTATCGCACGCTGTTCGAGGCCATCGACGCCGGATTCTGCATTGTCGAGGTGCGGTTCGACGCGGCAGGGCGTGCGCTCGATTACCAGCTCGTCGAGGTCAATCCGGCGTTCGAGCGGCAAACAGGCCTGGCCGGCGTGGCGGGCAAGTGGATGAGCGACCTGTTGCCCGGGCACGAGCAGCACTGGTTCGACACCTACGGCCGGGTTGCGCTGACCGGCGAGCCCGAGCGTTTCGAAAGCGGCGCCGCAGCGCTTGGGCGCTGGTATGACGTTTACACCTTCCGGGTCGGCGACCCGGCGGCGCACCGGGTGGCGGTGCTGTTCAACGACATCAGCGCACGCCGGAACGCCGAGGAGATGCTGCGCGCGAGCGAGGCGCGGCTGCGCCTGGCGCTGGACGCGGGCGGGCTGGGCGACTTCGAGTGGGACTTGCGGGCCGACGTGTTGCGTCCGTCCGAGCGGGCGCGCGAAATCTTCGCGTTCGGGCCGGACGAGGGTGTGCGTGCGGAAGACTACTACGCGCGCATCCCCGCCGGCGAGCGGGACCGCGTACGGGCCGATATGGACGCGGGCTTGGCCATGGGCCGCATCGCGTTGTCCTACCACCTCCAATTGCCCGGCGGCGAGGTCCGCTACGTCCGCAGCCAGGGGGTCGTGGTCCGCGGCGCGGATGGGACCCCGGAGCGCGTGACAGGGGTGTTCGCCGACGACACGGAGCGCGAGCGGGCCGAGGTGGCGCTGCGCCAGGCGAACGAAACCCTGGAGGCCCGGGTGGCCGCGCGCACCGCCGAGTTGACGCAAGCCGTGGACGCGCTGCACGCGGAGGCGGTCGAGCGTGCACAGGCGGAGGAAGCGCTGCGCCAGTCGCAGAAGATGGAGGCGGTTGGACAGCTCACCGGCGGCATCGCGCACGACTTCAACAACATGCTGCAGGCGATCAGCGGCGGGCTGGAGATGATGGGGCGCCGGGTCGAGCAGGGACGGACCGAGGAGGCGGCAGGCTATGTCACAAGCGCCCAGAAGACGGTGGCGCGAGCGGCGGCGCTGACGCACCGGCTCCTGGCCTTTGCGCGCCGCCAGGCGTTGCAGCCCCGGCCGGTTGCACCGGACGAGCTGGTGCAGGGGGTGGCAGAGCTGATCGGGCGCACAGTGGGGCCAGCCGTTGCCGTCCGGCTGGATCTGGACGACGGCACCTGGCCGGTGCTGTGCGACCCGAATCAGCTTGAGAACGTCCTGCTGAACCTAGCCATCAACGCACGGGACGCGATGCCCGGGGGCGGAACACTCGCCATTGGCACAACCAACACGCGGTTGACCGAGACGGACTTGGCGGGCCAGGACGGCGCACGGCCCGGCGACTACGTCGAGATCGTGGTGCGCGACACCGGCACCGGCATGGATGAAGCGACGCGTGCCCGGGCCTTCGAGCCGTTCTTCACCACCAAGCCGATTGGGCAAGGGACGGGGCTGGGTTTGTCACAAACCTATGGCTTCGTGCGGCAGTCGGACGGAGCCGTGCGCCTGGACAGCGCGCCCGGGGCGGGCACGGCCGTGCGGATGTATCTGCCGCGGCACCAGCCCGCCGCGAAGGCCAGCGAACAGGCGCCGCCGCAGGACAAGCTCGACCCGTCGGGCGTCGGCGGGACGGTGCTGCTGGTCGAGGACGAGGCGGAGGTGCGCGCTACCGTGGCGGAGCGCCTGCGCGAGATGGGCTGCACGGTAATCGAGGCCGGGGATGGGGCCGAGGCGTTGCGGCTGCTGCATTCATGCGGATGGGTGGATATGCTGGTGACGGATGTGGGCCTGCCGGGAGGGTTGAACGGCCGGCAGGTGGCCGACGCCGCACGGGAGGCCCGGCCCGGACTGCCGGTGCTGTTCATCACTGGCTATGCCGGGGCGGCGCTGGAGGAGGCGCTGGCGCCGGGTATGGCGATGGTCGGCAAGCCGTTCGCGCTCGATAAGCTGGCAGCGCAGGTGGAGGCCATGCTGGCGTTGGGCAGATAGGCCGAGGTTTTTTGCACCCGTTTGCCGGTGGCTGTTGGCGTCGGGTGGTCCGGCTACCGGTCATTTGCGGGCCGTCGAGGACGGTGTCAGGGGGCGTACTGGAGTTGTGACGACGGTTCTTGTCCGCGGCGGCCTTCCCGCGGAGACGCCGGGGGACGCATGCCGGGGAGGCGGCAGGCGATGGCCGGCTAGCTCGTCCATACCGGGTCCTTCAGCCGCCCCAGGAAGGTGGCATGGCGGTTCAGCGCAGCCTGATCTGGCTGCACCAGCCGCGGTGTACGTGATCCCACGGCGGCGTAGCTGACGCCGGGCAGGCCTTCCTGCCCATCTTCGGCCAGCAGGAGGCCACGCTGGCGGCCGCCGGTCAGCTCCACATACACGTTGGCCAGCAGGCGGCAGTCCAGCAGGGCGTTGTGGCTGGTGCGTTCGGTAAGGTCTATGCCGTAGCGGCGGCACAGCGCGTCCAAGCTGTTGGGCGCACCAGGAAAGCGGGTTTTGGCCAGCGCCAGGGTGTCCACCATGCGCGCAGGGTCCAGCGACGGCAGGCGCAGGCGGGCGAACTCGGCGTTCAGGAAGCCGAAGTCGAACGGGGCGTTGTGGGCGATCAGCGGATCGTCGCGCAGGAAGGCCCGCAGCTCGTCGGCGACCGCGGCGAACCTGGGTTTGCCCCGGAGGTCGGCGCGGGTCATGCCGTGGACGCGGGTTGCTTCCTCGGGGATATCGCGCTCGGGGTCTATGAAGCGGTGGAAGGTTTCGCCGGTCGGCAAGTCCCGCCACAGCTCCAGGCAGGCGACCTCGATCACTCGGTCCCCGGTGAGAGGGTCGAGGCCGGTGGTTTCGGTATCGAAGAGGACGGATCGGGTCATGCAGGAGTCCAGGGCAGCGGCCCAGGGATATGGGCAATCAGCGGCGCAGGTCCAGCAAGAGGCGGCGCAGCCGGCGCTGGGCATGGTGGCGGGACAGGCCGGTGCGGACCACCACGTCGGCGCGGCGGCGTTTCTCGGCATCCGGCATCTGCCGGGCGACGATGGCGCGTATCTGGTCGGGCGTCATGCGGCGGCGGGCGCGCACGCGGGCCAACTGCACGGCGGGCGGGGCGCTGACGACGACGACCAGATCCACCCGGCGGTCGCCGCCGGTTTCCAGCAGCAGCGGGATGTCCAGAACCGCTGCGCGTTGGCCGGCGCGGCGGGCACGGGCGAGGAAGGCCTGCTCCTCCTGGCGCACGAGGGGGTGCAGGATGCGCTCCAGCCGGGTCATGGCGGCTGCGTCGCCGACGGCGGCGCGGCGCAGCAGGGCACGGTCCACGGCGCCGCCATGCACCGTGCCGGGAAAGGCGGCGGCGATGGCCGGCACCGCCCGGCCGCCCCGCGCCTGCAGGCGGTGTACGGCGGCGTCCGCGTCGAACACCGGCAGCCCGGCCCGGCGGAACGCCGCCGCCGCCGTGCTTTTGCCCATGCCGATCCCGCCGGTCAGGCCGATGACCTTCACGGCGCCGCGCTGATGACCTTCACGGCACCGCCGTGCCGCTACAGGCCCATGAAGCCGACGCGGCGGCTGGCCTGCGGCACGCTCGGTCCCTCCGCCGCCGGCCAGATCAGGGCCTGGCCGACGATGACCTTGGTCCCGTCATGCGTCATGGCCGGGGAGCCGTAGAGCTGGTAGCCGAGGCTCAATGCCTCGGACACGCGGCGGCAGAAGGCGACGTCATCGGGACCGGTCAGCAGGCGGTAGCGCGGCAGGTCGTCGGGCGGGGCGTCCATGGGGCGTGGTCCTTTGTTCGCCACCCTTGTAGTGCAAGATCCCGGCCTTCGGCTATGGCGCCGATGGACGGCCCTGCGGCGCGACGCGCTGCGGACCCGATCCGGCGGCCCCGTGTTTGTGCGCATCCAGCTTTTCAGCCGTCCAGAGCGGTTCGCGTCCAAATCCGGACGCAACCCGCTAAGGGCTTTTCGTTCACAGGCAGATCCTTGGTTGCTTCAGCTCCGGACGCGAGGCGGCCGGAGCTGAAGCTGCAATCCGCTTTCGCCCGGGGCGCTGGCGTCCGTTACGCCACGGTTGGGACAGTGACGGCGTTTGTCGGCGTGGTCACGGTGGTGGTCCAGG
>CAXTCI010000191.1:0-10076 GCA_964242325.1 uncultured Acetobacteraceae bacterium
GCAAGTTGTCTATCCGCTGCCCATCCAGCCAGACTTCCCCGGCCGTGGGATCGGTCAGCCGCAGGATGGCCTTGCCGACCGTGCTCTTGCCGCAGCCGCTTTCGCCGACCAGGGACAGAGTCTCGCCCTTGGCGATGTCAAAGGTTACGCCGTCCACCGCATAGACCTGACCCGTGACCCCGCCCAGCAGGCCGCCGCGCAGGGCGAAGTGCTTCTTCAGGCCGCGCACCTCCAGCAGCGGCCGGGTCATGCCGCGGCCTCCCCCGCCTTGGCGTAATCCGGCATAGCGAACTCGGCGTAATGGCAGGCGACGCTGTGGCCGGGCCGCTTCTGCTCCACCGCCGGGGCGATGGTGCGGCACAGGTCGGTGGCACTCAGGCAACGGCCGGCGAAGGCGCAACCGACGATTGGCTTGCGAAGCGATGGCACCAGACCGGGTATCTCCGCCAGCTTGCTGCGCGCCGTGCTGGTCAGCGAGCTGCCCAACCGCGGCACCGCGCCCAGCAGCCCACGCGTGTAAGGGTGCTGCGGGTTGGCGAACAGCTCCCGCGCCGTCGCCTCCTCCACCTTGCGCCCGGCATACATGACGACGACCCGCTGCGCCATCTCCGCGACGACGCCGAGATCGTGGGTGATGAGCATGATGGCCGATCCCAAGCGGGTCTTGAGGTCCCGCATCAGGTCCAGGATCTGCGCCTGGATCGTCACATCCAGCGCCGTCGTCGGCTCATCGGCGATCAGCAGCTTGGGGTTGCAGGCCAGCGCCATCGCGATCATCACCCGTTGCCGCATCCCGCCGGACAACTGGTGCGGATACTCACGCACCCGGCGGCCCGGCGCGGGGATGCCCACCAGGGTCAGCATCTCCACCGCCCGAGCCTCCGCCTGGCTGGCATTCAAGCCCTGGTGCAGCCGCAGGGTCTCGCCAATCTGGCGGCCGATGGTCAGCACCGGGTTCAGGCTGGTCATCGGCTCCTGGAAGATCATGCTGATGTCGTTGCCCCGGAGCTTGCGCATCTCGGCCTCGGACAGCGTCAGCAGGTTGCGCCCCTGGAACCGTATCTGCCCGGCAATGCGGCCCGGCGGCTCCTGGATCAGCCGCAGGATGCTCATGCTGGTGACGGACTTGCCGCAGCCACTTTCGCCGACGATGGCCAGCGTTTCCCCGGCCTCGATGTGGAACGACAGCCCCTCCACCGCCCGCACCACGCCGTCCTGCGTGGCAAAGTGCGTTTGCAGCCGCTCGACCATCAGCAGCGGCTCACCGCTCCGTGGCGGGGTCAGCGCCACCGCGTCAAACCTTCTTCGCCATGCGCGGGTCCAGCGCATCCCGCAACCCGTCGCCCAGCAGGTTCACCGCCAGCACGGTCAGCGACAGGAACACCGCCGGGAACATCACGATGTATGGCTTCACCTGCCACAACGCCCGGCCCTCGGCCATGATGTTGCCCCAGGACGGGATGATCGGCGGCGTGCCGGCGCCGATGAAGGACAGGATGGCCTCGGTAATCATCGCCGAAGCGCAGATGTAGGTCGCCTGCACCGTGATCGGCGCAAAGGTGTTGGGCAGGATGTGCCGCCAGATGATCATCGGAACGCGGGTGCCAGAGGCGATAGCAGCCTCGACATAGGGCTGCTCGCGCAGGCTCAGCACGACGCCGCGCACCAGCCGGGCTACGCGCGGCACCTCGGCGATGGTGATGGCGGTGACAACGTTGCCGACGCTGCCGCGGGTCAGCGCCATCAGCGCGATGGCGAGCAGGATGGGGGGGATGCTCATCAGCCCGTCCATCACCCGCATGATGACGCTGTCCGCCCAGCGCACGAAGCCTGAGACCAGCCCGATCAGCGTCCCCACCGCCGACGCCAGCGCCGCGACGGAGAAGCCAACGATCAGCGACACCCGCGCGCCATACAGCACCCGGGAATACACGTCCCGCCCCAGCATGTCGGTACCGAACCAATACAGCGCCGAAGGCTCCCGGGTGCGCTTGGCCGGCGCCAGCGCGGTGGGGTCCACCGTCCACAGCAACGGCGCTGCCACGGCCATGAACAGGATCAGCGCCAGCAGCAGCCCGCCGGCGAAGATGGTGGGGTGGCGCCGGATGAAGCTGCGGACGGCCCCGCGTTGGCGCGGGGCCGGCAGCACATCCGGCAGCACCTCCGCCGGGGTAACGTGCGGCTGCGCCGCCGTGGCGACCGGCGCGTCGGGAAGGATGGTTGTGCTCAATAGCGTATCCTCGGGTCGAACAAGGAGTAGAGCAGGTCCACCCCCAGGTTCACCAGCACATAGGCGAAGCTGAACAGCAGCACGACGCCCTGGATGATCGGGTAATCCCGCCGCAGGATGGCGTCCTTCACCAGCCGGCCCAGGCCGGGGATGGCGAACACCTCCTCCGTCACCACCGCGCCGCCGATCAGCAGCGCGACGCCGAGGCCGATCACGGTCACGATCGGCACGGCGGCGTTCTTCAGCGCATGGAGGAACAGCACGGTGCGGCTGCTGACGCCCTTGGCCTTGGCGGTGCGTATGTAGTCCTGGCTCAGCACCTCAAGCATCGTCGCCCGGGTGATGCGGGCGATCAGCGCAATGTAAACGCCGCCCAGCGCCACCGCCGGCAGCACCAGGTTGTTGAGCCATGGCCCGATCCCGCGGGACAGCGGCGTATAGCCCTGCACCGGGAACATGTCCGCCTGCAGCGCGAACACGTAGGACAGCATGTAACCCACCACGAACACCGGGATCGAGAACCCCAGCACCGCCAGCGCCATCAGCACCCGATCAATCCAGGTGCCATGATTCCACGCCGCCAGCACGCCCATCGGCACGGCGATGACGATGGACATCGTGAGCGTGAGCACCAGCAGCGAGATCGTCGGCTCCAGCCGCTGGGCGATCAGGTGGGTGACCGGCTGGTTGCTGAAGATGGAAACGCCCAGGTCCCCATGCATCACGTTCCACGCCCACTCGGCGAAGCGGACCAGGAAGGGCCGGTCCAGTCCCAAACCCGCGCGGATGCGCTCGACATCCGCAGGCGTCGCCTGGTCGCCAGCAATGATCGAGGCGGGATCGCCAGGCGCTATATACAGCAGGCTGAACACGAACAGCGCCACGACCGCCATCACGGGAATGGTCGCCAGCACGCGGCGGAGCAGGAAGCCTAGCATCGGCGTTGACTCACGTTTGACTCACGTTTTCTGCACGCCCCAGAACACCGGGAATGGCGCCTTGACGACGCCGCTGATATTCTTGCGCCAGGCTTGATACATCAGGAAGAACCCGGTCGGGATGTAGGTCACGTTTTCCATGCTGGCGGTGTCGATCGCGGCCATCGCCGCCTTCTCCGCCGCCTGGTCCGGGGCGTCATACCAAGTGTCGATGGCGGACTGCACCGCCGCAGACTTCGGCCAGCCGAACCAGGCCTTGTCGCCGCCAGCGTCGAGCGCCGTGTAGGGCGCCGGGTTGATGCAGTCGGCGCCGGCGTGCCAGGTGTGGAAGATGTTCCAGCCGCCCTGGCTCGGCGGGTCCTTCTTGGCCCGGCGGGCGCCGACCGTGCCCCAGTCCAACGCCTGGTAGTCCACCTTCATGCCGATCTTGCCCAGCAGGTCGGCCGTCACGTCGCCCTGCGCCTTGGTGATCTGCACATCGGTCGCGACGCACAGCACCACCGGCTCGCCCTTGTAGCCGGCCTCGGCCAATAGCTTCTTCGCCTCGTCATACTTGCGCGGCCCGGACAGCAGCTCGCCCCCCGCGTCGCTCCAAGTCGCGGTGCCCGGCGTGAAGAAGCTCGGCAGCAGCTTCCACAACTCATCGTCGTCGCCGACGACCGAGCGCATGTAGTCCTCCTGATTCAACGCCATCATCACGGCCCGCCGCACCCGCACGTCGTTGAACGGCGGATGCAGGTGGTTGATGCGGAACGAGCCGATGTTGCCCAGCGGGTCGGAGATGTCCACGTTGATGTTGCGGTTGCGCTTCAGCAGCGGCACCAGGTCGGGGATCGGGTTCTCCCACCAATCCACCTCGCCGTTCTGCAATGCCGCGGCCTTGGTGGCGTCGTCGGGCAGGATCAGCCACTCGATCCGGTCGAACATCATGCGCTTGCCGCCGGACAGCCAATCCCCGGCCTCGGCGCGCGGGTTGTAGCCGGCGAAGCGTTCGAACACCGCCTTGGAGCCGGGCACCCACTCGTCCTTCTTGAACACCATCGGGCCGGAGCCGACGTACTCGGTGATCAACTGGAACGGGTCGGTCTTGGCGATCCGCTCCGGCATGATCTCCGGGGTGGGCGCGTTGCCCTTGCCCAGCGCGAACAGCATCTTCGGGAATGGCTTGCTCAGGCGCAGGCGGACCGTGCGGTCGTCCACCGCCTCCATCGCGTTCAGGCCCGCCTTGAGGCGCTGGCCCATGGTGTCCCGGACCATCCAGCGGTTCAGGCTGGCAACGACGTCGCGGGACAGCACCGGCTCGTTGTCGTGGAAGCGCAGACCGTCGCGCAGCTTGAAGGTCCAGGTCAGCTTGTCCGGGCTGAGGTCGTAGCCCTCCACCATCTGCGGCTTGGGATCGACGTTGCTGTCCACACCGAACAGCGTGTCCCAGATCAGCAGGCTGGCGTTGCGGACGACATACTGGGTGCCGGCAATGGCATCCAGGCTGCTCAGGTTGGCCTGCGGCACGAAGCGCAGCACGCGGGCGTTCTGCGCGCCTGCGAGGCTCGGCATCGCCAGGGTGCCTGTTGCCGCGGCAGCGGTGCCAAGGAAATCACGACGTTTCATGCCCGCTCCTTTGATATCATGCATACGGCCGGTGGTGCGGACGCCCACCATGCCCAACAGCGTTGCCGGCAACAAGCAAGTTTCGGGCCGAGGCCGTTCAAACCGGCCATTCCCGGCACGTAGGCCAAGAGCCTACGGCCGGGCCAGGTAGAAGAACCTATGACCGGGGCACGTAGAAGAACCTACGGTCGGGACAACGTAGGCCAGAAGCCCACGGCCGCGCCAATGCAAACCTCGTGTCACGCGGGGCGCAGACCCCAGAAGATGGCGAACCCGTTCACCCGGCCTGTCAAATTCCGCCGCAGCGCCGTCATGCTCTGGTAGCCTCCCACCGGCACCCAGGCGACCTCGTCCACTACGGTGCGCTGGATGTCGTCGCAGATGGCCTTGCGGGCGGCCGGGTCGGCGGCGTCGAACCAGGCCTCGCGCAGCTTTTCCAGCCTGGGAATGGTAGGCCAGCCCGGCCAGCCCAACAGACCGTTGCCGCGGGCAAGCGGATGCGTTGCCGGGTCGAGGAAATCATAGCTGGTGAAGCTGGTCAGCAGCGCGGACCAGCCGCCACCCGGCAAAGGCTCGCGGCTGGCCCGGCGCTGGATCACCGTGCCCCAGTCGGACAATGCCAAGTCCATGTTGAAGCCCATGCGGCGGAATAGGTCGGCGGCCACCTGGGTCATGGCGCTGGGCGCCAGGATGTCGGTCGGCCCGATCAGGCGCATGGATTGGCTGGTGTATCCGGCATCCCGCATCGCCGCGCGGGCGTCGGCCAGGCTGCGCGGGGACAGCAGCGGCTCCAGCCCGGCCTCTGTCGCATAGGGGGTGCCCGGCGTGAACACCCCGGCGCGGTCGCGCACCATGCCCGGGTCCGTGCCGACGATGGCGGTCATGAAGTCGGATTGCTCGACCGCCGGCAGCAGGGCGCGGCGCAGGGCACGGTTGTCGAACGGCGGGTGCAGGTGGTTCAGCCGCAGGACGCCCATCAGCGGCAACGGATCTATTGCCTCCACCACCACGCCACGGTTGCGGCGGAGCAGCGATTGCAGCTCGGGCGGCGGCTGCTCGAACCAGTCCACCTCGCCCTGCTGCAGCGCCGCCGACGCGGTGGCGGCGTCGGGAAGGATGCGCCATTCCACCCGGCCGAAATGCGCCACCTTGCCGCCGGCGGTCAGGCTCGGCACGCCCTCGGCGGGCACATAGGCCGGATTGCGCTCATAGACGACCAGGCTGCCGCCGTTGAACTCATCCGCCTTGAACCGGAACGGGCCGGAGCCGACGGTGCCGTCCATCTGCTTGAACGGATCGGTCTGCGCCACCCGCGCCGGCATGATGAAGGCCGGGGCGCTGACGACGGCCAGCGCGTTGAACAGCAGCGGGAACGGGCGGGACAGCCGGAACACGATCCGCCGGTCCCCGTCCGCCGACAGCTCATCCAACGCCGTCGCCAGCTGCTGGCCGAACGGGTTGCGCGCCATCCAGCGGCGCAGGCTGGCCACCGCGTCCACGGCGCGGACCGGCTCCGCATCATGGAACAGCAGCCCGTCGCGCAGGGTGATCGTGACCCGGCGCCCGCCATCCTCGACCAGGTGTCCCGCCGCCATCTGCGGCGTCGCCTCCAGCCCCGCCGTCAGGCCATACAGCGTGTCGTAGATCATGTAGCCGTGGTTGCGGGTGACGTTGGCCGTGGACCATACGGGATCGAGCGATCCCAGGTTGGCCTGCGGCACCATGCGCAGCACCCGCGCCCGCTGGGCCAGCGCCGGCCGGGCCAGGGACCAGCCGGTTGCGGCGGCCCCTGCCCCGGCCAGCGCCGCCCGGCGCCCGATCATGCCCGCCTGATCACGCGCACCCGATCAAGCGCGCTTGACGTTCCAGAACAGGGCGAAGCCGTTCAGCACCCCTTCAAGGCTGGTGCGGTAGGCCGTGGGCTGCAGGTATTGCCCCATTGGAATGTAGGGCACCGACTTGAACGCCTCCTTCTGGATGTCGGCGCAGATGGCGGCCTGCGCCTTCACGTCCGGGGCGTCGAACCATTGGTCGCGCAGGTGCTCAATCTCCAGGTCGGTCGGCCAGCCAATCCACGCCTGCTCGCCGTTGCAGCGCAGCGACAGGTGTCCCGAGGGGTCTAGGTGGTCCGTGCCGGCCCAGGCCGTGCAGAAGGCGCTCCAGCCCCCCTGCTCCACCGGGTCCTTCTTGGCCCGGCGGGTGACGACGCTGCCCCAGTCGGTACTGATGTAATCCACGTTCATCCCGGCGCGCTTCATCATGTCCGCCACCACGTCCGCCATCGCCTTCAGCACCGGGAAGTCGGTCGCAGCCATCAGCACCACGCGCTCGCCATTATAGCCTGCGGCCTTCAAGTCGCGCTTCACCTGGTCCATGTCGCGCGGGCTGGTCAGCGCCTCCATCCCGACGTCGCTGGCCATCGGCGTATCCGGGCAGAAGAAGCCGACGCCGGTGCGGGACATCTTGGGATCGGTGCCGACGACGGCCGTCACCACGTCTTCCTGGCTGACGGCGCCGAGCAGGGCGCGGCGGATCGCCGGGTTGTTGAACGGCGGCTGCAGGTGGTTGAAGCGCAGGATCGGGATCTGGCCCGACGGCTCCTGCACGACGACCTTCACGCCCCGCGAGCGCGACAGCAGCGGCATCAGGTCGGCGCTGGCGTAGTCCCACCAGTCCTGCTCGTTGTTGATCAGCGCCTGGGCGGCAGTGGTCGGGTCGGGGATGGTGGTCCACACCACCCGGTCGAAGTTCACCACCTTCGGCCCGCTGGTCCAGTCGGTATGGCCGCTCTCCCGCGGCTTGTAGCCGGCAAAGCGTTCGTAAACGACGCGGGCGCCGGGCATCCGCTCATCGGCCTTGAAGCGGTACGGGCCGCTGCCGGTCATATCCGTGACCTGGGTGAACGGGTCGGTCTGGGCAATCCGCTCCGGCATGATCGCCGGCATATACAGCGGCGTCTTGGCCAGCGCGTTCGGCAGCAGCGCGAACGGCGTCTTCAGGCGGAACACCAGGGTGCGGTCGTCCTTGGCCGTCAGCTCGTCGGTCCGCGCCATCAAGGCGCCGCCAAAGGCGTCCCGCTTGCCCCAGCGCTGCAGGCTGGCGACGCAGTCACGGGCGCGCACCGGCTCGTTGTCATGGAACAGCAGGCCGGGGCGCAAGGTCAGGGTCCAGGTCTTGCCGTCATCCTCCGTCGTGAACGACTCCAGCATCTGAGGCGAGGGACGATACTGGCCGTCCTGCCCGAACAGCGTGTCATAGACCATGAAGGCATGGTTGCGGGTGACGTAGGCCGTGGTCCACATGGGATCGAGCACCGTCAGGTCCGCCTGCGGGATGAAGCGTAGCGTGCGCGCATCCTGGGCACGCGCCACGTTCGGCAGGGCCAGGAGCGCCGGCGCGGCCAGCAGGGTGCGGCGTTTCATCTCGGGTCCTCCGTCGTGACATCGGAGCAAACCACGGCGCCGGTCCCGGCGCCAGCACCCGGAACGATAGGGCGTGAGGTAAGCACACGGTTGACGGGATAGCCCATTCTTGGTGCAAGGCGGCATGACAAGGGATGGGTGGATGGCTCGCATCGGAGTGCTGATCGGCTTATTGGCGCTGCCCGGCTGCAGCTCCCTCCTATCGGAAGGGTCGGCGGACGTGGCCGGCATCGCCGGTGCGGGGGCGGCCAGCTCGGTCACCCGGAGCGCCGCCGCCGCCGCCGCCATCGGCCTGGGCGTGCAGTCGCTTGCTGCGGAAGGCGTGAAGTATACCGCTCGCCGCGTTCACCGCACCGAGCAGGATGCGATCGCCGGCGTGGCCGGGCCGCTCGACCCGGGAACGGTCGCCCCCTGGCAGGCCAAGCACAGCCTGCCGCTGGAGCCGGACGCCGCGGGCCAGGTCGTCGTCAGCCGCGCCTTCGGCACCGGGGCGTTCAACTGCAAGGAGATCGTGTTCTCCGTGGACCATGCGACCCGCTCCGGACCCGAGCGCAGCTTCTACACGGCGACCGTATGCAGGGACGGCGAGACCTGGCGCTGGGCGTCGGCAGAGCCGTCCGTCGCGCGCTGGAGCGGACTGCAATGACGGACCCGGCCCGATGAGGGCCTGCTGGGCCGCCAGCCTGGTGCTGCCGCTGCTGACTGGGTGCACGTTCGCGTCGGATGTGGCCGGGCTGGCGGCGGGCGGCGGCGCAGGGGCGGCGACGGCCAATCCGGTCATCGGCTTTGCCGTCGGCATCGGCGTGCGCGCCGGGGCGGACGAGCTTGGCAAGTGGGTCACCCGGCGCAGGCACGGCGGCGAGCAGGACGCCATCGCCGACGCCGCGGGCACTGCGCCGCTGAACGAGGTGCGGCCCTGGCGCATCCGGCACACCATCCCGATCGGCAACGCCCACGGCACCCTGGCCGCAGTCCGCGAGGTTAGCACGCCGCTGACGACCTGCCGGGAGGTGCTGTTCACCGTCGAGGACGATGGGACGGCAACGCCATTTACGACCTCCATCTGCCGGGACGGCGACCGTTGGCGGTGGGCGGCCGCTGAACCCGCCGTGCCGCGCTGGGGCTTGCTGCAGCAGTAGGCGGGATTGAGCGGGTTGGAACATGGGTGGTGTCCCAGGGCGGGTGAGCCTGGGTAGGGTTGTCCCCCCGACAAGCCTTCAACCGCATGCCTGGGGCGTCCCTGGCTGCATGGGCGACCTACCGCGACGCAGCCAGGCTATAGCTTGCCTCCGACGAACCAATTGCGCGAGCGGCGATCAGCCGATTAGAACGCCCGACACCTGTGACAGCCGCCATTCACCACGGGTCACGTTGCCGCCGCATAATCCCGCCGCCCCTCGGTTTTCCTTGCTTGGAGCCGCAATGCTGTCCAGCAGGCGAGCCTGATACAAACCGCCGAATGTTCCGACCTGTCGGGATGCAGCTTTCCATGGGATGCAAGCGGCCGGATAGGCCAAGGCTTTCGGCGGTTGGTGTAAAGCGGCGAAAGGTCTCGGCTAGGCCGGAATTACCCCGCCACCATCAGGAAAAGGTCGGGATTGAACTTCATCATGGTTACCGCTCCCGCCACGGCGAGCAGGGTGCAGACAGCCGTTATCCAGAGCAGAACGACTCCGTCATTCCGCAGAGTGAACTGTTCCTGACGGGGGAAGAGGGCGCCAGCATTGGAACGAGACGCAAGAACTTGGGAGCTGCCGATATGCATGGGGAAAGCCCTTCGTGTTGGAGTGGTAAGGATCCACTACCTAACGTTTTTAAGCGAAACGTTAACATTTTGCAACGTCTATTGTAGAAAATTCTGCTGTTCGATGCTTTTTT
>CAXTCI010000192.1:0-10070 GCA_964242325.1 uncultured Acetobacteraceae bacterium
GGGCAGGCCCAAAGAAGGCGTTGGGCGGAGTTCGCGGGCAGATGCCCCCTCCGCTCTGGTGCTCGGATACCTACGTCAGCCGACTCAGTGTGGCGCGTTCTCAAACAGGCCCTTACAGACCGAAAGAGATCGGCATAGCGACACATTGCGCGCGGGAAAGGCCATTAACCGGGGCGGCCCGGCACGACGCACCGGATGGAACTGGCCCGGAATCAGGCCTGGCAGAGAAGACACGACACCCGCATTCCCGCTGCAAGAGGTCTATCGGCGTTGCCGCTGCCACTCCTGGCTGATCCGCGTCGAATTGCGCTGCGTCGGACCGCTGCGCGGCGTCCGGTAAAGTCCGCGCCCAAAACTGGTTGGAGCCCGCTTCATAACTCGCGGTCTTGGCCCTTGGCTTGGGTGGAATGCAACTGACTGCACCTGCAAGCGCCGGATTTCGAACTTGCGAGAGGCCGACCTGCAGCGTATCGAGTCGGTGTTTGGAGAGTTACGAAGCGGACTCTTCGCACGAGACTCAAAAAGAACTCTTGAAAACCTGTGGGGAAAGACGCACTTTCCTGGCGCAAACGAATCGGGATGCAGGCACTATGGACGCTATGGCTGAGAGAATTCACAAGATGGTTTCTACCCTCAACTACACGGAACTGGATGAGCTGATCGCGCTCGCACAGCGGGAACGCGAGGGAAAGCTGGAACAGGCCCGCCGCAGCTTGATGGCTGAATTCGAAGAGAAGGCGGCCTCCATCGGCCTAACGGCGGATCAGCTTTTTGGCCAGACCCGCGGCGCCCCCGAAAAGCAGAAGCGCGGCAAGAAAGGTGAGCAGCCTACCTCCGCTCCGGCAGCTGTGAAGTTCCGCTCGCCCAGTGGGCAGACCTGGTCCGGGCGCGGCCGCAAGCCGACGTGGCTGACCCAAGCCGAGGCAGCCGGGCAGTCAGCTGAAGATTTCCGTATCCAGCACTAGGAACAGGAGGCAGGGGGCCGCCTTACCGCTTGACGCGGTTGCGGTCCCCCAGCATTGCGGCCACGGCCGGCTCGATGGCTTCCGCCAAGCGTGTTTGTGCGGCAACGGTGGGGTGCAACGGTGGGTCCGGTGGGTCCAGCATATCATCGTAGAAGGTTTTGCGGTCCACCTGTCCGTCATGCATAAAGATGGCGCTCAGGTCCATGTAGGTAATTCCGGGCACCGCGGCGCCGCCATAACGGGCTGCAAGGCCACGGTTTACTTCTGCCGTTGTTTGCGTCACCCATTTTGAACGTATGCTGGGCAGCACGCCAATTAGCAGCACCTTTGTGTCCGGCAGGCGGCGGTGCAGTTCCATTAGCACGGCGTCGATGCCGGCTAGCGTTTGCGGTGCGGACCAGTGGACGCGGCCCATGTTGTTGGCGCCGATCAGCACGACTGCGGCACGTGGCTCGATGCCGTCCAGCTCGCCGTTCCGCATCCGCCACAGCAGGTGCCCGGTGTTGTCGCCCTTGAAGCCCAGGTTCACGGCGCGGCGGTCGCCGTAAAACCTCTGCCATACCGGCGCGAAGTCCATCCAATCCGGCGGCCCCCGGTTTTCCCAGTTCTGGGTGATGCTGTCGCCGAGCCAAATGAGGTCAACGGGGCGGCCCTGGATTTCCTGCAGCTTCTCCTGGTGGCGGGCACGCCACCAGTGTGTTTCCATTCGGGATAACGGCACGGCCGCGAGCGGCATGCGCTCGATGGGCGGGCGGTCTGCGCCGCCCAGCAGCAGCGCCGGGGCGGCCAGCAGCAGGCGACGGGTGGCCATCACGGGTTCAGCGCAGGCCCAAGTATGCCGCGCTGCCCAGCCCGACGACGATGCAATAGAAGGCGAAGGGGTTGAGTGCCCAGCGGTCGTTGTTGCGGAAGTAGTGCATCAGGAACCAGGTCGTCAGCAGCGCTGTCACCCCGGCGACCACCGCCGCCAGCGACGCCTGCGCGAACACGCCCGACGGCACGCTGGCGTGCAGCAGATGCGGGACCTCCAGCACCGTGGCGCCGATGATAATCGGCAGGGCGATCAGGAATGAGAAGTGCGCCGACCCTTCATGGTTCAGGCCGCGCAGCAGGCCGCCGACGATAGTTGTCCCAGCCCTTGAGATGCCGGGCAGCAGGGCGCCGCATTGCCAGATGCCGATCACTAGGGCGTCCGTCGGCGTCAGCGCCACGAGCGGCTTCACCGCTACCGAGGCGCCGACCGACGCCACGGCCGGGACGCTCCGCCGCAGCCGCTCACCGAACAGCAGCACCAGCCCGTTGATGGCCAGGAACACGGCGGCCACGACCGGCGCCGCGAACAGGCTGCGGAAGAAGTGGTTGAAGACGTAGCCGAGGATCACGGCGGGGATGGTGGCGATGACGATCAGCACGAACAGCCGCCGGGCTTCCTGGGCCTTTCTGGCATCGCCGCCGAAGCCCAGGACGCCCAGCCCGAGGGCCAGCCAGTCCCGCCAGAAATAGCCGAGCAGCGCCACCGCCGTGCCGGTGTGCAGCAGCACCAGGAAGGGCAGGAACTGATCCGACTTCTGGTCCAGATCCCAGCCGAGCAGGGCCGGCAACAGAACGGCATGGCCGAGGCTGCTGATGGGGAACAGCTCGGTCGCGCCTTGCAGAATGGCGATGACGATGGCTTGCAGGGTGTCCATTGTGGGTGCTCCCGTTCCGGGGGCTTCCCTGCCGGATCGGGCGCGGATTGGCAAGGCAGGGACGTAAATGGAAGCACGCCTGCTTCATCTGATATAGACCGATGCCCTGCAAACTTTGTCACCCATCGCGGTGGCCAGCTTGCGGATGCTTGCGGTCCCGTCTGGTTATCGGGGGATCTTGGGGGTAGCGCCGCATTCGGGGTTTTGGACTTGTGGCCGAACTGCTTATCCGCAAGTGCAATTCATTCTGATGGACGCCCTAGCATCTGTTGCGTGTCGGCGACGTTCAGCCTCGGTTAATTCTAGGGGTGAAACATGAGTGATTCGAATACTACGATGGACGTTTATCTGACCGGGCTGCGCAACCAGCACTCTGTTGAGACGCAGGCGATCGGGACCGTCAAGAACGAATTGGGCCGGATGGAGGCGTATCCTGACCTGCATGCGAGGATGCAGCAGGAGATGGAGCGCTCGACCACCCAGGCAGCCCGGTTGGACGACTTGCTTGCCAAGCACGGCACCAAGGCTTCCCTGGCGAAGGAAGCAGTGGCGGGCACGGTTGCGACCGTCGCCGGCTTCGTGCACGCGACGGCGGGGGATGAGGTGCTGAAGAACGTCCTCGCGGCTGTCGGCTTCAAGGCCTACGAGATCAGTTCCTATAAGGTGTTGGTCACCTTGGCGGAGGCAGCAGGGGCAACGCAGGACATCCCGGTGCTGGAGCAGTCCATGAAGGAGGAGCAGGAGATGGGCGATTGGCTCGGCAGCCACTTGCCCAGCTTTGTGCACGCCTACCTCAAGCAGCAGGCGGCGTAGCAGCCTTGTATGGAAGCTAGGGAGTAAAGGGCGGGGCTGGCCGTTGCCGTGGCTGCAAGGGATTCGGAGGAGCGGTGCTCCTCTGAGTCGTTCCGACGGTCGCGGCCGCTGCATCAACCCTTTTACAGGAACGATACCGGGTCCACGTCTACGTCCACCCGTGCGGTGCCGGGCACTGGCACTTGATCCAGCCAGTCCCGCAGCAGGGGCTGTACCGCGATGTCGCGCCGGGTTTTCAGCAGCAGGCGCCGCCGGTGGCGTCCGCGCAGTATGGCCAGCGGCGCCGGCGCCGGACCCAGTACGGTCACGCCTGTAGCCCGTGGCGCTGTGCGGCCGAGGTCGCGGGCCAACTCGTCCGCCGCCTGCGCCGTGTCCGCGCTAACGATCAGGGCCGCCAGCCGGCCGAAGGGCGGCCAGTGGCCAGGGCGGCGTCCCTCGGCCTCGGCGGTCATGAAGGCCTGCAGGTCGCCGCCGATCAGCGCCTGCATCACGGGATGCTCGGGGCTGAAGGTTTGCAGCAGTACCCGGCCGGGAGCCTCCGCCCGACCGGCGCGGCCTGCGACCTGGTGCAGCAACTGCACCGTCCGCTCCGCCGCGCGCAGGTCGCCGCCGGCCAGGCCGAGGTCGGCGTCCACTACGCCGACCAGGGTCAGATGCGGGAAGTGCCAGCCCTTGGCGACGATCTGGGTGCCGATGATGAGGTCCACCTCGCGCCGCTCGATCATGTGCGCGGCCTCGGCGGCGGCGTGGGGGCCGGGCATGGTGTCGCTGGCCATCACCAGGCGGCGGGCTTCGGGGAAGACGGCGGCGACTTCTTCGGTGATGCGCTCGACGCCGGGGCCGATGGGGACCAGGCTGCCCTCGGCGCTGCAATGCGGGCAGGTGGGGGGGATACCCTCGGTGTGGGCGCAGTGGTGGCAGGTCAGGACCTGGCGGGCGCGGTGCTCCACCAGCCAGGCGGTGCAGTTCGGGCACTGCATACGGTGGCCGCATATCCGGCACAGCGTCAGCGGTGCATAACCCCGGCGGTTCAGGAACAGCATCGCCTGCTCGCCGCGGGCCAAGGTTTGCTGCACCGCCTCGACCAGGGGGGGCGAGATGAAGCGGCCGCGCTCCGGTGGGGCGGCGCGCAGGTCTATGGCGGCGACCTGGGGCAAGGTCGCACCGCCGTGCCTTTTCTCCAGCGTCATGCGGCGGTAGCGGCCGGTTTCGACGTTGGCGAGGGTTTCCAGGCTGGGCGTCGCTGACACCAGCACGGCGGGGGCATTGGACAGGCGGGCGCGGACCACCGCCATGTCGCGGGCGTGATATACTACGCCGTCTTCCTGCTTGAACGCGGTCTCGTGCTCCTCGTCCACCACCACCAGGCCGAGGTCGGGGAAAGGCAGGAACAGGGCGGAGCGGGCGCCCACCACCACCGGCGCTGCGCCGTCCGCGACCGCCCGCCAGGTGATCCGCCGGGTGCGCGATCCAAGGTCCGAGTGCCACACCGCAGGCGCGACGCCGAAGCGGGCGGCGAAGCGTTCCAGCCACTGTGATGAGAGGGCGATTTCCGGCAGCAGCACCAGGGCTTGGCGGCCGGTGGCGATGCATTCGGCGACGGCTTCCAGGTAAACCTCGGTCTTGCCCGATCCGGTGACGCCGTCCAGCAAGGTGACGGTGAATTTTCGTGCCGCTACGGCGCCGCGCAGGCTTTCGGCGGCGGAGGATTGCGCGGGGGACAGGGTGGGCCCGGGATGCGCCGGGTCCGGCAGATGGAAGGGCGGGCGCGCCGGCAGTGCCACTGGCAGCAGCAGCCCGGCATTTGCCATGCCGCGCACCACTCCGCCGCTGACCTCCGCGGCACGGACCAGGTCGGAGGTGGACATCAGGGCGCCGTCCGCCAGCGCCGCGGCGATGCGGGTTCGGGCATCGGTCAGGCGGGCGTCGGGCGGGATCTCGCCGATGCGCCAGCCCGGCTGCGGCGACTCTGCCTGCAGGGCGTTCACCCGCAGGGCCATCGCCAGCACCTCGCCGGGCATGGACAGGGTGTAGCCGGCTACCCAGTCGATGAAGCGGCGTAGCGCCACGGGGAACGGCACGGCCTCCAGGATTGCGCTGACCGGCTTCAACTTGGTGTCGGCGACCGACGGTCCGGCGGGCAGGTCCCAGACCACGCCCACCTCCTCGCGCCGGTTCAGCGGCACCAGTACGACATCGCCGGGGCGCGGGTCCATGCCGGGGGGGACGGCATAATCGAAGGTGCCTTGGAATGGCCGTGGAAGAAGCACCGGCACCCGCTTCCGGATTGGCGCTGGCGCGGCTAGGCTATGGCCGAACAGCCCATCCCGCAGCAGGCCGGCATCACCCGGCGAATGTGCCTCACGCTTGCTCACCCGGCCCGACCCCACCTTGCCGATACTGGCGACACCTTATAACACCCGCAGCCGCCACACGGATGCGAACGGAGAGTGAACATCGCAGATGAGGCCCCCTGCCCCGGATTGCAACGGGATGCCGCCCTGGACAGCCCCGCAGAGGCGGCGCCGGAGGTGACTCCGGTCGCGGTGGCGGCGTTCCTGCGCGGCAACCCGGGCTGGCTGGCGGCGCAGGATGCGCTGTATTCCCTCATGGACCCGCCCTGCCGGGTGCATGGGGAGCAGTTGGCGGACCATATGGCCGCCCTGCTCGCCGCCGCCCGCGCCCGGGCGGACCACCTGGCGCGCGAGGCCGCCGCCGCCGCCGCCAACAGGCGCGCGGCGGAGGGTTTTAGCGCCCGGGTGCAGGACGCGGTGCTGACGCTGATGCGCGCGCCCGATCCGGCCTGGTGCCTGCATCACGACTTGCCGGCACTGCTGCGGCTGGACGGCGCCCGGCTATGCGTGGAAGGGCTGCGGCCAGGCATGGCGGCCGTCACGGTCGGTACGGTGGCGGCGGCGCTTGGGCAACGCCAGGCGCTGGTGCGCGGGGGCGTTGCCCTGCCGCACCTGCACGGGGAGGCCGCGGCGCTGGCGGGATGGGAGGCGCTGATACGAGTTCCACTGCGCGGCAGCCCGGCGCTGCTGGCGCTGGCTTGCAGGGACGGGCGCGCCCTGGCCGGCGCCACGACGACCGCACTGGCCTTCCTGGGTGGGGCCGCCGCCGCGGCGCTGGACCGTGCCGCCGACCTTGCCGCCCCTTGATCCCGGCGTGTCCGGCTTGCCCGGCCTACCTGATCCGGTGGTGGTGCCGCCTCGCACCGCGGCGGACGCGGCGGTGCTGTTCCTGGACTGGATGCTGCGGGAGCGCCAGGCCTCGCCACTGACGGCGGAGGCATATGGCACCAGCCTGCGCCGCTTCACTGCGTTCCTGTCGGGGCATCTCGGCCAGGAGGCGACGCTGGCCGACCTCGCCGCCCTGAGCCAGGCCGACCTGCGCGCCTGGCTGGCGCAGGAAGCCGGGACCGGCAGCGTCAATGCCACCCGCGCCCGACACCTGTCGGCGGTGCGGAGCCTGTATCGCTACCTCGCCCGGCGCCACGGCATCGCCAATCCGGCGCCTGGCCTGCTGGGCACGCCGCGTGCCCGGGCGCCGGTGCCGCGCGCCTTGTCGGCGCCGCAGGCGCTGTCGGTGGCGGCGGATATCGGCGATGCGTCATTGGGCGCCGCCACTTCCCAGGTGCAGGCTCGCGACGCCGCGCTGTTTACCCTGCTGTATGGCTGCGGCCTGCGCATCAGCGAGGCACTGGACCTGGACGTGCGCGATGTGCCGGCGGGCGGAGGTGCCGTGCGCGTGTTGGGCAAGGGCCGCAAGGAGCGGTTGGTGCCGCTGCTGCCCGTGGTGCACGAGGCTTTGATGGCCTGGCTGGCGCTGCATCCGGACCGGCGCCCGGAGGCGCCGCTGTTCGTGGGGGTGAAAGGCGGGCGGCTCAGCCCTCGCATCGCGCAACGGACGCTGGAGCATTACCGCAACCTCGCGGGCCTACCCGCGCATGCGACGCCGCATGCTTTGCGCCATAGCTTTGCGACGCACCTGCTGGCTGGCGGCGCCGACCTGCGGTCCATCCAGGAGCTGCTGGGCCATGCCAGCCTGTCCACCACCCAGCGTTACACCAGCGTGGACCCGACGGCGCTGCTGGCAGTGTGGCGGCGGACGCACCCGGGGGCGTCCGGCTAGGGCAGGTTCGATGATGGTGCCGCGCTGGCGGTTTGTATGCGGCTTTCCTGCTCTCCTCGCCTAACGAAGGCGTTAGGCGGGCCTAACGAAAGCGTTGGGCAGGCCCGATGAAGGCGTTGGGCGGAGCTCACGGGGGGATGCCCGCTCCGCTCCGGTGCTCGGAAACCCACGCCAGCCGGCTCAGTGCAACGCGTTCTTAGGTGGGCCCAAGACGGGGTGAAGGGCCTCAGCCGCCGGCGCGCTTGGCCGCTGCCGGGTCGGAGCCGGCGTCTTCCTCCAGCTCTTGGACCAATTCAACCACGGCGGACTTGTCCAGCTTCTTGGCCTCTGCCAGCAGGGCGTCGGCCTGGGCCTCGTCGCCCTTGTCCAGTGCTTCCAACGCCTGCTCGGCCAATTCGCGGGCGTGCTCGTACTTGTCGTTGGGGGTCGTGCCGGACATGCGTCGTCTCCCTTGCTGCCGCGGAGACGCCTGCTCTGCGACATGGTGTGCCACGCGCCCGGTTCCGCCGGGCCACGATCAGGTTCGGCGTCTCCGTCGGGACGAAGAAGCTCCCTGCCGCATATACGCAACTCCCGGGGATGTGAACCCCGGACCCGCCTGCAATCGACGTCATTCTGGTCATTAGTAAGAAAGAAGGCGTCGTGATCTTAACTGTGGGATGCGGCGGCACGGATTGGGATTGTTGCGCGCGGGTTGCCAGGTTGCCGTTGCGGTCATGGCCACGGAGAGCGGCCGCAGCCCGGTCCGCATGGCTGCGGCGGCGCGAAGGCTGTCCAGGGAAGATACCGTGTCGATTCGCTGGCGTGCTGCCCAGGCCGGTTCGGCTTGGTTCACTCAACCGGTCTGCACCTGGGACTGGAGGCAAACCGCGAAAAGTTGCGTCGGCTGCGCGGCATGTGGGGCAACGCGCGTGAGGAGCGTTGGGGCGGTCGCGAGGTTGATGGCTGCGCGTAAGCGACCGCTTGTCGGCGGTAGGCCGGCACATCGGTTCCGCCCATGCCCATGTCGCGTTGGATCGCCTGAACCGTGTGGCCGTTGCAGCAAGGGTCGGAAGCGGCTGACGACCCGGCGCCGGACGTCAGTAGAGCGTCGCCTGCACCCGTTCCGGCAAGGCGCGGTCGTATTCCGCTCCGCCATGCCGCTCCGCGCTGAGTGCTGCGAGGATGGCGCCCGCGGTCGGCAGAGTCCCGCGGGCGACGTGGCGCGCCGGGTTCCACAGATCGGCGCGCACCACGGCGCGGGAGCATTGGAAATAAACCTCCTGCACCGTGATGGACAGCACGCTGCGCGGGGACTTGCCGTTCACTGCGAAGCGGTCCAGCAGCGCCGGCTCGACCAGGACGGCGCCGGTGCCGTTCACCCGCAGCGTTTCGCCCAGGCCAGGCACCAGGAACAGCAACGCCACGCGGGGGTCGCGCACGATATTGCGCAGGGTGTCCACCCGGTTGTTGCCCCGGCGGTCCGGCAGCAGCAGCGTGTGCGGGTCCTCCACCGTCACGAAGCCCGGGCCGTCGCCGCGTGGGGAGGCGTCCACTCCCTCCGGCCCGACGGTGGACAGCACGGCGAAGGGCGACGCCTCGATCCACGGGCGATACATGGGATGCACGTGGTCGGTCACCTTGACGATGCTGCGCTCGTCCACCCCGGCATATAGCTGGTCCAGTGCGTCCAGGTCGGTGATGGCATCGGTCATGCCGCATTCTCCCGTGCTGCCTGCATCATCCCGCGCATGGTGGACACCACGTTTGCCAGGCCGTCGGTGATCGCCTGGCCGATCAGGAAGTGGCCGATGTTCAGCTCCACCACCTCCGGCATCGCGGCGATGGCGGCGACGTTGCCATAGGTCAGGCCGTGCCCGGCGTGGCATTCCAGCCCCAGCTGCGCCAGCGTCCGGGCGCCGGCCTGCAGGCGTTCCAGCTCGCCCGCGCGGCCCTCGGCGTAGGCGCCGGTGTGCAGCTCCACGACGGCGGCGCCGAGGTCCTGCGCGGCGTGGAGCTGGGCCGGGTCGGGGTCGAGGAACAGCGACACGCGGATGCCGGCGTCGCGCAGCAACTGCAGCTTGGGGCGCAGGGACGCGGCCTGGCCGGCGGCGTCCAGGCCGCCCTCGGTCGTCACCTCCTCCCGCCGCTCCGGCACCAGGCAGCAGGCATGCGGGCGGAGCTGGCAGGCGAGGGCCACCATCTCGTCGGTTGCCGCCATCTCGAAGTTCAACACGATCTCCGGATGACCGGCGATGCGGTGCAGGTCGTCGTCCCTGATGTGGCGCCGGTCCTCCCGCAGGTGGACGGTGATGCCGTCGGCGCCGGCGCCCACCGCGACCAGCGCGGCGGCGAAGGGGTCGGGGTGGGCGCCGCCGCGGGCGTTCCGGACGGTGGCGACGTTGTCCACGTTGACGCCCAAACGCAAGGGGGCGCGCAGCGGGGGACGGGTCATGCGTTACGCCTTTCCGACAGGGTTGCCGCCAGGCGC
>CAXTCI010000193.1:0-7421 GCA_964242325.1 uncultured Acetobacteraceae bacterium
CGGCTACAGATAGCTACCCTGGCCAAACGGCCCGACCTTTTGCCTGTCATAGCCGACTGGCTATGGCACGAATGGTGGAAGAAACGGGGGCAATCGCTAGAAGAAACCCAGGCCATCTACGCAGACTGTCGCGCGGAGATTGGCGCTCCACAGACACTCGTCCTACTGGCGGATGATGTCCCGATCGGGACGGTGACTCTCGCCAGGAAAGACCTCGACGAAAGGCCCCATCTCACGCCCTGGCTTGCCGGCGTTTATGTGGTTCCCGGGTGGCGTGGGCGCGGATACGTTCGCCATCTCCTTGAAGCATTTGACGGAGCATGCCGTCTCGCCTCCATCAAGACGGCTTGGCTATATACGAACACCGCTGAGCGCGTTTATCTGCGGGCTGGCTGGCAAATGGCGGAGATCATTCATCGCCCCACCAAGCCGCCCGTCACGCTCATGCGTCGTGACTATGCGGATGAGCCAATTTCAAACGGAAACACCAACCCCTCCACCCATTCCGCTTGACACTCGCCCCCCACGGACCGGATCGTAGGTATACAAACGATCGAGGTGCCCCGCCGCATGGCCAGCTACCTTCGCCCGACCTCGCTGACCCAGGCGTGGGCCGCGCTCCAATCAAGCCCGCGCACCGTGCTGGCCGGCGGCACCGACCATTTCCCCGCCCGCGCCATCCATGAGCCGGATGAGGACATCCTCGACCTGACCGCCCTGGCGGAGCTGCGCGGCATCACCCGCACCGGCAACACCTGGCGCATCCCGGCCCTGACCACCTGGACCCACCTGATCGCCGCCGACTTGCCGCCGCTGTTCGACGGCCTGCGGGCCGCGGCACGCCAGGTCGGCGGCCAACAGATCCAGAACGCCGGCACCCTCGCCGGCAACATCTGCACCGCCAGCCCGGCGGCGGACGGCATCCCCGCCTTGTTGGCGCTGGACGCCGCCGTGCAGCTCGGCAGCGCCAATGGCACCCGTACCCTACCATTGCAGGATTTCGTCCTCGGCCCCCGTCACACCGCCCGCCGCCCGGACGAGCTGGTGCTGGCCCTGCTGATCCCCGACCGCCCCGCCCGCTCGGCGTTCCTCAAGCTGGGTGCCCGGCGCTACCTCGTCATCTCCATCACCATGGCCGCCGTCACCCTGGAGCAGGACGCCGCCGGCCGCGTCACCCACGCCCGCGTGGCCGTGGGCTCCTGCGGCCCGCGCGCAACCCGGCTGCCGGCGCTGGAGGCGGCGCTGCTGGGCCATCTGCCCCATGCCGGCCTGGCCCAGCCCGAGCACCTGGCGCCCCTGTCCCCGATCTCCGACGTGCGCGCGCCCGCGGCCTACCGCCTGGAAGCCACCCTGGAACTACTGCGCCGCGCGCTCGAAGGCTTCCACGCCCAAGAACACGCCCAGAAAGCCGCGGCATGAGGTCCCCCGCCGAACCCGTCGCCTTCACCCTGAACGGCCAGCCGGTCGAAGTCCGCGTGCCCCTGGCCCGCCGCCTGTCCGACGTGCTGCGCGACGACCTCGGCCTGACCGGCACTAAGATCGGCTGCAACGCCGGCGACTGCGGCGCCTGCACCGTGCTGCTGGACGGCCGCCAGGCCTGCGCCTGCCTAATCCCCGCCGGCCGCATCGCCGGCGCCAGCGTCCAAACGGTCGAGGGCCTGGGGCAGGGCGGCCTAGATGCCCTGCAACGCGCCTTCCTCCGCCACGGCGCGGCCCAGTGCGGCATTTGCACCCCGGGAATGCTGATGGCCGCGACCGACCTCCTGGCCCGCGTCGCCACCCCCACCGAGGCCCAGGTCCAAGACGCCCTGGGCGGCGTATTGTGCCGCTGCACCGGCTACCGCAAGATCATCGAGGCCGTGCTGGACGTCGGCAGCAACGCCCCGCCGCTAGACCCGCCCGCCGGCGCCGCCGTGGGCGCCCGCCTGCCCAAGGTGGACGGCGCCGCCAAGCTGACCGGCGCCGAGCGCTTCGGCGCCGACGCCTTGCCCGACGAGGCCTGGCTGACCCTGCGCGTCATCCGCAGCCCGCATCCCCACGCCCGGTTCACCCTAGGCGATTTCGCCCCGCTGCACCGGGCTTACCCCGGCCTGGTCCGCGTGCTGACCGCCGCCGACATCCCCGGCCGCAACCTGTACGGCATCTATCCCACCGGCAAGGACCAGCCCGTCCTAGCCGACGCCCTGGCCCGGCACCGCGGCGACCCCGTCTGCGCCCTGGTCGGAGACGCCGAAACGGTGGCCGCCATCCCAACCGACGCCCTGCCCATCACCTGGGAGCCGCTGCCGCCTACCACCTTCGACACGGCGCCCAATGCCCCGGCAATGCACCCGCACGCCCCGGGCAATGTGCTATGCCGCGGCCGGGTCGCGTGCGGCCCCATGGACACCGGGTTGGACACCGGGTTGGCCGCCGGCCTGCGCGGCCCGGCCCACGCCGCCGTGTCAACCGAAACCGCCTTCGTCGAGCACGCCTACATCGAGCCCGAGGCCGGCTACGCCCAGCGCATCGCCGACACCCTGCTGGTCGTGGCCAGCACGCAAACCCCCTACATGGACCGCGACGAGTTGGCCCTCATCATGGGCCTGCCCTCCGAAAGCATCCGCGTAGTCCCGACCGCAGTAGGCGGCGGCTTCGGCGGCAAGCTGGACCTATCGGTGCAGCCGCTCGCCTGCGTCGCCGCCTGGCTGCTGCGCCGCCCGGTGCGCCTAATCTACACCCGGCCCGAGAGCATGGCCGCCACCACCAAGCGCCACCCCGCCCGCATCCAGGCCGAGGCCACTGCCAACGCGGACGGGCGGCTAACGGCGCTACGCTTCCACGGCGACTTCAACACCGGCGCCTACGCAAGCTGGGGTCCAACGGTCGCCAACCGGGTTCCGGTCCACGCCAGCGGCCCCTACCGAGTGCCCGCCGTGCTGGCGACCACAACGGCCCTGCACACCAACGATCCCCCCGCAGGCGCCTTCCGCGGCTTCGGCGTGCCGCAGGCGGCGCTGGCGACCGAGGTCCTGATGGACATGCTGGCGGCCCAGCTCGGCCTGGACGCGCTGGAGTTCCGCCACCTGAACGCCCTCCGCCCCGGCGACGCCACCGCGACCGGCCAGGTGCTAGGCGCCGGCGCATCCCTGGCCGCCTGCCTGGACGCCCTCCGCCCCCGCTGGACGGCGCTGCGGACCGAGGCCGCGGCATTCCGCCACCCCGTGCTGCGCCGCGGCGTCGGCGTGGCGTGCATGTGGTACGGCATCGGCAACACCAGCATGAGCAACCCCTCGCACATGGTCGTCGGCCTGACCGCGGAGGGCCGTGCCGTGCTGCTCTCCGGCGCGGTAGACATCGGCCAGGGCTCCAACACCATCATGGTGCAGATCGCCGCCGACGCCCTGGGCGTGCCCGCGTCGGCGCTCGACCTTGTATCCGGCGACACCGGCCGTACCCCGGACGCCGGCAAGACCAGCGCCAGCCGGCAGACCTTTGTGAGTGGCAACGCCGCCCGCCTAGCCGGGGAGGCGCTGCGGGCCGAGGTGCTGCGCCGGGCCAATGCGGGGCAGGGCGCCCGGATCGTGCTGGGCGACGGCCCCGTCCGCGTGCTGCACGACGGCGTGTCCAGCACCCTGGACCTGCACGGCCTGCCGCCCGACGCCGACGGCTTCGTCCTGCGCGGCGACGGCCGCTACGACCCGCCGACAACGCCCTTGGACGCGGACGGGCAGGGGACCCCCTACGCCAGCTACGCCTTCGCCGCGCAACTGGCCGAGGTGGAGGTGGACACCCGCCTCGGCACCGTATGCGTGCGGCGGATCGTAGCCGCGCACGACGTGGGCCGGGCAGTGAACCCGCAGCAGGTCGAGGGCCAAATCCACGGCGGCATCGCCCAGGGCCTCGGCCTCGCGCTGATGGAGGAATACGTCCCCGGCCGCACCGAGAACCTGCACGACTACCTGATCCCCACCATCGGCGACGTGCCGCCCATCGAGGTCCTGCTGATCGAGGACCCCGACCCCCTAGGCCCCTACGGCGCCAAAGGCGTAGGCGAACCGGCACTGGTAGCCACGGCCCCTGCCATCCTAAACGCGATCGCCGACGCAACCGGCGCCCGCCTGCTGCGCGTCCCCGCCACGCCAGCCCGCGTGCTGGCGGCGCTTCAGGCGTTATGATCATGCCCAGCCCCGCCGCCGGCCTCGGCAGAAGCAGCACCGAACGGCCACTCCCTGCATCTGCCGGCATAAGGGCAGAGTATGGCCCGCTTCCCCCTCTCCCTTCGGGAGAGGGTCGGGGTGAGGGGGTCTCGGCTGGGCATCAAAAACCGATGGCGCATCCAGCGCCCGGTCCCATACCGGACAGCGCAACGCGAACCCACCCCTTCACCCCGACACTCTCCCAAAGGAACAGAAAGCAGGACGCCCCCCCGCCAAGCATCACCGCGTCCGCGATCCTTCCCCCTCATCGCAAGGCGCGCAGCGCCCCGGCAATCCAGGGATCGCCAGCGCCGGGCCATGATGCATGCGGCCCCCTACCTGCCGCGCCCCAACCCGCCCGCAACGATGCCTCCTCGGTCACGGCCCCCAACACCCGGCAAATCCCGTGGACCTAGCTCCCGCTCCCCCACCGGACATCATCACCTGCGACGCGTGCCCCGTCCTCTGCCGCATCCGCCCCGGCAAGACCGGCGCCTGCGACCGCTACGGCAACACCGACGGCCGCCTAACCCGCATGGACCCGCTGATCGTCCTCTCCCACGACCCCGCCCGCATCCCCATCGGCGCCTGGGACGGCAACGCCCTGCAGGCCCAGGACGTGACCCTGACCGCCATCGGCGCCGGCACCACCTACCCCGACTACAAGCCCGCCCCCTTCATCGTCGGCAGCGTGATTGACGGCGTGGACATGGTGACAATCGTCACCGAGGGCGTGTTCAGCTACTGCGGCCTAAAGGTAAAGCTCGACACCGACCGCCACATCGGCCCGGAATGCGCCCCCGTCCGCGTCGGCGGCGAGCAAATCGGCCACGTCACCACCGCCGAATACGGCAGTCAGATGCTCAGCCTCGGCGGCGTGCGCCACCTCACCGGCGGCAGCAAGCGCGAAGGCACCGTCACCTGCCAATCGCTGCTGACCCTAGCCAACCGCGGCGCCGTAGACCTGACGGTGGACGGCGGCGCGTCCCTCCGCGTCCAGTCCGGCCACCCCCCCGTCATCAACGGCGTGGAGGAGGCGCGCATGCGCGTCGGCTGCGGCAGCGCCACCATCGGCATCTTCGCCCCGCAATGGCTAGGCCACGCCGACGAGGTCATCGTCGTGGACGACCACATCACCGGCGTCCTGACCGAGCACCAGGCCGGCCGCCACCTCCACATGCGCCCCTCCGGCATCCGGGTGCGCGGCCGCCGCAGCACGCCGGGCCGCTACTTCCAGGTCGCCAACCCCGGCGCCGGCTGGGGCGGCACCGACGTGCAGGACCCGCTGGAGATCATCGAGCGCATAGACCCCCGCACCGCCTGGCCCGGCCTGCGCCTGCTGATGGTCTCCACTACCGGCGAGCACGCGGGCTGGTGGATACTGGACGAGGCCCTCCACCCCCAGCCCGCACCGATGCCCGGCCCAATCGCCGCCGCCGTGGCCCGCATCGGCGAGAACTGCGAACCCGCGCTATGCACGGTCCTGTTCATGGCCGGCGCCGGCGGCTCCCTGCGCGCCGGCGCCACTGACAACCCGGTGCTGCTGACCCGCAGCGTGCAAGGGCGCCTAACCCGGGTCACCGCCGGCGGCGCCCCAGTCTATCTCTGGCCCGGCGGCGGCATCACCTACATGGTAGACGTCGCAACCCTACCAGACGGAGCATTCGGCTACGTCCCAACCCCAGCCCTGGTAGGCCCCATCGAGTTCACCCTACCCCTAGCCGACTACGCCGCCCTAGGCGGCTACACAGACCGCATCCGCCCCTTGGCCGACGTGCTGCAAGACCAAGAAGTGGTCATAGCCCCTTCCCCCTCTCCTCCCGGGAGAGGGCCGGGGTGAGGGGGTCTTCAAGCGCCGCACCCTCCCAAGCAAGGGCCGCAGCACCACCACACCAGAAAGCGGCGGTCGTGCCCTCTTCTCCCTCTCCCTCCGGGAGAGGGTCGGGGTGAGGGAAACAGCAAGCGCAGCCCTGTCACCAAACAGACCCGGTCCTTCAAAAGCCGAGGCCAGCGCCCCCACTTTCCCCAACCCCCACCCTCTCCCGCAGCGAGAAGGAGCAGCAGCAGCCCTGCTCCCCGGCAACCGCCTCCTCCTCCGCCAAGGCCCCATCACCCTAATCTGCCAAGCCTGGGGCAGCCCGGCAGAAATCCGCGCCGCCCACCAGCAAGCAGCCGCCATCTTCCCCATGATCCTGCCCACCCTATGCGCCGAACTACCCGCGATCCGCGCCCCGCTCCCCAGCCCAGCCCCCCACGGCCCTATCGCCCAAGCCATGCACGCCGCCTGCGCGCCCCACGCCGCCGCCTTCATCACCCCGATGGCCGCCGTAGCCGGCGCAGTCGCCGACGCCGTCCTCCAAGCCATGACCACCGGCCGCACCCTGCACCGAGCCTACGTCAACAACGGCGGCGACATCGCCTTTCACCTAGCCCCCGGCGAGTCCCTGCGTTGCGCCCTGGTAACCGAGCTAGCCGCCCCCACCCTGGACGGCGCCTTCACCCTGCAACACGCCGCCCCCTCCCGAGGCATCGCCACCTCCGGCCGCGCCTGCAAGGGCCGCGGCGGCCGCAGCTTCTCCCTCGGCATCGCCGACACCGTAACCGTGCTGGCCCGCACGGCGGCGGAGGCCGACGCCGCAGCCACCGTGATCGCCAACGCCGTGGACCTCCCCGGCCACCCCGCCATCCACCGCCGCCCGGCGGACGAAGTAGACCCCAACACCGACCTAGGCCCACGCCTGATCACCTGGGACCTAGGTCCCCTCACGCCCACGGACATCGCGCGGGCGCTGGACGCCGGCCGCCGGACAGCCGATGCTCTACAAGGCCGCGGCCTGATCCACGGCGCCGTGCTGGCGCTCCGCGGCCAGATCGCAACCTGCCTGCCCCCCCTGGAGACCGCATGATCCGCAAGGTCGTCACCCTGGTCGAGGACACCCACAGCGAGGCCGGCGAGGCCGTCACCCCGCCCACCCGCAAGGCCGCGGCGCTGGCAGTGATCGCCAACCCCTACGCCGGCCGCCACGTCCCCGATCTGGCCGAACTCGTCGAAATCGGTGCCATGCTCGGCGACCTGCTGGGCCGCCGGGCCGCGGCGGCGCTGGGCGTCCCGGTGCAGGGCTACGGCAAGGCCGCCATCGTCGGCGAGGACGGCGAGTTGGAGCACGCCGCCGCCCTCCTGCACCCCAAGCTCGGCGCCCCCCTGCGCGAAGTCATCGGCGGCGGCGCGGCCCTGATCCCCAG
>CAXTCI010000193.1:7521-9990 GCA_964242325.1 uncultured Acetobacteraceae bacterium
GCACTCACCCGCCGCACCGCCCTGGCCGCCGCCGGCACCCTGGCCATGCCCGGCATCCTCCGCGCCCAATCCAGCGCCCCGATCCGCATCGGCGAGATCAACAGCTACACCGGGCAGCCCGCCTTCACTCTCCCGTATCGCAACGGCTGGCAATTGGCGCTCGAACAGGCCAACGCCGCCGGCGGCGTCCTCGGCCGCAAGCTGGAGATCATCAGCCGCGACGACGCCGGCCGCCCCCAGGACGCCGTGCGCGTAGCGGGCGAACTCCTGTCCGACCAGCACGTGGACCTGTTGGCCGGCACCTTCCTATCCAACGTCGGCCTAGCCGTCAGCGACGTCGCCCTGCAGAACCATCGCCCCTTCATCGGTGGCGAGCCGCTGTCCGACGCCCTCGTCTGGGAGCACGGCAACCGCTACACCTTCCGCCTGCGCCCCTCCACCTACATGCAGGCCGCCATGCTGGTGGAGGACGCGGCCAAGCTGCCCGCCAAGCGCTGGGTCACCGTCGCCCCCAACTACGAATACGGCCAATCCGCGGTAAGATGGTTCAAGCAGCTCCTGCAAGCCAAGCGCCCCGACGTCGAATTCGTCGGTGAGCAGTGGCCGGCCCTGGGCCGCATAGACGCCGGCGCCACGGTCCAGGCGCTGGCCCAGCCGCGCCCGGACGCCATCTTCAACGTGACCTTCGGCGCCGACCTGACCAACTTCGTCCGCCAAGGCAACACCCGCGGCCTGTTCGAGCGGCGCTCGGTCATATCCATGCTGACCGGCGAGCCGGAGTACCTAGACCCCTTGGGCGACGAAACGCCGGAGGGCTGGATCGTCACCGGCTACCCCTGGGACAGCATAGACACCGCCGACCACCGCACCTTCGCCAAGGCCTACCGCGAAAAGTTCGCCGACGCCCCAAAGTGCGGCTCCGTCGTAGGGTTCGCGCTGGTGAACGCCATCGTAGCCGGCCTGCTGAAAACCGGCAGCACCGACCCGGAAGCGATGGCCGCCGGCTTCCGCGGCGTGCAGTTCGGCACCCCCTTTGGACCCGCGTCCTTCCGCGCCCTGGACCACCAGGCGACCCTGGGCGCCTACGTCGGCCGTCTCGGCCTCAAGGACGGCCGAGGCACGATGGTGGACTGGCGCTACGTGGACGGCGCCAGCGTCCTCCCCAGCGACGCCGAAGTCCGCACCCTACGCCCCGCAGCCGATTAGCATGTTGTTGCTTCTCCCTCTCCCTGCGGGAGAGGGCCGGGGTGAGGGGGTCTTCAAGCGCAGTCCCCGCCCATCCAGGACCAGGACCCTCCAGCAACCGACGCGCCCCGCTCCGCAGCCAGACTCCCTCACCCCGACTCTCTCCCAAAGGGAGAGGGAGCAGACCCCCGCCTGAATGGACCTCCTATCCACCCTGCTGACCGGCCTATCCGGCGCATCCTCCCTGTTCCTGGTCGCCGCCGGCCTGACCGTCATCTTCGGCGTCACCCGCGTCGTGAACTTCAGCCACGGCAGCCTCTGCATGCTCGGCGCCTACATCGGCTGGAGCATCCTGACCCGGCTGCCCCGCGACCCCGCCTCCTTCCTGCTCGGCGTGCTGCTGACGGCCCTAGCCACCGGCGCCATCGGCATCGTCATCGAAATCGCCCTGCTCCGCCGCATCTACCGCGCCCCGGAGCTGTTCCAACTCCTAGCCACCTTCGGCGTCGTGCTCATCGTGCAGGACCTAGTGCTGCTGGCCTGGGGACCCAACGACCTGACCCTACCGCGCCCCCGCTGGCTGCGCAGCGCGGTCGAGATCGGCGACACCCGCTTTCCCGTCTATGACCTCGCCCTGATCGGCGCCGGCCCCCTAGTGCTGGGCCTGCTATGGCTGCTGTTCACCCGCACCCGCTGGGGCACGCTGGTGCGGGCCGCGACCCTGGACCGCGAGATGGTGGCCGCCCTAGGCGTGGACCAGCGCTGGCTGTTCACCGGCGTCTTCGCGCTACGCGCCGCATTGGCAGGCCTCGGCCGAGTGCTGGGCCTGCCAACCGCCTCCGCAAACCCCGGCATAGACCTAACTGTCATCACCGACGCCTTCGTCGTCGTCGTGGTAGGCGGCCTGGGCAGCCTGACCGGCGCCTACCTCGCATCGCTGCTGATCGGCCTGCTGCAAGCGTTCGGCATCGCCCTGGTGCCGCAGGCAACGCTTGTGCTGGCATTCCTGGTCATGGCTGCCGTCCTGGCGGTGCGCCCGAACGGGCTGCTGGGCCGCCGGGTCGCCGAGGCCCGCCTGGCGCCGGAACTGGTGCCCGTCCTCCGCCCGGCCCCCCGAGCCCTGCGCCTACTGGGCGCCGCGGCCCTGCTGCTGGCCCTGGCCGCACCGCTGCTAACCGGCCCCTACCTGCTTGCAGTACTAACGGAGGCGCTGACGCTAATGCTGTTCGCCGCCAGCCTGCACGTGATGATGGGACCCGGCGGGATGCCAAGCTTCGGCCATGC
>CAXTCI010000194.1:0-9929 GCA_964242325.1 uncultured Acetobacteraceae bacterium
AGGTCAGCTTGCCGTCGATGCCCTGCACCAGCCACTGCATGGAGGACAGGGCGCCGTCGTCCATGCTGCTGCCCGCGGCCACTTTCACCGCCCCAGCCTGATCGATCAGCGGACCCGCGAACACCGGGTTCTTGCCCGATGCCACGGCCGCCTGGGTCTCGCTCGCCAGAGCCGACACCTCGGGCGGCATGTTGGCGAACGGCGCCATGGCGAGCATCCCGCTACTGAACCCGCCCCAGGTGTCCGTGCTTCCCCAGGTCCCGGCCAGCACCTCGCCGATGCGCTTAATGTAGTAGGGTCCCCAGACGTCGGTCGAGGCCGTCAACTGGTCCTCCGGCGCGAACTTCGCCATGTCGGTCGATTGCCCGAATGCCTTCACGCCGCGGCCGGCGGCGGCCTGTAACGGGGCGGGGGAGTCGGTGTGCTGGGTGATGATGTCGCAGCCCTGGTCAATCAGGGCCTTGGCGGCGTCGCCCTCCTTCGGCGGGTCGTACCAGGAGTTCACCATGATGAACTTCAGCCGCGCCTTCGGGTTGACCGACTGCATGCCGAGCATAAAGGCGTTCATGCCCTGTACGACCTCCGGCACCGGCAACGACCCGACGTAGCCCGCCAGCCCGGCTTTGCTGAGCTTGCCGGCAATCACGCCTTGCACGTAGCGCGCCTGGTAGAACCGGATGTTGTAGGTGGCGAGGTTGACGTCCCGCTTGTATCCCGTCGCGTGCTCGAAGAAGACCTTCGGGTTCCGCTTGGCCGCTCGTACGACGTAGTTCATGTATCCAAACGAGGTCGCGAAGATCAGCTTGTGGCCGGAGGATGCGAGATCGTTCAGCACCTTCTCCGAATCCGGGCCTTCGGGCACGCTCTCGACGAAGGTGGTCTTGATCTTGTCGCCGTACTGCGCCTCGGCGGCCTTGCGCGCGGTGTCGTGCTGGTAGGTCCAGCCGAAGTCGCCGACAGGTCCGAGGTAGATGAAGCCGACCTTGAGAGGTTCCGCCGCGAGCGCAGGACGGACCAGCGCCGGCGCAAGCGACAGTGCCGCCCCGCCACCGATCAACCGGGTGAAGTCACGACGTTGCATGGGGCCTCCGCTGGCAATCCAAGGTGTGGCAGCGAAGGACTTTAGCAACCGGCGTGCCAATGTAAACGCAACGTGATCCTTCCATATGGTTGCGCGATGGGACGGAAGACCCAAACGGCGGAAGCTCGATACGTTCGCCTCAAGCGTTGGCTTTGGTATTTTTGCCCAAGATTTTAGCAATGGGCTGGGGGACGCGCCATGAACGCAACCGATCTTGACGCGCAACAGCTGCGCCTCGCGTTCCAGGTCGCCAGCCGGTCCCGGGCGGAGGGGAACCATCCATTCGGCGCCGTGCTCGTCGGGCCGGACGGGGAGGTGTGGCTGGAGCAGGGGAATAGTTTCGCAGCGGAGGGCGGAGACATGACGGCCCATGCCGAGCGGTTGCTGGCGGGTGAAGCCTCCCGCCGGTTCGGCGCGACCCGGCTGGCCGCCTGCACCCTGTATGTCTCGGCCGAGCCGTGCGCGATGTGTGCCGGCGCCATCTACTGGGCGGGGATCGGGCGTGTGGTATACGGGCAGTCGGAGCGGGACCTGAAGCGGCAGACGGGCGCCCACGCCGAGAACCCGACCCTAGACCTGCCGTGCAGAGTGGTGTTTGCAGCGGGACAGCGGCGTGTGGAGGTAGTCGGACCAATCCTGGAAGACGAGGCCGCCCGTTTGCAGGAGGGGTTCTGGGCGGGTCCCGCCTGATCCTGCTCCGCAGTAGCCCAGGCTGGTCCAACGGTGGTCCGCGACCGGGCAGGCCAGGGCGCAGCCCTACTGCAAGTGCGACCTAGCGCACCACGTTCTGCTTGGATGTCATGCAGTTTGCGTAGGACACATCTGACCGCTGTGCCCTCGGCGGGGATGGTGGAGTGCTGCTGGCGCCAACCGGCCCTCCCCCGGCCTCGGTCGCCAAAACCACGCTGGAGCGGGCTGCAGCGAACTGCTCTGCCGTCTGCTGCGACTCGGCGGAAATAGCGGCGCGGCAGGCGGCATCATCCTGCTGGAAGGCGGCCAACGTTTTCTCAGGCCCCGGCATGACAGCCAGCGGCACTGGAGCCGCCTGGGAAGTTGCCCCGATACCAAACGGAGGTGAAACCGGCCCCTCACAACCAGTTAGTCCGCCCGTCGCCAGCATGGCCCCAAAAGCAAGCATCAATCGGCTGAGAAGGCTTGCTTTAATCATGCATTTGTAAACCCGTAAACAGGCTATCCGGTGCGGATGCCAGACCATACCTAACATCGGCCATTATGCCGGAGTATGCCAAACGTAGCGGTTGTCCGGCAGGCCGATGCGCCATACCCGCCGGATCGAGGCGCCTCGCGTCAGCGTGCCCCGCCACCGGCAGCAGCGCGGTCTGGCTGGTTGCCGTTCTCGGTGCCCGGCGGCTGCTTGTCCGCCTTGGCCACCGCCCTAGCGCTGGGCCGTGCCGTCGAGGGCTGGTTTCCTTTGTCGCCCAGCGCAGGGCTACGGGTAGTAGCGGGACCGGACGTTTGAGCAAGTGCCGCACCTGAACCAACACCGAGCGCCAGAGCAGCAGCGAGCAGGAATTTAATAGACATTCGGGATCATCCTTGAAATGGAAAGCCGGCGCTTGCGGATAGCAGGCTCGCATTCCGGGCCCTACACCGCTAATAACGTCAAAGAAACAACGATGCCACACGAGGGAAGTTGCACCCGGCCCAATGCCCGGTGCAACCACCAGCATGCAGCCTGCTGTCAGTAGTGGTAGCCGACCTCGACGAAGACGGACTTCTGCTCCGTCCCTGAGACGTACCTGGGGACGTCGCCGAACTTGTTGTGCCAGTATTCAAAGCCCACGCCAGCCTCCAGCTTCTTCGGCGTGTAGCCGATCAACTGCCCCACATCCACCATCAGCTTCGGGTGCAGCAGGATCTCAAGCCCGTGGTTGAAGTCGCCTGTCGCGCCCTTGCCTTTCGGGGTGATCAGGTTGGCGAAGCCGGTGAAGTTCAGCGGGATGTTGCCGATCGCAAAGGGGTAGGCGAACGCCGTCTCGATCGTGAAAGCCGGGTCGAAGTTGGCGCCGTTGCCGCCTGACAGGAAGCCGTTGGTGTTCCACTCGTGCGATAGCCCCAGGGTGACGTTCAGGAAGCCGCGCGGCAGGTTGAATGAGATCTGCGGACCGAAGGTGATCAGCTTCTTGTACGAGCCGAACGCGTCATTTTGCGTGTCGAAGTCGAAGCCGATCAGCAAGCCGACGTCGCGGATCGGGCCGTATGAGAACATGTTGCTTCCCGTGACCTTGTTGCCGCTGAGCACCGAGCGGAACACGGCATACACTTCAGCCGAGTTGGAGTCGGCATGGCCGGAGGCGCTGTTGGCCGGGTCGCCCCGGTAGTTGAAGTCCTCGAAGTCGATGCTGGCGAAGTTGGAGCCGTAGGTCCAGCCGTTGGCGTAGGACACGTTGCCGGCGACCTCGTTCACGTCCTTTGCATGGCCGGGCTGTTTGTCCTCGGGCAGGTAGCGGATGCTCAGGTAGGTGTCTTGGTAGTCAATGCCCCATGCATAGGAGTTGCAGGGTGTCAGCGCCAGCAGCGCTAAGACTGCTGCGGCTTTCGCTGTCCGGGCAAATGTCATCGTCATGCTGCTCCACACAAGGCTGCTTGATTGCGGACGGACGGCAGCAAGACCCATGCCAAGAATGTGAACAAAATCGCGGATATGTTATGGAACTTTAAGCCTGAGACGGTTGTGTCACAATGCTGCGACACGGCCTATGGCAAACCAGCGTTGCAACGGAAGCACGCCGGGCGCCGCTGTCACCATCAGCAGCGTTCATCTTCGGAAGCTGGAGCAAAACCCGCCTCCGCACGTCTGGTCATGCCAAGGGTGATGAGAGATAGCTGGATGCCCATCGTTACGGAATGCAGCGCCCAAGTTGTAGGCAGGGCAAAGGCAGATCTGCGCCGCGTCATCCAGCCGCACGCTTCCGGGCGACCAAGCCGCGCCGGGCCATCAGCGCCGCAATGTTTAGGCCGGGAATCCGGTCCTTTTCACGGCCTAGCGCTCGGCCACCATCACCCGGTCCGCCGCCACGCCGACGGCGATGCGTCCCCGGCAGATGCCGGGAACGAGCAGTTGGTTGCTGCAAACTTATGGCACAACGTTTGCCTGACCCGCGTAAGCGCAAACAGGAGCACCCCAGTGCAACAGCCCACGCTCTCCTCCGCTACGCCGCCGCCGCTCCGCCTGGTCATCCTGGCCATTCAGCATGTGCTGGTGATGTATGCCGGCGCGGTGGCAGTGCCGCTGATCCTGGGGGCGGCGCTGAAGCTGCCGCGGGATCAGGTGGCACTGCTGATCAACGCCGACCTGTTCGCCTGCGGCATCGCCACCTTTATCCAGGCCTATGGCATCGGTCCCGTCGGCATCCGGCTGCCGGTGATGATGGGCGTCACCTTCGCGTCGTTGTCGCCGATGCTGGCGATGGCCAACAACCCGGCGCTTGGCCTGCAGGCAATCTTCGGGTCGGTGATCGCGGCCGGGGTGTTCGGCATCGTGGTGGCGCCGTTCATCAGCCGGCTGCTGCGGTTCTTCCCATCGGTGGTGACGGGGTCGATCATCACGGTGATCGGCATCACGCTGATGCGGGTGGGAATCAACTGGATCGGCGGCGGGCGGCCGACGGCGCCAGATTTCGGGGCGCCGGGTTACCTCGCGGTGGCGGCGCTGGTGCTGGCGGTCATCCTGCTGCTGCTGCGCTTCGGCACCGGGTTCCTGCGCAACACCGCCGTGCTGATCGGCATCATCGTAGGCTACCTGCTCACACTGGCGCTGGGATGGGGCAGCCTGTCCGGGCTGGAGGAGCAGCCGTGGCTCGCCATCGTCAGGCCGCTGCAGTTCGGCATCCCGACGTTCGACCTGGTGGCCTGCCTATCTATGTGCCTGGTGATGGTGGTCATCATGATCGAGAGCACGGGGATGTTCCTGGCGCTCGGCACCATGGTCGGCAAGCCCGTCGCGCAGCACGACTTGGCACGTGGCCTGCGGGGGGATGGGGTGGGCACGCTGATCGGCGGCATTTTCAACACGTTCCCCTACACCTCGTTCTCGCAGAACGTGGGCCTGGTCGGCGTCACCGGCGTCACCAGCCCGATGGTGTGCGTGGTGGGCGGCGTCGTCATGCTGCTGCTGGGACTGCTGCCGAAGCTGGCGTTCGTCGCGGCGTCGGTGCCGCAGTGCGTGCTGGGCGGGGCGGGCGTGGTGATGTTCGGCATGGTGGCGGCAACCGGCATCCGCATCCTGGCCAGCGTGGACTACGAGAAGCACCGGGGCAACGTGTTCATCGTTGCAGTTTCCATCGGCTTCGGCATGATCCCCCTGGTGGCGCCGACGCTGTTCAAGGCTGCGCCGGACGTGCTGAAGACTGTGCTGGACAGCGGCATCCTGCTAGCTTCCGTGGTGGCGGTGACGCTGAATGTGTTCTTCAATCCGGGCGAGCTGGCCGCCGATGGGCACGCCGCCCCGGTGATCATCGCCGACCATGCATAGGGGACTGGTCCGATGCCACTGATCCACCACACCTACGGCAAGGCCCGCGTGCGGGTCATGCGCGTCCATCGCGACGGCGACTACAACGAGGTGCGCGAGCTGAGCGTGCAGACGATGCTGGAGGGCGACTTCGGCGCGTCGTTCACCGCCGGGGACAACCGGACGGTGATCGCCACCGACACGATCAAGAACATCGCCTACATCGTCGCCCGCGAGAACATGACGGCGTCCGCCGAGGTATACGGCCAGGCGCTGGCCGACCGGTTCCTGCAACGCTATCAGCAAGTGGAGCAGGCGCGGGTGTCGCTGCACGAGACGTGCTGGACCCGCGCCAGCTTCGGCGGCACGCTGCACCCGCACAGCTTCGTGCTGGACGCCAATGGCAAGCCCACGGTGACGGTGGTAGCGCCGCGGAACAGCGCGCCGGTGGTCACGTCGGGAATCACCGGATACACCTTCATGAAGTCCACCGCGTCCGGCTGGGTGGACTACGTAATGGACGACTACACGACCCTGCCGGAGACCACCGACCGGATTGCGGCGACCGCGATGGACGCGCACTGGACTTGGCTGACGGCGCCCGCAGACTACGATGCGACGAACGCCCGCGTGCTGGCGACAATGCTGGAGGTGTTCGCCACCACCTACAGCAAGGGGGTGCAGGACAGCCTGTTCCGCATGGGCGAGGCCGCGCTGGCGACGGTGCCGGAATTGGCGACGATCCGAATGGCGTGCCCGAACAAGCACTACCTACCGACCCGGCTGGAACCGTTCGGGCTGTCATCGGACAACATGGTGTTCATCGCCACCGACGAACCGCACGGCCAGATCGAGTGCGTGGTGGGCCGGTAGGCTTAGCGCCTGCCGCACGGTCATTGCGATGATCTCGTCTTCTCCCTTTCCCGCCGGGAAAGGGTTGGGGTGAGAGGTTTCGCTGCGCAGTCCGCCGGGCCACGCAGCACGGTCCCGGCGGCTCCCGTTGCCCCCCGGCATCGCAGGCAGGCAAGCCTCCCTCATCCTGGCCCTCTCCCAAAGCGGGAAAGGGCGCAGAGGCCGTCCTTGCAACCTTTGCGATCGTTCTGGCGCAGGGCATGGGGACGTGGCACTCCGGCACCGCGAGCGTAGGCTTGCAATGATGAGGCAGCCATTTGGCCGTGCCAGGAGATCGCCTACCGATGATCACAATCGACGCCGGCCCCTACCGCTTCACGGCGCAGTTCGAGGACGCCGCACCCAAGACCGTCGCGCGCTTCCGCGAGTTGATGCCCTACACCCAGAAGATCATTCATGTGCGCTGGAGCGGGGAGGCATGCTGGATACCCCTCGGCGACCTGGATCTCGGGCTGCGGCACGAGAACGCGACGACCTATCCAGCGCCGGAGCAGATCCTGCTCTACCCTGGCGGCCTCAGCGAGACGGAGATTCTGCTGGCCTATGGCAGCGTCAACTTCGCCAGCAAGCTCGGCCAACTCGCCGGCAACCACTTCATGACCGTCACCGGCGGGTTGGAGAACCTGGCGACGCTGGGCCGGATGGTGCTGTGGAAGGGGGCGCAGGACATCCGCTTCGCGATGGAGGGGTGATGCAGGCTTCCCTCGCGCCGCAGCCTGACCGGTTCGACCACGAGGCGTTCCGGCTGGGCAAACCCTTGATGGCCCGGCTCGCGCACCTGGCGGCATTCACCTCCACGTCGGGGTCGCTGACGCGGCTGTTCCTGACGCGCGCGCACAAGGCGGCGGCGGAACAGGTGGCGGCCTGGATGCGGGACGCCGGGCTGCGGGCAAAGATAGATGCCATCGGCAACGTGGTTGGCCGCACGCACCCGGACGGGGACGGGCGGCCAGTGCTGCTGCTCGGCTCGCATATCGATACGGTCCGGCAGGCCGGGCGCTACGACGGGGCGTTCGGCGTGCTGGCGGCGGTGGCGGCCCTGGCCGAGCTGCGCGATCAGGGGGAGGCGTTGCCGTTCGCAGTGGAGGTGATCGCGTTCGGCGACGAAGAAGGCGTGCGGTTCCCGGTCACGATGACGGGGTCCCGCGCCGTCGCCGGTTGCTTCGACCCGGCCGCCCTGGATGCGGCCGATGCGGAGGGGGTCAGCTTGCGCGACGCCCTGGCCGCGTTCGGCTGCGACCCCGGCGGCATCCCCGGCGTATCGCGCGCGGGATGCCCGGTGCTGGGCTACATCGAGGCGCACATCGAGCAAGGCCCGGTGCTGGAGGCACAGAACCTGCCGCTGGGCATCGTCACCGGCATTGCCGGGGCGACGCGGCTGCGCGCGGTCGTGACCGGCACGGCGGGCCATGCCGGCACGGTGCCGATGTCAATGCGCCATGATGCGCTGGTGGCGGCGGCGGGCATGGTGATGGCGGTCGAGCACGTCGCGGCCAGCCAGCGCGGGCCGGTGGCGACGGTGGGACAGATGCTCGTCCAGCCCGGGGCGCCCAACAGCATCCCCGGCGAGGTCGAGTTCACCGTGGACATCCGGGCTGGGCATGATGCGATCCGGCTGGAGGGCGTAGCGGCCATCCAGCACGCAATCCGCCAGGTCGGGTCCGAGCGTGGCGTGGGGGTGCAGTGCCAGTGCATTCACGACGCCCCGGCCGTCGCCTGCGCGCCCGCGCTGCAATCCCTGATCCAGGCAGCCATCGAGGGCCTGGGCGTCCCGCCGCTGCACCTGGCGAGCGGGGCTGGCCACGACGCGATGACGATGGCCCGGCTGTGCCCTGTCGGGATGCTCTTCACCCGGTGCTGGCGAGGCATCAGCCACAACCCGGCCGAGTCCATCTTGGCCACCGACGCCGGGCTGACGGTGCTGGCGCTATGCGCGCTGCTACGGGCCTATCCCGGCGCAAGCGAGGCTGCACGTTGACGCAAACGGTTTGCGAGGCGGGCACGCCAGTGCTGGCGCTGGACGGCATGGTGCAGATTTGGCGGCCTTGGCCCCGGCAACGCTGGCGGCATGGGCGCTGCCTGGCAAGATGGTGAAGGAGACCCCAACCATGACAGTGACACTCGACGAGCTGAACGCCATGGCCGCACTGGACTTCGCCGCGACGCTGGACGGCGTGTTCGAGGATGCGCCCTGGGTTGCCTGCCAGGCCGCCCTGGCCCGGCCGTTCGCCACCGTCGCGGCGCTGCACTCGGCGATGCTGGATGCCGTGCGGGCGGCGGCGCCCGAACAGGCCGCCGCCTTCCTGCGCGGCCATCCGGAGCTGTCGGGGGCCGCAGCGCTCGCCGGCACCATGGGCGATGCCTCGAAGGCGGAGCAGCGCGCCCTGGGCCTCGACCGCCCTGCGGACGACCTCGCCGCGCTGAACGCCGCCTACCGTGCGCGCTTCAGCCTCCCATTCATCGTGTGCGTGCGCCGCCATACCCGGTCCTCGCTGGTCGCGCAGTTCCAGCGCCGGCTGAACCTGGACCCGTACGCCGAGCAGGCGACGGCGCTGGAGGAGGTAGGCTACATCACCCGGCTCCGGCTGGCGGATCGGGTCGAAGGCCCTGGCGCACCCGCAGTCAACGGGTCACTCACCACGCACGTCCTTGACGCCGCGGTGGGCCGGCCGGCCGCCGGGGTCGCCGTGGCGCTGTTCGAGGTTGGCAGTGGCCAGCCTGTGCCCTTGGCGACCGCCGTCACGAACGCGCAGGGCCGCACGGCCCAGCCGCTGTTGTACGGCGCACCGCTGCGCATTGGGCACTACGAGCTGCGCTTCGACATAGGCAGCTATTTTGCCGGGACGGCGCCGGGGCAGCCGCCGTTTCTTGGTGTGGTCCCGGTCCGCTTCGGCATCGCCGAGGCCGAGGCGCACTATCACATCCCACTGCTGGCCAGCCCCGGCGCCTACTCCACGTATCGCGGCAGCTAGGCCGGCGTCAGACCCTGCACCGCACGGTTATGCCGGCCAGCTTCGATACGGTGCTACGTTTTATCTGGCGAATGCCGCAGCGTGCGCCGGAACCCGCGCCAGTCCGGGCCGCGCATCTCCATCCCCGTCAGTTCACCGTCGTGGCTGTGATGCGCGAACCAGGCGCTGCCTTTCGGACCCTCGCGCACCATGTCGAACAGGTCCGCCGCCTGCAGTATGGCCGCTGGCAGTGCTCGCGTGACGGTGAGGTAGGCCCAGGTCGCCGTGCCCGGGCGGAGGCGGCGCCGCCCGCTCCAGAGCTTGATCGGCGGCTTGGACGGCTCGCGCGGCTCCCGCATGCGCTCGGCTTCCGGATAGGCCGGCACCATGCCGACCAGGCCGCGGAGGTGCTGGCGGACCTGGCCGAAGTTGAGGCCGGGGTTGAGATGCTGCACTAGGATGAACACGTCGCCCTTGGCGTCGGACATCGGGTCCCACCAGCCCTGGCCGC
>CAXTCI010000195.1:0-9878 GCA_964242325.1 uncultured Acetobacteraceae bacterium
ACCCAAACCGTAAGCGGCTGGCCGCACCATGACTTCGCAAACGGGGTCTAAGAGTTGCTCGCGCTCTGGAGGTTTTGCGATGATGGATCGGTTGAACGGCCGAATTTGTGTGGTGGCTGGCGTTCTGGGAACGCTCGGCCAAGCCGTGGCGCAGCGGTTTGCTGACGAGGGCGGAGTGGTCGTCGGGATCGACAAGGCCGACCACGATGCGGGACAGCTCTCGCTCACCGCTGACCTTTCCGACGAGGATCAGGTGCGCGCCACCTACGAAAGATATGGGGCGAGCTGGGCCGGGTGGATGTGACCTACAACAACGCGGGTCTGATCGACCGCGACGACCACTCCGCGCTGGATCTCAGCCTGGAGGTCTGGAGCCGGGTGCTCACGGCCAACCTGACGACCACCTGGTTGAGCTGCAAGCATGGTATCCCCATCATGCTCCGTAACCAGCCGACACGAGGCTCGGTCATCAACACTGCCTCGTTCCTGGCGGGCATGGGGTCGGCATCAGCACAGATGGCGTTCAACGTGGCCAAGGCCGGCGTGGAGCAGCTGTCGCGTGACCTCGGAGTACAGCTCGCCCGCAAGGGCGTGCGCGTGAACGCTCTGGCACTTGGCCCTATTGAGACGCCGCAGCTCAGACAGACCTTCAAGCGAGTCGGGCCGGAGGAGGAGGCCCGCCGTTTCATCCACATGCCGCTCGGGCGGTTTGGGACCGTTGAAGAACTCGCCGCGACGGCGGCCTACCTGGCGAGCGACGACGCCGGCTTCGTGACGGCAACCAGCTTCCCGCTCAACGGTGGAATACAAGGCGCTTACACCGTGCCGACTGACCGGTCCGCCTAAGGTAGAGAAGCAGCTTACCCCTACAAGTGTAGATCAGCGCGGGGTCTCGGCGCCGATCGGCATTGCAAGTAACTAAACCGCTTGCAATCTGAGGGGTCCCAAGACGATGCCAAGCAACAGCCTACGTGCAGCGCTGGCTGAAGTGCCGGACGGGGACGGGCGGTGGCGCGTGATTGCGTGATCACCGGTAGGCTGAACCGTAGCAGTGCCCGACAACTTGTCAGCGGCCGGCGCGGTCATAGTCCGTCCTGCCCGGCAACCTGCTCCGACATGACGCGAGCCTGGGCGTCAACTTGGAAGGGCTTGCGAAGGAAGCGGTCGCTCGGGTCGAGCATTGGCACTTCCATGTCGGTGCCATTGACCAACACAGCATGGCACCACCGGCCAGCGGCGATCAGCGCCAGGCTGTTCGGCTCAGGCCGAGCTGCAGATTGGGCTATGACGATGAGACGCACCAAATCCTCATACACAGGCCCAGCAGGAAAAACGCTTGGCAGGAGGCCGCCTCTATGTTGGATATCTGAACGGATTTCTTTGCGCGCAAACCTTCGCGACGAGTTGTCCAGCAACCACCAGATGACCCTCCGTCATCTTCATGCCCTGGCCTGAGCCGAGCCGGTCGGGGCCGAAAACCCGGCAACAGCAGACCTATGCTCAAGATGTATGAGGATCTGGCTCGGATCGTCGCCAGGGTCTTAACCCTGCTCCACCCCTAGCAGCGCCCGCGCCTCCGCCGGCGTCGCGACCTCCGCGCCGATGCCGCGCACCAGCGCCGCCGCCCGCTCCACCAGCACCGCGTTGCCTGGCGCCAGCACGCCGCGGGATAGATAAAGGTTGTCCTCCAACCCCACACGCACATGCCCGCCCAGCACCGCCGCCAGCGCCACGGTCGGAAACTGGTGGCGGGAGATGCCGAAGGCTGACCACAGCGCTCCCGCCGGCAGCCCCGCCCGCATTGCCAGCACCGCCTCCGCCGTCGCCGGCGCGCCCCAGGGCACCCCCATGCACAACTGCAGGAACGGCGGCGCGGCAAAGTGCCCCTGCTCCACCATGCGCCGTGCCAGCGCGACATGGCCGAGGTCGAACACCTCCAGCTCCGGCTTCACCCCGGCGCCGCGGATCAGCCGGGCCATGGTTTCCAGGTGGGCGGGCACGTTGACCATGGCGTGGGCGCCGAAGTTCATCGTCGCCACGTCCAAGCTGCAGATGTCCGGGCGCAGCGCCAGCACGTGCTCAAGCCGCTCCTCCGGACCGACCAGGGTGGTGCCGGGGCCAGGGCGGCCGGCGTCGTCGGGCTGCAGGCGAGCGCCAGGGCCGGTGGTCAGGTTGATGACCACATCGCTGCCGTTGTCGCGGATGCGCGCCACCACCTCCTGATACAGCTCCAGCTTGCGGCTGGGCTTGCCGGTCGCCGGGTCGCGGACGTGGATGTGAACGACCGCCGCACCGGCCGCCCGCGCCGCCAGCGCCTCGGCCGCGATCTGCTCGGGCGTGACGGGAATGGCCGGGTTCATGTGGGCGTTGTCCGCCCCGCCCGTGACAGCGCAGGAAATGATGGTGGCAGGCGTCTCGTCGCTCACAGTGTCAGCCCTCCGTCCACGACCAGGGTCTGCCCCGTGACCATCGTCGCCGCGCAGCCCAGGAACACGATGGCCTCCGCGATGTCGTCCGTCGTGCAGCGCCGGGCCAGCGGCGCCTGCTCGATGGAGGACCGGCGTTGCTCATCCGTCCACTCGATCTGCCAGTCGCTGTCGACGGCGCCGGGTGCGACGGCGTTGACGCGGATGGCCGGGCCGAGGCCGCGCGCCAGGTGCTTGGTCAGCGCCACCACGCCCGCCTTGCTCGCGCCGTAGGCCATGCTGCTGCCGCGTGCCGTCAGTCCGGCGATGCTCGCAACGTTCACCACCGCGCCGCGCCCGGTCACGCGCAGATGCGGCGCTGCGGCCCGCGTGCAGCGGAACAGGCCGACCAGGTTGGTGGACAGCACGGCGTCCCACAGCGCGTCGTCGATGTCGTCCAGCCGGTCCCCAGGGATCAGCGCCCGCGCGCCGGGCGTGCCGGCGTTGTTGACCAGCAAGTCCAGCCGGCCCAGGGCGGCCGCGGCGGTCTCGACCATCGCCGCGTCCTCCCCGGGGACGCCGACCTGGCCGGGTGCCGCGATGGCGTCAATCCCCTCCGCCCGCAGCCGCTCCACCGCCTCGGTCCCGCGCGGGTCGTCTGGCAGGAAGTTGACTGCCACGCGGGCGCCGCCGCGCCCGAGCATGGCCGCTGTCGCGTAGCCAATGCCGGACGCCGCGCCCGTCACCAGCGCCGCTTGCCCGCCCAACTGGTATGCCGGCATGCCGCCTTCCCCTTTGTTTGCCGGCAGGCTGCCACCCGCCTGACCGGGAATGCAAGCAGGCGCTGCTGCCGGCGTTGACACTCCCCGCTAGACGCCGCCTGGCCCGCCTTCGTCATGTCCGACTTTCGACCGGCCAGCCCTGGGGCGGCGTCCCGGAGCGGCCGTCCTGGTCCTGGCACGGCGGTCACGAGCGGACCCGGCCGGGAATGTCGCTTGGTGCCGGGCCGGTTCCGTAGCCCCTGTTCATCGCCCGGAGCACGGAAAATAGGATGTGGGACGCCGGCTATGGCCCGGGGGCTAGCTGTCCGGATGACCGAAGCGGGGTGCCCTCCCGAGCGCACTTCCATCCAACCTTCTCTGCGCAACCGCACTTCCCGACTTGGGCGACCATGATACGCTGCCGGCGTGACAAAAGGCATCTTCAACAGCAAGGCCGGTTCCGGCTACGACGACGAGATCACCCAGCGCTACCATTTCCCACGCCGCTACCTGCGGGCCGCGCAAGGCATGGCGGCGACTGGGTCATCTACCGCGAGCCGACCAGGGGCAGGCGGGGCGGCTACGTCGCGGTTGCCCGGGTGGCGCGGATCGACCCCGATCCCGGGCGGGTAGGCCACTTCTACGCTCGCGTGGACAGCTTCCTTCCCTTCGACCGCGCCGTGCCGTTGCGGGAGGGCGGGCGCTACCACGAGGCTGACCTGCGGGCGGCGGAGGGGGCCAGCAACATCGGCTGACGCTTGCAAGGCAGGTCTGTCCGTCCCGTCTCGGGTGCCGACTTCGCCGTCATTGTTCTCACCGGCTTCAGCGCCACGCTCGCGCCCGCCAATGCGATCCGCTTGGGCTTGACGCGGAGCATGCAGATGCCGACACGCTGGCGCTGGTCAATGCGCCGCCCGAGATGCGGGAGCGACAGGTCGTCCGGCTCCTCCTGAACCGGAAGGTGCGCAACGCGAGCTTCCGCCGGCAGGTCTGCGACGCCTACGACAACACGTGCGCAGTGACCGGTCTGCAGATCGTCAACGGCGGCGGGAGGGCGGAGGCGCAGGCAGCGCACATCTGGGCCGTCCACGACGGCGGCCCCGACGTCGTGCAGAACGGCATCGCCCTGTCCGGGACGGTGTACTGGCTGTTTGACCGTCACCTGATCTGGCTGACCGACGACTATCGCCTGCTTGTGTCGCACAACAAGGTGCCGGCCGAGTTGCGCAGCCTGTTTGGGCGCCACTCCGAACGTATCTGCTTGCCGGCTGACCAACGGCTCTGGCCGAACCAGGCTTTCATCGGGCGGCACCGGGAGAGATTTGCCGGATGAAAGTCGACACACAAGCGAAGACACGCTTGCGGCTTGGCGGGACAGCGCTCACCCATGCCGCCGGCTGACCCGGTCCTTTGGTACGAGCGCCATGCCGGGCAGCTCGCGGCCACCTACGGGGCGCTGTCGTCGGAGCGCCTGCACCGCTGGCTCGACGGGCTGCTCCCGTCCGTTCCGGCGCTGGTGCTCGACGTCGGCGCCGGCACCGGGCGCGACGCGGCGTGACTGGCCCGCCTCGGATACGACGTGGTCGCGGTCGAGCCGGCAGCGGCCATGCGCGCCGAGGCCGTCCGGCGGCATCCTGACCCACGCAACCGCTGGATTGACGATCGCCTGCCCGACCTGGCCGCAACCCTGCGCCTCGGCCTCACCTTCGACGTCATCATGCTCAGCGCCGTTTGGATGCACCTCGCTCCCGGCGACCGGCCCCGCGCGCTGCGCAAGCTCACCTCTCTGCTCAAGCCCGGTGGTGTGATCGCGCTCACCCTGCGCCATGGGCTGGCCGAGCTCGAACGCGGCATGCATGAGGTGAGCCTCGCCGAAGTGAAAACCCTTGCCCGCGACCACGGGCTCGCGGTGGTGCGCACGGGCGAGGCAGGAGACGGGCTCGGCCGCGCCGGTGTTAGTTGGACGCAGGTGGCGCTGCGCCTGCCCGACGACGGCACCGGTGCGTTGCCGCTGCTGCGCCACGTGATCCTCAACGACGCCAAGAGCTCGACCTACAAGCTAGGCCTGCTGCGGGCCTTGTGCCGCATCGCCGACGGCGCAGCCGGAATGGCGCGTGACGCCGGCGAGGCCCATGTCGCGCTGCCACTGGGCCTTGTGGCCCTGACCTGGCTGCAGCTCTACCTGCCCTTGGCCTTGGCCGACCTGCCGCAGTCCCCTGGCAACCTGCGGGCGGGCGAGAAGCTGGGCTTTGCCGGGCCGGGCTTCCGTGCGCTTCTCGCCTCCGGCCTGTCCCCGCTCGACCTGCGCGTCGGCGCAGCATTCGGACCGGACATGGCGCCTGCCGTCCATACGGCGCTGTCCGAGGCCGCCCACACCATCAGCGCCATGCCGGCGCGTTACATGACATACCCGAACGGCGGACCGGTGCTGCCCGTCACGACAAGCAGGCCGGTGCGGCCGCGCGGCGATGCCCTGCTGCTCGACGCTGACACGCTCCGCGGCTGGGGCGAGCTGATGGTGCCGCGGCACCTGTGGCAGGCGCTGGGTCGGTTCTCCTGCTGGGTTGAGCCCGCGTTGGTGGCCAAGTGGCAGCGGCTCATGCGGGGCTACGCCGACCGGCAGGACCGCATGCTGGCCCCTGCCTTGCTTGCGGCTGCGATGATCTGGGCCGACCGGGATCGCGACGTCGCGGTGCCGCGCATCTTGGCGCTTCGGCTGCTCGAAGAAGGGCGGGCCTTGCACTGCGTTTGGAGTGGTCGGCGGCTGGAGCCGGGGTCACTGGACATAGATCACTGTCTTCCCTGGTCGGCCTGGCCCTGTGGCGATCTTTGGAACCTGGTCCCGGCCCACCGGCGGGTGAACCAACAGGAAAAGCGCCACCGGCTGCCAGGGGAGGGCACGTTGCTGGCCGCGCGCGGACCCATCCTGGACTGGTGGCAGGCCGCCTATGGGCAGGGCAGCGTCCTGCCCCGCCGCTTCGCCGACGAGGCACGTGCGAGCTTGCCGGGCCTGGCGGGAATGGCGGACCAGCAAGCGGGGGGCGAGGCCGTGTTCCGCGCCCTTGACTTGCAGCGGCTCCGGTTGCGCCACGACCAGCAGGTGCCGGAATGGTTGGGCTCGGCGGGGCAGTGACGGGCACCCCTGCCGCGGATGGGCGTGAAACGAAGCAGGCGCTTTGGGATGAGTTCTGCCAGGCGCACCACATCGCGGACGCGGGAGTGCCGCTGTTCTCCGCCACACCCGATGGCGCGGTCGAAGTCTTCGCGCACGGGCGCGACCGGCGTGTCATGCTGCGCCGCTCCGCAGCAATGGAGGACTTGCTGATCGGCACGGTGGAGCAGGTGCTTGCCGCGGACGCCGCGGCAGTGGAGGGGGTGCTCTACCTCATGCACCGGTTGGATGCCGCTGGACGGATCGTGCCGCTCTATGTCGGCAAGGCCGGACGCTATGGCCGAACCGGGAGCATGTCAGCGAACCTTGTCAACATTCGCGGCGACGGAACGATGTTCTCCCGCTGGGGCTACAACTACGCTTATCACATGGGCGACCTTAGCGCCGCAGCACTGCCTGGGCATGCCCCATCAAGGTGGTGTCCAAGTACAAGCGCTGGGCGGCGCGGCTTTTTGAAAAGGCGCCTGCGGCAGCACCGCGCCTGCGAGCGCCGGTGCGCTTCTGGTGCACCGGTTGGGGACCGCATTCGCCAAGCATCTGGACCGAGTTTGGCGGCTGCCCGCTGGCGTTTGCCAAATACCTCCTGATCGGCGTACTGGCATGCTGTTCCCGGATGACCTGCTGAACGAGGAGGGTGTGAACCGGGCCGCGGCAGCGGCGGTATCAGAAGCCTGATGGCGCTGCTCTACTATTGGCGCGGCGACAACTACCGACGCGACCTCGACCAGGGCGTCGGCTACCACCTGAACCAAGCCAACCCGCTGCTGCACGAGGTCGAGCTCGGAGACAGCCTGTGGGCATTCACCCGCGCCGTCGACGGGGTCATACGCACTTGCCGCGGAGCTGGTCGTGTCCGCCGTGACGCGCAACTCTCCGGGCTATCGGTATGGCCCATACCGCGTTTGGGGCGACTTGCGCCGGTCGCGCTACTTCGTCGCGTCCGGCCAGCCTGACCTGACGCCGCTGGTCCGCACGTTGAGCGTTGCCGCCCGCGGCGACGTTCTCGGCCGCGCCTTTCAAGGTCGCGCCGCGGTCCGGCGCATCACTGAAGCCGACCATCTCGTTCTGACAGCCTATGCGCGACCGTTGCCGCTGGAGGTGCGGGCGAGGCTGCTGCCTGAGGAGCGGCTGGAGGCGCTGCTCCTGTCCGGCGACGAGGCGGCGGTTGAGCGGCTACTCCGCGACGAGCCGTCCGGTTTGGCAGCAAACCGCAGGGCCTACCTGGCTGGCCAGGCTGGAATGGCCGGGCGCGACCGGCGGCTGACGGCCGAGCTGCGCGACCTGTATGCCGGCACCTGCCAGCTCTGCGGCTGGGCGCCGCGGAGTAGCTACGGCGCTGACCTGTGTGAAGCGCATCACGTGCGCTGGCTTAGCCGCGGCGGCCCGGACGAGCTGGCCAACCTGGTTCTGCTTTGTCTCAACCACCACCGCGCCACCCACCGCCTCGATGCACCGTTCGACCACGGCGTCGGCGGCTTCCTATTTCGGGCCACGGTGGAGCGCCTGTGCGTGCTTCGGCACGAGTTGCAGGCGTAAGCGGGATCAGGCAGCTGCGATCAATAGCGGGCTGAATCACTCAAACCGGCATTCAAATTTCATAAGATCGATTCTGCAACTAAAATCGTGGGGTAGGGGTGTCTGATCCTAAAGTGCGACAACCTCACCTTCTCAGCATGTTGGCATCAGGAGACGGCCATTGCGGCGAGCGGCTTTCAGCACCTTACGCTCGATGAGCGTCGGTCCTTGTTGCGGATGCAGAAGGCGCGGCTGGATTTAGCCGAGATGGCAGCTCGCCTGGGCCGACTCCCAGTAGATGCCTTCGCCTCCGCGGTTTGCCGGACCGCCGCGCTCAGCGCGCCTTGGCGGGATTGTCCTCCGGGTTGACGTAAATCAGGCCGAACGGACCCGTTCCCGTGACTTGCACGACGGCTCCGGCCCCCGCTGTCCAAACCGAGTGCGGCATCATGTCGGGCAGGAACACGAAGCCGCCCGGCTCCAGCAGCTCTCCATGCCTCTTATCCAGCGCCTCGCCCATGCCGTGGTATAGATCCCCGGACAGCACGGTCAGGTTTTCAGCCGTGGCGTGGCGGTGGGGCGGAACCACTGTGTCCGGCGGAAACTTCACCCGCAGGACGAACGGCCCGGACTTGCCCGGGTCACCCGCGAGCACTGCGATCTCTGAACCTTTGGGAAGGTCTGGAGGGCCGGCCTGCCACTTGACCGCGGCCCCGCCCGGTATGAGCGTCATAGGGCTGGCGTCCTGGGCGGCGGCGCCCTGCCCACTTGCGGCGGCACTTGTCACAGCTGCGACGAGAGCGACAACGACGAGGTGGATACACTTGCGCATGGCCATTTCCTCTTTCGGCGGTTTCCTTCGCGGCGGCTGGATGCCTTCGGCTCTGCCGCCCGCCCGGCACTGTGCCCGGCTTGCACCCCAGCAAGCGTCGGCGCGGAACACAGTGAAGCCACTAGACGGCCGTCGTGTCCAGCACCGTCGCATCCACGCAGCGACGCACGCGCGGTGCAGCCGCAGCCGCAATTGCCTCTGGAACTCCAACCGGCCACCGTTCGTGATCTGTCCTACGCTCCTGAACGACACTGCCGCCGGCTTCGCCTAGCCGGGTGCCCGGCACTGCGTCGGGATTCCAGTTGCACCTTGCGCTAGGAAGGCCACGCGGGCCTCGCGCTAGGCCAAGCGTTGCCGGGGCAGCGAGGTTTCGACGTGGTGCAGGTACATGGGGGAACCCCCCTTCCCCGAGTGGCGCCTAGCGTTGCGCCTGGATAAAGCTTTCGGGCGTGCCGGCCTCCGGATCAACAAAGATCACGTCCTTGGGGTCGCGCCGCGGCGCATCTACGGACAGGAACACGACGGGTTCTTGCACCAGGTCCGGCAAGGCGTGGACAATGCCGCGCTCGAAGAACAGGAGGTCGCCGGGTCCGAACTCGGCCTTGTCGCACGGGTCGCCCATCCAGAAGGTGCCGCGGCCAGAAAGCACATAAAGGTACTCGTCACTGTTGGCGTGGTAGTGGGGCGGTGTGCCGCGATAAACGCGGAACACGCGCGCGCTGGCCGCCTCGCGGTCGGTCAGGTAGCGATCCACGAGCAGCGTGCTCGCCGTTTCCGGCAGGCCCGCGGCGATGGCGCCGAGGTCAAAGCGGGCGAAGCTCTGCTCGGCGGCGGTGCTCTTGTCCATGATGGCGTCCTCCCAATTCGACTGCTGGCGTGCCATGCTCCTCCGCGGCACCGGCGGCGAACCCACGTCCACCGTCTTACAGGTTACCCGGTTTCAGCCAGGAAACCATCAGCGGTGAACGAGGCCACCACGCCCGTGACCTGGTCGAGCGACAACGCACAAGAATATCCCTGATGGGTGTTGATGCATGTGTGGACGGCCCCTTGGGTGCAAGGGGTGTGCTGCATGATCTGATAGGCGGTGCGATGGCAGTCATGTGTCCGGCCTGTAACGCGGCACGCTGGCCCAGATGGGTTCCGCGAACAAGCCCCAAACATGGACGCGGCATCGGGATGCCTGTGCAACA
>CAXTCI010000196.1:0-9626 GCA_964242325.1 uncultured Acetobacteraceae bacterium
GTGCTGGAGGTCGTCAGGGTGGAACAGCATCAGCGTGGCGACGTCCGTGCCGATACGGACCGTGCGGCTGAGCAGGGCTGGAGCATGTGGCATGGTCGCCACCTAATCCAGGCCGGCAGTGCCGTTAGGACGCTGGTTATAATTGACCTGGCTGAGGCGGCCGCACTTGGACTGGGAGAAAACCATACCGAAGACGATAGTAGGATGACGAAAGATTATGGCGGACAAGGAACTGGCATGTTCCATGACACGGCTTCCGGGACATTACCTCGAAATTGCTACCACGTTGCATTGCGGCCGCAAGACACGAGTAAAGACGTCGGGGTGAGTAGCGTCTTACGCCATGCCGGCCTAGGTATGGCGACTGATAGCCACGTTGCAGAGGCCGCGCACACTCTGAAAGATATGCTCATCTTCCGGCGGCGAACAGCTACTTCGAGCTTGTGATATCGCCGGAGTGTTCGCCGCGCTTGGCTTGGCTAGCGCGGACACGCTTAAGCTGGAATATAGCAACTCCGACGACGAGCAGCAGAGTGACGAAGGATAGGATGACAGGCAGGGAAATGTTGTGTTCCATGACTCAAGCTCCCGGAAAATTATTTTAGTATATGGACCACGTTAGACTGCGGGCGCAGTTGCCATTGTCACGAAAGGGTGATGGGCAGGTACGAAGGAGGCGTCCGTGACGGCCGCGGTCTGTCCTGTCATTTATCCCAGCCATTCACTGCCATGCGCCGCGCTCGCCATAGCGGTTCCCAGTTTGCCAGGATCGAGGCCGGGTTCTGCCGGTCCTGGGGACTCCCGCCTTCCTGCGCTTGCGGCTTATCCAGCGCTCTTACCTATGAAGAGAGAGGGGGAACTAGGCTGGGGTCTTGCCGTGCAAGCCCGGGCGATACTTGGCCCATGCTGTTCCTGCACTCGCCGGTAAAAGCGGCCTGCAGAGCTAGAGATGACGGCGCAGGCTTGCATCTGGGTAGCAGGCCGGCTGGTGCAGACCCGCTCAAGCATCCTGGGTCAGGTCCAGGATACCTTGCAGTAACGGTCCAGAGCTTTGCAGGTGGCGCAGTAGGCTGAAATGGTCCGCGCCGTCCATCACCAAGTGCCGGCTGCGGTTGCCGGCGTGGAGCCAAGCTGCGTGCATGTTTGCCGTCTGTTGCCGGAACGCCGCGGTTTCCATGCCGCCGACGGCGAACAGGGCGGGCGGCATCCCGCCGCGGACGCGATGCAGGGGCGACATGGCGCGGGCAGTCACCCGATCCAGCCGCAGCTTGTCGTTCAACGAGGTGTCGGTCAGCGGCTCTAGGTCATACACGCCGCTCAGCGCTGCGACGGCGGCAATAGGTGTCGCCCCAGCCCAGTCCGACAACGCCAACTCGGCCGCGATGTGCCCGCCGGCCGAGTGCCCGGCCGCCACCAGCCCAGCGCCGCCCCGGCCCGACGCCGCCGCGTGGGCCAGGATGGCGGGGACGGCGGCGCGTGTTGCCTGCACCAGCGCAGGGAGGGTCACGTCGGGACACAAGGGATAGTTGACCATCGCCACGTCTATGCCGTGCTGAGCAAGGGTTGGGGCGAAGAAGCGGAACAGCGACTTGTCGCGGGACTGCCAATAGCCCGCGTGGAACCAGGCCAGAGTGCCACGCCAGGGGACTTGGCCCTGCACGACGTCGAAGGTCTGCCTGGGGTGCGGGCCGTAAGGCAGGTCCGCAGCGGTCGGCGGGATGGTATCGCTTTCCCGCTTGAAGTCTTCCATCAGTGCCGGGAAGTGCGGGTGCATCTGCCCGGTCAGATACTCGGCCGTTGCATCCATGCCGGTCATACCGCCACGGCGAAGCCGGCCATCTGCGCGTAGCCGCGCACGATGCCGGCCAGCTCCGCCTGCGTCGCAACGTCATGCACGTTGACGAAGCCGTCAGGCGCGCGGGAGGCTACCAGGTCCACCACGCGCTCTGGCCCGCCGATGCGGTTCGACCGCACGATGTCGGCCGTGGCCGGCCGTCGCTGGGCGTCGTAGGCCGCCAGCGCCGCAGGCACGTCGCCGCCGGCCAGCAGGTCCGCCAGGCAGCGGGCGTCGAGGATGGCCTGGGACGCTCCGTTGGAGCCGACGGGATACATCGGGTGCGCGGCGTCGCCTAGCAGGGTCACGCGGCCTTGGGTCCACCAGGGCAGCGGGTCGCGATCGGCCATGGGATACTCGTAGATTTCGGGGGACGCCCGGATGATCGCGGATGCGTCTATGAAGGGTAGGCACAGGCGTTCCGCCAAGGGGCGGACGTCCTCATAACGGCCCAGGCGGGACCAGCTTTCCCGTGCGGGTAGGGGCGTGCCGGGGACAGTGATGCGGGCGTAGATGACCCAGTTGGTCAGGCGCATATCCGGCGCGGCGCCGGGTCCGATGGGATACAGCACCAGCTTGGCCGCGGCATCCCCGGCCACGATCATGCTGTCCCCGCCGTCGAACTTCGGCCAGTCCACGGCGCCGCGCCACATGGTAATGCCGTTCCAGCGCATACCGCCGTCGTCAGGGTGCAACGCTGCCCGCACTGCCGAGTGGATGCCGTCTGCGCCGACCAGTGCGGCCCCAGCCGCCTCCTGCACCGCCCCGTCCGCGCCTTGGAACCGGGCGATGACGCCAGTCCCGTCCTGGGCGTAGCCGGCCAGGCGTTGCCCGGTCCGCAGCGCAGCCGGGCCAAGCCGCTCGGTCGCTGCTTCCCACAGCACCGCTTGCAGGCGCCCACGGTGGATCGAGTATTGAGGCGCGTCGTGCCCGGCGTGCATCCCGCGCGGCTCGGTCCAGATGGGCTGGCCCAGGTGGTTGGCATAGGTCAACTTCCGGGTGCGTATGGCCGCGGCGTCCAGCTGGAGCAACAGGCCCAGGGCGGCCAGCTCGCGGATCGAGTGCGGCAGGGCGTTGATGCCAACGCCCAAGGGCTGAACCTGCTGAACCGCCTCGAACACCGTGCAAGGGATGCCGCGCTCGTGCAGCATCAGCGCCAGCGTCAGGCCGCCGATGCCGCCGCCAGCGATCAGGATGGGCCGGGGCATGGCGTCAGGCGCCGCCGGGCAGGTAGCGGGCGGCGGGCCAGGCGTCGGGCGGCAGGAAGTTGACCCCATGCGCGGCGGAGCGGCGGACGACTTCCTCCGGCTCGCGCAAGCCGTCAAGTTGCGTGAACAGGTCATACAGCCGGCGTGCAGGGGCGACCCAGAACAGGGCACGGGTGGGGACGACGCCGCGGTTGAAGATACCGTGCCTGGACCCCATCGGCAGCCGAACCAAGTCGCCAGCGGCGGCGGTCAGGTCCTCGCCGTCCAACCAAAGGTCGAAGGTGCCGTCCAGCACGCGGATGAACTCGTCCTGGTCGGGATGGACGTGCGGCGGCACGAAGGTGCCGGGCGGGAATAGGGTGTCGAAGGCGAAGGACGCATCGGATAGTTGTACGGGCTTGTAGGTTTGGCCCATCACGTCCCACACGATGCCGTCGAGGCTGGCGCCGCTGCGGGTGATGCCGGTTCCAGGGTCCATGCCGTTGCCTCCCATTTGCCGGTCTGGCCGGTGCACCGGGGCAGCATCATCCCCGGAGCAGGTTGGCTCAACGGGATGTCCGCGGTGTTGAGCTGGTTCGGCTCCTGAAATTGGTTTAGCTCCGGCTTTACCGGTCGATGCCGGCCAATATAGCGACGATGGTGCTGGCCTGGTGTTGCAGCTCGGTGGCGGTGGGGCATTTCGCAATATTAACCAGAGAAGAAAAATGGGACCAGCTTATGCGGACATCAGGCCGCACCGGATGGCGTTCACGGCCTGACCTGTTATCGTCTGTCCATGCCAACCCATTCTGCTCCTAGCCGCTGATGCGCGGCGCCTTTCCCTTCTCCGCCATCGTCGGCCAGGACGAGATGAAGCAGGCGCTGTTGATCGCCGCCGCCGACCCGGCAATTGGCGGCGTGCTGGTGTTCGGTGACCGCGGCACCGGCAAGAGCACCGCCGTGCGTGCGCTTGCGGCGCTGTTGCCGCCGATGCGGGCGGTTCAGGGCTGCCGCTACCATTGCGACCCGGATCGCCCATCCACTTGGTGCGAGGACTGCGCAGCCCGCCCCGACCATCCCGCACATGATGTGCCGGTGCCGGTCGTAGACCTGCCGTTGGGCGCGACGGAGGACCGAGTGGTGGGCGCCTTGGACTTGGAGCGCGCGCTGACCCGTGGGGAGAAGGCGTTCGAACCGGGGTTGCTGGCCCGGGCCAACCGCGGCTTCCTGTACATAGACGAGGTTAACCTGCTGGAAGACCACTTGGTGGATTTGCTGATAGATGTGGCCGCGTCAGGCGAGAACGTGGTCGAACGGGAGGGCTTGAGCGTGCGCCATCCCGCGCGCTTCGTCCTGGTGGGCAGCGGCAATCCGGAAGAGGGAGAACTGCGGCCGCAGTTGCTGGACCGGTTTGGACTGTCGGTGGAGGTGCGGACGCCGGACGACGTGCCCGCCCGGATTGCCATCGTGCGCCGGCGGGACAGCTTCGACCGGGACCGTGCGGCCTTCCTGGCGGAGTGGGCTGGCGCAGAGGCCGAGGTGCGCGACAGTATCCTCGCCGGGCGCGATCGGCTGCCCGGCGTAGCGGTGGACGATGCAGTCCTGGAGCAGGCGACCCGGCTGTGCATGTCGCTCGGCACCGACGGGCTGCGGGCGGAGTTGACGCTACTACGAGCCGCACGGGCGCTGGCGGCGCTGGACGGGGCAGGGGCAGTTGAGACCCGGCACCTGCTGCGCGTGGCACCGAGCGCCCTGCGGCACCGTCTGCGCCGTGACCCGTTGGATGATGCCGGAAGCACCACCCGTGTGGCGCGCGCCATGGCGGAGCAGTTCGGCACGTGATGGAGGATGCTGCCGTCCAGTCCCCCAGTCTTCTTCTCCCTCCAGGAGAGGGGTGGGGTGAGGGAGCCTTGGCCACGTCGCGGAGTACGACGGGTTCAATCAGCACGCAGGGCGTTGCTGCCGGAACCATCGCCTCAGGTTTTACTCATCTTAGCCCGCTTACGGACGAGAAAAAAGCATCCTCCCCCTGGCAGGACGCCATCCATGCAGCGGCGCTGCTGGCCGTAAATCCCCTCGGATGCGGCGGCGCGTGCGTCCGGGCCGGGCATGGCCCGGTAAGAACACGCTGGCTCGCGCTACTGCGCGGACTGCTGCCGGACGGTACTCCGTGGCGCAAGGTGCCCCTGAACATCGCCGATACCCGCCTGTTGGGTGGCCTGGACTTGGCGGCGACCTTGGAGGCAGGCCGACCTGTGGCAGAGCAAGGCCTGCTGGCAGAGGCGTCCGGCGGCGTCCTGATATTGCCGATGGCGGAGCGCGTGCCAGCCGGGCTGGCTGGGCGGCTCGCCCTGGCGCTGGATGCAGATACGGTCATGCTTGTGGCTCTGGATGAGGGCGCGGCAGAGGATGAACGCGCGCCGCCTGCGCTGTTGGACCGGCTGGTGTTTCACGTGAAACTATCCGAGGTCGGCGCACGGGAGCCGGACGGAGACTGGCCGTCCCCCGAACAGGTCGCTGCCGCCCGGTTGCGGCTTCCAGCAGTGCGGGCCGGAGACGGCACGATAGTGGCCTTATGCAATACTGCCGCAGCGCTGGGCGTGGAGTCTGTCCGTGCCCCGTTGCTGGCTTTGCGTGCTGCCCGGGCCGCGGCTGCGTTGGCTGGGCGGGACGAGATAGCAGCGGAGGATGCGACCTTAGCCTGCCGCCTCGTGTTGGCGCCGCGGGCGACCACGCTGCCAATCCAGGATGCCCCGCCCAGCACGCCCGAGGAAGCGCCCGATGCCGCCGCGGCGGATCAGCCTAAGCCGGGTCCCAACGCAAACAACGGGGATGACGACGATGCCGCCCCAGGAGCGCTGAGCGACGTGCTGCTGCAAGCCGCCGCTGCCGCTATCCCGTCGGGGCTGCTCGCCATGCTGCAGGCCCGCGTCCAACGCCAGGCACCTCGGACTGCCGGCGTTTCCGGCGCATCCCAGGCCGGCCGCCGCGGACGTCCCGCTGGAATCCGCGCCGGCGACCCACGCGGGGCGGAGCGGTTGAACTTGGTCGAAACCCTGCGCGCCGCCGCTCCCTGGCAGCGCATCCGGGGAGCAACGGGTGGCCGCCTGCAAATTCGCCGGGCGGACTTCCGCGTGACCCGCTGCGTGCAACGTGCTGAAACAACGACGATCTTCGTCGTGGACGCGTCCGGCAGCAGCGCCTTGAACCGGCTGGCCGAAGCAAAGGGAGCGGTTGAGCTACTGCTGGCCGAATGCTACGTCCGGCGTGACCAAGTGGCAGTGTTGGCCTTCCGCGGTAAGGGAGCGCAACTGCTGCTGCCGCCGACGCGCTCCCTGGTCCGGGCTAAGCGCGGCCTGGCAGCATTGCCCGGTGGCGGCGGTACGCCACTAGCGGCCGGGCTGGATGCTGGCTTGCTGCTGGCAGACGCAGTGCTGCGCCAGGGCGGCACGCCAAGCCTGGTGCTGCTGACAGACGGACGCGGCAACGTAGCCCGGGACGGCCGCGGCGGACGGGAGCGGGCCGAGACCGACGCATTCCAGGCTGCCCGTGCCATCCGGCTGGCCGGGGTGGCGACGCTGCTGGTGGACACGTCGCCGCGCCCAGCTCCTGCCGCCCGCAAGCTGGCCGAGGCCATGACCGCCCGCTACCTGCCACTGCCATACGTAAATGCCGCGGCGCTATCGGCCGCGGTCAGCCGGACAGGACGAGGATGACGCCGATCCTTCCCTTCCCGGAGGAAAAGGCACCGTCGCCTCCATGAGCCGACCCGGCGCAGACTGGCCGAACCGAGCCGCCAGCCGCACCGTCCGCGCCGCTGGTTTGGAGTGGCACGTCCAAGTTGCGGGTAACGGTCCCGTGCTGCTGCTGGTGCACGGCACCGGCGCCGCGACGCATTCCTGGCGCGATCTGTTGCCGTTGCTGGCCCAGCATTTCACCGTCGTCGCGCCGGACCTGCCGGGCCATGGCTTCACCCAAGCCCCGGCAGCGGCACGGCTATCCCTGCCGGGGATGGCACATTCGCTGCACGGATTGCTGACGATGATGAACCTGCGGCCAATGGCGGCTGTGGGCCATTCGGCCGGGGCAGCGATCCTGGCACGCATGGCGCTGGACGGGACTCTGGCACTGCGTGCCCTGGTCAGCCTGAATGGCGCCTTCATCCCTCTGCAGGGCGTGGCGGGCCAGATGTTTTCCCCCCTCGCGCGGCTGCTCGTGGGACTGCCCGGGCTGCCGCAGGTGTTTGCCTGGCGGGCGCGGAACCCGGCTGTCGTGGAGCAGCTCCTGGCTGCCACGGGCTCCACCCTGGATGCCGAAGGGGTGCGATGGTATGGCGAGGTGGTGCGTCGCCCGGACCATGCCGCATCCGCCTTGGGCATGATGGCACACTGGGATCTACGCCCCCTATTGTCCGATCTGCCCCGCCTAACCGCTCCGTTGCTGCTGATTACGGGCGCAGGAGACCGCACCGTGCCGCCGTCGCAGTCCGCCGACGTGCAGCGCCTGGTGCCCGGCGCCGCCCTGGCAACCCTCCCCGGCCTGGGCCACCTCGCACATGAGGAGCGCCCGGCGGAGATCGCCGCGCTGATCGAGGAGTTCTCGCGCCAGCATGGGGTGCTGCCTTGAGCTCCTGGGTCGCCAGCGGCAGGGTGCTGGACCTGATCCTGCTGGGCATGGCGCTCGAAGGAGCGTCGCTAACCCTGCTGTTCCGCACGCGGGGCCAAGGGGTGGCGCCGGGAGCACTGTGGCCCAACCTGCTGTCCGGGATGTGCCTGTTGCTGGCGATGCGCGCCGGACTGGCCGAGGCCTGGTGGGGCTGGGTGTCGTTGCCGCTGTTGGGCGCGCTCGCCTTCCACGTTGCAGACCTCCGCCGCCTGTGGCGTGCCGTTCCTGCTCCGCCTTCTCGGGAAAGCGGGCCGGGATTAGGCAGGCTGCCGTAGTCGGAGGCGTTCTGCCTTGCTGCGGCCAAGGCTAGGCTTGCCTGTCCTCAAAGCAGCCCTGAAAGAAAGTAGGACGTCACCAATCCGGGGCTGGTCCTGAGTGTCAACCCATGGTTACAGTTGTGCCCATATGTCAGGGACGCTAGACAGGGTTCTTACCGCACCGGCGATAAGCTCCCGCCCCCGTGCTCTCGGCTTCCGCAACGTGGGAGGTAGCTTGCGCCTGGTGCCGACCCTCCCACTCGCCGCTTCGGCGACGGTTCGTGCTTCGAGGGTACCGGTAATGGCCCTGTCATGCGGGAGGGGACTGCCCGCCTCAATTTGCTGGAGGTTGCCGGCGATGTCCGTCGCATTGCTCATGGTGACGTCTCCCGCCGCTATTGGCACATCTACCCCGGCGCCGGGCTGCCGGCCCTGCCGTTCTCTGCAAACATCCTCAAACAGGTAGTGCCGGATGCAAACCCCGCTTCAGCCGATAACCTGGAATAACGCGCACCTGCTGACGGACCTGGCGGATTGCCGGGCCATGCTGCGCGGCGGGTCACGCACCTTCCATGCCGCGGCGCGCGTGCTGCCGCGCCGGGTGCATCGCCCTGCAACGGCTGTGTATGCATTCTGCCGCGTGGCGGACGACTTGATTGATGCGGGCGGTGGTCAGGCGGCCTTGCAGCACTTGCAAATCCGGCTGGACGGCGTTTACGCCGGTCGCCCCGCGCCGGTGCCGGCCGATCGGGCGTTGACTGTCGTCGTGGCACGGCATGCCATCCCGCGGGCACTGTTGGATGCGCTGCTGGAGGGATTTGCCTGGGACGCCGCCGGGCAGCGCTACGACACGCTGGAAGATCTCTACGCCTATGCTGCCCGAGTCGCCGGCACGGTCGGCGCGATCATGGCGCTGCTGATGGGCGAGCGCTCGCCGGCCGGCGTTGCCAGGGCGTGCGACCTGGGTGTTGCCATGCAGCTCAGCAACATCGCACGGGACGTTGGAGAAGATGCGCGGGCCGGACGGCTTTACCTGCCGTTGGCCTGGCTGCGTGAGGCCGGGATGGATCCGGATGTCTGGATGCAGGCACCAGCGTTCTCGCCCGCCCTCGGACGCGTGATAGCCCGGCTGCTGACGACGGCAGAGACACTGTATGCGCGGGCGGACGCAGGGATTGCCGGCCTGCCGCTGAACTGCCGCCCTGGCATCGGCGCGGCGCGGCGCCTTTATGCGGAGATCGGGGCAGAGGTGGCGCGCGAGGGCCATGACAGCGTGACGCGCCGGGCGGTGGTGCCAGGCCGGCGCAAGCTGGCGCTGTTGGCGCGCAGCACGGCAGCGGCCTTTCGGCCCGGCGCCGCAGACCAGCGTCCGACGGTGACAGCGGCGCAGTTCCTGGTGGACATCGTGGCCGCGACGCCATGCCCAGCCTCAGGGTCGCGCTGGCCGGCGTTGGACGACCGGGTGGCGTGGCTGTGCGCGATGTGGAGCGCGCTGGACCAGCGGCAGGCAGTCGGGCGGCGGGCGTAGGACCGAGGGCTGGCGGGCGCTAATCCTGCCGAAATCATTAGCCGCTGCGTGATCATGGTGAAGACTGGCGATGCTGAAGCATTACGCCACGTCGGAGGTCTTATCAGCCTCCCAACTCCAGGGTGCATCATGCCCGCAGTCAACAAAACTTCCGT
>CAXTCI010000197.1:0-9598 GCA_964242325.1 uncultured Acetobacteraceae bacterium
CGCCCAGCCGGTCGCGGGGTGCGCCGGCAGCGCGGCGCCGTGCCCGCGCAGGAACGCCTGCAGCCGCACCAGCCAGCGCGCCGGCACTGCGGGCGCGCCGTCACGCCGCCGCGGGCAGGACAGCACGACGTTCGGCGCGGCGCAGGCCAGCATGGCGAAATCGTGCGCCATCTGGCCCACGCGCTCCTCGGGCGAGGGCAGATTGGCAGCGGTACGCATCGGGCGGCTCATCCAAGGGCCGGGGTCGGTGGCGGGGGGCCAGACGCTTTCGGTCAGGCTGCCCAGCACCATCAGCTCGGCCGATTGCAGCCGGGCTTCCAGCAAGCCCAGGATGGACACGCGCGGATGCTCCGCCCCGTCCCGCCCGCGCAACGCCCGGCGGCTGCGGACGACGGCGCCCTCCATCGAGGCGTCCAGCAGCCCCGGCAGGGTCGCCACCGGCTGCGGCGGCAGGATCGGCAGTGCGGCGGACAAGGCGGACAGGTGGGTGGCCAGGGCCTCGCCTTCTTCGCGCGACCACAGCCGGGAGGCGCCCTCGTCTTCGTCCGTGGTGGCGACGGCCTCCGCGCACTCGATCAGCGCGGTCAGCGCCTCCGCCGGGGTGGCGTCGCTGCGCTGGGCAATGCGGATGATGGGCTGCAGCGCCGTGGCCAGGCGGTCCAGCAGGCCGTCCACTTCCTCCGTGGAGCCGCGCCGGGCCAGGGCGTCGCGCAAGCCTTGCAGGCCGGGCGGCGGCGCCGGACCGCGCAGCACCCGCAGTTCCAGCGCGCGTGCTGCCCCCCGGCAGGCCGCGGGCGGCAGGCCCAGCGCGGTCAGGGGGTGCTTCAGCAGGGACAGCAGCGCCACCGGCGTCAGCCCATCCGCTACCGCACGGGCCAGCAGGCGCAGGAAGGCGCCAGGCGGGGTGTCGGCCAACGGCTCCCCGGCGCTGTCGTCCACCACGACGCCGTAGCGGCCCAGCTCCGCCGCGACGCGCGCCGCCAACTGCCGGTCAGGTGTCACCAGGGCGGCGCGGGCGTGCGGCTGCTGCAATGCGGCCCTGAGGGCGATGGCGATGGCGACTGCCTCCTCCTGCTGGTCCGCAGGCTCCAGCCGGGTCAGGCCGGACACGTCGGGGCTGAAGGGCAGACGCCACTCGCCCAGCGCCTGGGCGGGCAGCAAGGATTGCCACAAGGTTTCGCACCGGCCTGGCGGGACCGGGCCGGATTGATCGTCCCAGTCCTGCACGTCGCCGCGGGTTGCGCCCAGGTCGGCCAGCAGGCTCCGCAGTCCGGCCTGGGGATGGCCGGGCTCCAGGACGCCCCAGTTCTCGTCCGACATGGCCTTGTCAAGGCCGGGGAGGATCACCGCACCTTGCGGCAAGCGGGCCACCACGCCCATCAGCCTTGCCACGGAGGCAATGCCGCCCGTGGTGCCGGCAATCACGACGGGATAGGCAGGCGGGTCCACCGCCCAGGCCTCGCGCTGCACGTCCAGCAGCTTCACGCCGCGTTCGGCCCCGTCCATCAGGCCCTGGTCCCACAGCCAATCCGGCCAAGCCCGGGTGACGATCTGCAGGAAGCGTATGGTGCGGCTCCAGTGCTCGGCATAGCCGGCCTCGGCGGCGGCGGGCAGCACCTCCGTCAGGTCCACCTCGGCGCGGTGCGCCTCGTCCAGCAGGGTGGCGAGTTCGGCGGCAAGCGGCCAGGCGCGGTCGGCGGTGGCGGGTCCGCCGAGCTGGTCGCCGCCGACCTTGTCGCCCGCGGCCATGACCAGCCGCGTCAGCACCGCTAGCCGCCGGATGGGGTCCACGGCGGGCGGCAGGTCCAGCGTGCCGGCCAAGGCCAACGGCGCCTCGTCCAACGCGCCGAGCGCGCCGATGCGGGGCAGCAGGAGCGGCACGCCGTTGGTTTGGCGCAGGAAAGCGTCGGAGAGGGCGCGGGCGGCGCGGCGGGTCGGCAGCAGGATCAAGCCATCGGCGACGCGCAAAGGGTCGCCGCCGTGGCGGGCGAGCCACCACTGGGCCAGGGCATCCAGGAAGGAAACGTGCGGCGGGATGGTGTGGAGGTTCAGCATGGAGCCTTCACCATGTGCATAGGAAAATTGTCATTAACATTTATGGTGTGACAAGCCAAGTATTTCAGTGGTTGGCAGCCAATTCTGCGGGCCGGACGATTCTGGCGTTCCTCGGTGTGCCGGGGTGCTGCGAGCCTTTTCAGAACGCGGTGCTGGCATCACCACAACAGGTCCAGGCGGTCGGGCCAGCCCTGCAACACTGCTTGCCGGGTCTCGCCATCCCCGTGCAACAACTCCACCACCAGCGCGTCGCTGGGCCGCAACGCACCCAGCCGGTCTGGCCATTCCACCAGCACCACGCCCTCCCGCGCGTCCTCCCAGCCAAGTTCCGCCACCGCCGCCGGGCCGTCCAGGCGCCACAGGTCGAAATGGTGCACGGGGCCGAGGGGGGCGTCGTAGGTTTGCACGAGCGTGTAGCTGGGGCTTGGCACCTCCAGCGCCGGGTCGTGCAGCAGGGCGCGCAGCAACGCACGGGCAAGCGCGCTCTTGCCGGCGCCCAGCGGCCCCTGCAACAGAACCGCGTCTCCGGCCCGCATCTGCTCGGCGATGCGCTCGCCAAGCGCCTCGGTCGCGGGAAGGTCGGGCAAGTCGAGGAGAAGCGGCATCCCGGAAGGATGGCCCCGCGACACCGCCCTGCCAACACCGCCTTGCCAACAGGGAGCCTCCGTGCGGCCCGGCGCTCCCGCTGCAACGGCTGTTGCCGGCACGGGCCTATGTCCGCGCCCCCAAGCCGCTTGACCGCTCCGGGTAAGGCGCTACCTACCTACCCATGACCTCATCCATCGAGACCGACGTGGCCATCATCGGCGCGGGCCCTGTCGGCCTGTTCGCCGCCTTCGAGTGCGGCATGCTGAAGCTGCGCTCCACCCTGATTGACGCCCTCGGCGAGGTCGGCGGCCAGTGCACCGCGCTGTATCCGGAGAAGCCGATCTACGACATCCCCGCCCATCCCGGCATTCCCGCCGGCCAGCTCATCGAAAACCTGGAGCGCCAGATCGCCCCCTTCGACGTGCCGCGCCTGCTCGGCCGCCGGGTGGATGCCCTGCGCGGGGCGGCCGGCGCCTTCAGCCTGCACACGGACGCCGGTGACGAGATACGCTGCAAGGCCGTCGTGCTCGCCGCCGGGGCCGGCGCCTTTGGTCCCAACCGCCCGCCGCTGGCTGGCCTGGATGCTTATGAGGCCACTGGCGCAGTGCGTTACGCCTGCCGCCGCCGTGAGGACTTCCGCGACCAGCATGTCGTGATCGCCGGCGGCGGCGACAGCGCCGTGGACTGGGCACTGTCGCTCAAGGATGTCGCCGCCAAGGTTTACGTCATCCACCGCCGTCCCAAGTTCCGCGCCGCCCCGGAGTCCGCTGCGCGGCTCGACGCCGCTGCTGCCCGCGGCGAAGTGGAGATGGTCATCCCGTATCAGCTCCATGCCCTGCACGGCGCCGATGGCGTGCTGGAGTCCGTCGAGGTTAGCACCATCGCCGGCGACCAGACCCGGCATCTTCCTGCCACCTGCCTGCTGCCGTTCTTCGGCCTCAGCATGGACCTTGGCCCCATCGCGGCCTGGGGCCTGGACAGCTTGCACAACCATGTCCAGGTCACGGCCGCAACCTGTGAGACTTCCATGCCCGGCGTCTTCGCCATCGGCGACGTTGCCACCTATCCCGGCAAGCTTAAGCTGATCCTGCAGGGCTTCAGCGAGGGCGCAATGGCCGCGCACGCCATCCACCCCATCGTCCACCCTGACACCGCGCTGCACTTCGAATACTCCACCACCAAGGGCGTGCCAGCGGCTTAAAGCCCTGCTACAGCGGCGGTTACAATCCCAACGAGGCCAGCCCATGCCCAGCCCGCTGCCACGGCCCCCGCTGCCAAGGCCATTGAAGGTCGCGGTCCAGATGGACCCTATGGAAACGTTGAACATCAACGGCGACAGCACCTTCGCCCTGATGCTGGAAGCGCAGCGGCGTGGCCATGCCATGTGGCACTACGACGTCCGCCACATGAGCCTGCAAGAAGGCAAGTCCAGCCCGGACGGCCAGCGGACCGAGCGGCTGATGGCGCGCGCCCGGCCCGTGCAGGTTCAGCGCGTGGCGGGCGATCATTATCGGTTCGACGAGGCCCTCACGCTCGACCTGGCGACGATGGACACCGTGCTGATGCGGCAGGACCCGCCGTTCGACATGGCCTACATCACCGCCACCCACATGCTGGAGCACATCCACCCGCGCACCCTTGTGGTGAACGACCCGAAGTGGGTGCGGGACAGTCCGGAAAAGCTGCTTGTCACGCACTTCCCCGACCTGATGCCGCCGACTCTCATTACCTGGGACCCTGACGCCATCCGCGCCTTCCGTGGGGAACATCGGGACATCATCGTGAAGCCGCTGTTCGGCAACGGCGGCGCCGGGGTGTTCCGCATCCGCGAGGACGACGAGAACCTGGCGAGCCTGCTGGAGATGCACTTCGCCCGTTCACGCGAGCCGCTGATGATCCAACGCTACGAGGCGGCGGTGCGCCGGGGCGACAAGCGGGTGATCCTAATTGACGGGGAACCGATGGGCGCCGTGAACCGGGTGCCGGCGGCCGGCGAAGCCCGATCCAACATGCACGTCGGCGGCCGCCCGGAGCAGACGCAACTGACGGAACGGGAGCGGGAGATCTGCCGCCGCATCGGGCCGTATCTGCGCGACCACGGGCTGATCTTCGTTGGCATAGACGTGATCGGCGACTACCTGACCGAGATCAACGTGACCTCACCCACCGGCTTGCAGGAGGTCGCGCGTTTCGACGGAACCGACCTGGCGGCGGCGATCTGGGACAGCATCGAGGCAAAGGTCGCGGTGGCGGCGTAGGAGGGCATCCGCCCCCTTTGCGGGACAAGGGGCAGGACGCCCCTAACCCTTGTCCCGCATCACCCGCGCCTTGTCTCGTGCCCAATCCCGTGCGGCGATGGCCTGCCGCTTGTCGGCCTTCTTCCGTCCCTCGCCGACGCCCAGCAGCACCTTTGCTACGCCGCGGTCGTTGAAGTGAATCTGCAGCGGCACCAGGGTCAGCCCGTCCCGTGTCGCCGCGCCAATCAGTTCGCCCATCTGCTTCTTCTTGAGCAGCAGCTTGCGCGGCGCACGCGGCTCGAAGCGGGACAGCACGCCGGCCTGGTATTCTGGGATGTAGCAGTTGAACAGGAACAATTCCCCTTCCCGCTCCCCAGCCCAGGCCTCGGTCAGCGTGGCGCGGCCATGGCGGAGGGACTTCACCTCCGGCCCCTTCAGCACCAGCCCGGCCTCCATCGTCTGCTTGATCGTGTAGTCGAAGCGCGCCTTGCGATTCTGCGAGGCAATGCCGTGGCTGATCAGGCCGGACTTCTTCTTGGTTTTGTTGTCCGCCAACTCATCCGTCCTAGTTCAGCAGCCCGGCAGCCTGCATCGCCGTCCGGACCTGGGTGCGCGTCGCCTCCGTCACCGGCGCCAGCGGCAGGCGGCAATGGTCCGTGCCGTGCCCGAGCAGGCTTGCGGCATACTTCACCGGGCCGGGGTTGCTTTCGACGAACATCGCATCGTGCAGCGCCAACAGCCGGTCCTGGATCGCGATAGCTTGGTCGGTCATGCCGTCCTGCCAGGCCCGGTGCATCTCGCTGCACAGCCGCGGCGCGACGTTGCCGGTCACGCTGATACAGCCGTGCCCACCCGCCGCCAGGAAGGCCAGCGCGGTGTGGTCCTCTCCCGACATTTGTATGAACTCCTTGCCGCAGGTCCGGCGGGTGTGCAGCGGACGCGCCAGGTTGGCCGTCGAGTCCTTTACGCCGACGATGTTCCGGTGCTTCGCCAGGCGACCCATCGTCTCGGGGGTCATGTCCACCACGCTGCGGCCCGGGATGTTGTAGATGACGACCGGCAGGTCCACCGCGTCGGCGATGGCGCTGTAGTGCAGCACCATCCCCTCCTGCGTCGGCTTGTTATAGTAGGGGGTCACCACCAGCGCCGCGTCGGCCCCGGCCTGCTTGGCATGGCGCGTCAGTTCCACTGCCTCGGCCGTGCTGTTGGAGCCGGCGCCGGCGATCACCTTGACCCGGCCGGCGGCGACCCTCACCGCGGCCTCCACCACCTGCCGGTGCTCGTCATGGGTCAGCGTCGGGCTTTCGCCGGTCGTGCCCACCGGGACGATGCCATGGGTGCCTTGGCCGATCTGCCACTCCACGAACTTGGCGAAGGCGTCCAGGTCCACTGTGCCGTCCGGCTGCATGGGCGTAATCAGGGCGACGAAGGATCCGTTGAACATAGTGTTCCCTAGCGGCAACGGTGGGGGACAGCGAAACTAGGCACATGGGGGATGCGCCGCAAGTCTATGAAAGAGTAGGATCGCGCCATGCGCGCGACCGTCATGTTGCTAATGCTGCTGGGAGCCGTGCCTGCCCGAGGGCAGGACGTCCTGGAGGCCATACGCGCCGACCGTTGGGCCGAAGCGGAAGCGGCGGCAGCGGCGCTGCCGGACCCGTTGGCGCGCAAGCTCGTCCAGTATTTCCGCGTGTTGACTCCTGGTGCCGCGACTGCCGGAGAAATCGCCGCGTTCATGGCGGAGAACCCGTCATGGCCGCAAGGACCCTTGTTGGTCCGGCGGTTGCGGGATGCCGCCACAGCCAGCGGCGACGCTTCGCCAGTGTCCACCCCGTGCCGGCTTCAGCCTGCGACGGGCGTGCGCTGTCCCAATGACGCCTTGGAGGCACGCGCCGCCTGGGTCCGCGGCGTGGATGGCCCGGCGGAGGTCGCCTTCATCCGCCAATGGGGCCGTTTCCTGACGCCCGAGGACCAGTGGAGCCGCTTCGACCGCCTTGCCTGGACCGACAAGGGCGCCCCCGGCGGGCCGGCCGCGCGCCAAGCCATGCGGTTGAACCCCGCTGGCCAGGTTGCCGCCCAGGTCCGGCTGGCGCTGCGCCGGGATGATCCCACTGCCCCTGCCCTGGTCGCCGCCCTGCCCCCAGCCGCCCGGACCGAGCCGGCGCTGGTGCTGGACCTGGCCCGCTGGTATCGGCGGGCGGGCCTGGACAAGGACGCCGCCAACGTTTGGACTACCCTCGGGATGGCGGCGGAAGCTGCGGCCCCGTCCGACCGACGCGCGGCATACTGGAGCGAGCGCAACGAGCTGGCCCGCCGCCTGCTCCGCTTCGGCAATCCGGCGGACGCCTACGCCGTCGTCAACGGCGCTGTGCGCGCCGGGGAGGCCGGGCTGGACGCCGAGTTCCTGGCAGGTTGGATCGCGCTACGACGGCTGGATCAGCCAGAGGTCGCGGCCCGGCACTTCACTGCCTTGGCCGGGCTGTCCCGTGCCGCCATCACCCAGGGCCGTGCAGGCTTTTGGCTGGGCCGCAGCCGCGCCGCCGCCGGCGACCCAGACGGAGCCCATACCGCCTACTTGGCCGCTGCTGCTTGGCCGATGACGTATTATGGCCAGCTCGCCGCGTCGGCGCTTGGTGAGGATGCGGGCGCCCTATCGCAACGGATCCTGTCCGAGCACGGACCCGGTTGGACCGAGGACGCGGCAACGGCCTTCGCCGGCCAGGAGTTGGTGCGGGCGGCGGCGCTGCTGGTGGCGTGGGGCGAGCCGCGCCGGGCACGACCCTTCCTGCTCCGCCTGGACGACCTGGCAGACGGGCCGGAGATGCGGGCGCTGGCCGCGCGCTTTGCCGGGGACCTCGGCCTGCCGGACCAGGCTGTCGCCATCGCCCGCCGTGCCGGACGGGACGGCGTGGTGCTGGGGGAGGCCGGCTGGCCCCGCCCAGTGTCGCCGCCGGAGGGAGTTGTCGAGCCGGCGGTCGCGCTGGGGCTGATCCGGCAGGAAAGCAGCTTCGACGCCGGCGCCGGCAGTCCCGTTGGCGCACGCGGGCTGATGCAGTTGATGCCGGCCACCGCCGCCGCCGTGGCCCGGCGCTTGAACGAGCCGGCTAGCGTGCCCGCCCTGACAGCGGACCCTGCCTATAACATGCGGCTGGGCACGGCTTACCTGCGAGGCTTGATGGATCAGTTCGACGGCGCGCTGCCGCTGGCTCTGGCCGGCTACAACGCCGGGCCGCAGCGGGTGCAGGCCTGGCTGACGGCGCAGGGCGACCCGCTTGCGGGCGGGGTGGACATGCTGGACTGGATCGAGATGATCCCCTTCAACGAAACCCGGAACTATGTGCAGCGCGTGATTGAGAATATCGTGATCTACCGTGCCCAACGCGGCGATGCGGCACCGCATCCCTTGTCACGATGGCTGGGATCGGCCGTGGCGACGGAGGCGGCACAGTGACGGCGGACCTGACCGCCGCCGCTGCTGACGTGCTGGACCGGCTGCGTGCACGGGGGATGATGGCGGCGACGGCCGAAAGCTGCACCGGCGGGCTGATCGCGGCGGCGCTGACCGCCATCGCCGGGTCGTCCGACGTGGTGGACCGGGGCTTTGTCACCTACTCCAACGCGGCGAAGACCGAGATGCTTGGGGTGGACCCCGAGCTGATCCAGGCGCATGGCGCCGTCAGCGCGCCGGTTGCGGCGGCGATGGCGGAGGGTGCGCTGCGGCGGTCCCAGGCTTCGCTCACGGTCGCTGTGACCGGGGTTGCCGGACCTGGCGGCGGGACGTTGGACAAGCCCGTGGGAACCGTGTGGTTCGGATTGGCGTCCCACGGCGTGGCCGTGCTGACCGAGGCCAAAGTCTTTCCGGGCAGCCGTGACGACGTACGGACAGCTACGGTGCTGCATGCTCTGCATATGCTAAGCCGTGCGAGTGATGATGTGTTGGCCTCCGCCAGCCCAGCCGGCACTCTCTAGCAGCAGGGGGCAGTCACTCCGCCCGAGCAGGGATATGCTCTCAGTTAGGGGCGCCCAGATGACGCTTCGGGATGGCTGGTATAGCTCTATCGGCCCGAGGAGGGTGGAGTTGAACTGTCTGAGCTTGTGAAGGTTCGCGTTGCGACGACAGCGGCACAAGCAAAGTGCGCCCCAACTGGGCCAATGCTATTCTACTCGTTTTTCCAAATCCCAGCGCTCGAATGAGCGCTGGGATGCGGCATGCGTCACGTCAACTTCGGCGGCCCGGAGAAGGCCAGCCCGGATAATGACCTGAACTCGTCTTCGGTGATGTGAAGACGAACCTTCTTACTCCATCACTGGCGCGAGTTTCTGCACTGAAGCGACATCGTCGCCAAGCCATTTCGAATTCTTGGCTGTGCCATCGAAGGTCGCGCTGGTCTTGAACAGCTCGTACTTCCCCTGCAAGGCGTAGGGCTTGCTGCGTGCCAGCAATTCCGCCACCTTTGCTTTGTCCATCGGCTGGAATGTCCGGGCCGCTGTGAACGCTTGGTCCAGGTCGCGCTGGTTTTGAATGCCCGTGATAACCACCGACGTTGGCAAGTTCAATGAATAGTGCAGGTACTCCACCGGCTGGATCGGCGCGTCGCTTTTGAGCAGCACGCTATCGCCAAACGTCTTCATGCCCAGCACCGCGATGCCCGTCTCCACCAAATGCGGCAGCACGCCGTGGGCGAAGGAACGGAAATGCGCGTCCATCACGTTGAGCG
>CAXTCI010000198.1:0-9524 GCA_964242325.1 uncultured Acetobacteraceae bacterium
GTTCAGCTACTTCGGCCTGTCACGGCGCAAGTGGCAGCAGGGAGGTAGCGATGATTAGGGTCACACGGACGCCTGCCTGTTGCTTCCTCTCCCTCCGGGAGAGGGCCGGGGTGAGGGGGCGGGCAAGCGCCGTCCTTGCTTGTGTAGAGCTGTGGTCCCGCGGAACCGGCTGTATCCCGCTCCGCAGCCAAGACCCCCTCACCCCGACCCTCTCCCGCAGGGAGAGGGGGCAGGAGCCGCCATGAGCGATACTGTTGCCCCCATCAAGCCCCCCATCGAGCGCCAGGGCGCGCTGTCCTGGGACAGCGTGCCGCGCCGGGTCGTGACGGTTTATGTCCCGCTCGTGCTGTTCATCATCGTGCTGCTGTTCCCGTTCTATTGGATGGTGATCACCACCTTCAAGCCGAACAACGAGCTGTACAACTACAAGGACTTCAACCCGCTCTGGATACACAGCCCGACCCTGCAGAACGTGAAGAAGCTGCTGTTCGACACGGACTACCCGCAATGGCTGATGACCACGATGGGCATCGCGGCGGCGGCGACCTGCATCAGCATCTTCGCCAGCGTGCTGGCCGCCTACGCCATCCAGCGGCTGCGCTTCCGCGGCAGCAATTGGGTGGGGCTGGCGATCTACTTGGCCTACCTCGTCCCGCCCTCCATCCTGTTCATCCCGCTAGCGACGATGGTGTTCAAGCTCGGGCTGTTCGACAGCCCGCTGGCGCTGATCCTGACCTATCCCACCTTCCTCATCCCGTTCTGCACCTGGCTGCTGATCGGCTACTTCAAGTCCATCCCCTATGAGCTGGAGGAGTGCGCCCTGATTGATGGCGCGACCCGGCTGCAGATCCTCCGCCGGATCACCCTGCCCCTGGCGGTGCCCGGCCTGATCTCGGCGGGCATCTTTGCCTTCACCCTGTCCTGGAACGAGTTCATCTACGCCCTGGCCTTCATCCAGTCGTCAGAGAAGAAGACGGTGCCGGTGGCGGTGCTGACGCAGTTGGTACAGGGCGACGATTACCAATGGGGCGCGCTGATGGCGGGCGCGCTGTTCGGCTCCATCCCGGTGGCGCTGCTGTATTCGTTCTTCGTGGAGTACTACGTCAGCTCGCTGACCGGCGCGGTGAAGGAGTAGCGGCGATGGACGCGGGGGTAACGGAAGCGCCGCAGGGCGCCGGGCAGATGGGCAGCCAGGAAAGCAGCAAGGGCGTGCGGCTGTTCACCGGGGTGTTCCTGCACGTCGAGCACGGCATCATGATTGCGCTGGGAGCCGCCCTGTCATTGGCGGCGGTGCTGGCACTGGGTGGCGCGGCGGTCGAGCTGTGGGATGGGATGGTAGCTGCGGGGAGCACCAAGACCCTGCTGGTGATCGTGGACCAGCTGCTGTTCGTGCTGATGATCGTGGAAATTCTCCATACCGTCCGCGTTTCGCTCCGCTCGGGCACGCTGACCTGCGAGCCGTTCCTGATCGTTGGCCTGATTGCCTCCATCCGCCGGGTGCTGGTGATCACCCTGGAAACCTCGCAGAACATGCCCGGCAAGACGGTCGAGCCGGGGCATGAGGATGCGTTCCGGGCGGCGATGACCGAATTGGGCGTGCTGGGCGGGCTGATCCTGGTGATGGTGGTGTCGATCTACCTGCTGCGCCGCACCAGCCAACAGGCGGCTGAGTCGGACGCGGCGTGAGCGAGCCTTCCACGCTTAGCCCGCCGGCGGCCCTCCTGCCCGGAACGCACGCGCCTTCACTGCCGCATGGGACGGCGCTGCGTCCGCCCCAGCCGCTGCGTCCGCTGCCGGCGCTGATCTTCAGTTCCCGCTGGCTGCAGCTTCCGCTCTATCTCGGCCTGATCGTAGCGCAGGGCGTTTATGTGTTCCTGTTCCTCAAGGAGCTATGGCACCTCGTCAGCCACGCCGCCGACTTCAACGAGCAGGAAGTCATGCTGCTCGTGCTTGGCCTGATTGATGTGGTGATGATCTCGAACCTGCTGGTGATGGTGATCGTGGGCGGCTACGAAACCTTCGTGTCGCGCCTAGGGCTGGAGGGCCACAAGGATCAGCCGGAGTGGCTGAGCCACGTCAACTCCAGCCTGTTGAAGGTGAAGCTGGCAATGGCGATCATCGGCATCAGCTCGATCCACCTGCTGCGGAGCTTCATCGCGCTGGGCCAAGCGACCGGCGGCGGCGGCGAGCAAACCGCGACCGTGGCGCCGGTGCAGTTGGAGCATGTCATGTGGCAGTCCATCATCCACGGGCTGTTCATCTTGTCCGCCATCGGCATCGCCTACGTGGACCGGATCAGCGGCGCCAAGCATTAAGGAACCCCACACATGCAGCTTCATGGTTTCTGGCGTTCGCTGGCGACATACCGCGTGCGCATCGCACTGAACCTAAAGGGCATTGCCGTGCCTGAGACGATGGTGGACCTTGATGCCGGGGACCAGCACGTGCCGTCGTTCCGGGCGATCAACCCGATGGGTGCGGTGCCAGCACTGGTGCTGGATGACGGGACGGTGCTGACGCAGTCGCTGGCGATCCTGGAGTGGATCGACGAAACCCATCCCACGCCGCCACTGCTGCCAGATGGCGCTGTCGCCCGTGCCCGGGTCCGCTCCCTGTGCGCCATCACGGCCGCGGACACGCATCCGCTGGTAGTGCCGCGGGTGCAGGGCTACCTGGGCAAGACATTCGGGGCGGACGACGCCGCGCGGAAGGCTTGGGCGGCGCATTGGTTCACGCTGGGCCTGCATGCCTATGAGGAGCAGGTGGGCGCCGGGCCATTCTGCGCCGGGGATGTGCCGGGATTGGCGGATTGTTGCCTGGCGAGCCACGTTGCCGGGTCGGAGCGGTTCGGGGCGGACCTGCAGCCATTTCCGGCGGTGCGGCGCATCCAGGGCGCGTGCATGGCGTTGCCGGCGTTTGCCGACGCGCACCCGCTGCGGCAGCCGGGAGCGCCTGCGGCATAGGCTCCACATAGGCGGCTTCACATCGGCCGCGCTGCGCACCATTTCCCCCAGAGGTAAGGAGGCCAATATGCCAGATACAAACTTCGAGGTCGCAACCCTGGGCGGCGGCTGCTTCTGGTGCCTGGAGCCGGTGTTCACCAGCCTGCGCGGCGTGCAGTCCAGCGTGTCCGGCTACGCCGGCGGCACCGTGCCCAGCCCAACCTATGAGCAGGTCTGCGGCAAGCGCACCGGCCATGCCGAGGTCGTCCAGGTCACGTTCGACCCGGCGGTCATCAGCTACGCCGACATCTTGCGCGTGTTCTTCACCCTGCATGACCCGACCACGCCGAACCAGCAGGGCGCCGACGTCGGTCCGCAGTATCGCAGCATCATCCTGACGCACTCGGACACCCAGGCGCGGACGGCCGGAGAGGTCAAGGCGGAGATGGACGCTGCCGAGGTATGGGGCCGCCCGATCGTGACCGAGATCGTGCCGCTGACGCAATTCTGGCGGGCAGAAGACGAACACCAGGACTACTACGCCCGCAATCCCTGGTCGGGCTACTGCCGGGCCGTCATCACGCCGAAGGTGGCCAAGCTGCGGAAGCTGTTCAGCGACCGGCTGAAGGCGCCGCAGGCGGCTTGAGGGGTATGCCGCCGGGTCATCCCCGGCGGCGTCCTCCTACCGATAATAACGCTTCGCCCGCCGCTCAGCCTCTTTGGCCGCGTCCTCCGGCGTGCTGTCGCCCGTGCTTGCCGCTGCCACCATATCCACCATCACGTAGTCGGCAGCCACTGCTCCCGACGCCTCCGTGATCGGCCCGGGATAGGCCAGCCATAGCGATTGCTCCATCGTATCCTTGAACACCGCGATCTTTGGGTCGGTCTTCCACACCTCGCTCTGCGCGTAGGCGCGCAACGGCTGCGACCAGTAGCCAAAGCTGTCCGTCAGCCAATGGTCATACTGCGGCGCCTCCATCATAAAGGCGAGATAGGCCTTGGCGGCATTCGGCGCCTTGGTGTGCTTGAACGCCATGGCATTGATCGCCAGTGCCGGTTCCGTGCTGCGCCCCACTGGGCCGATCGGCATCCGCGCGTGGTTCAGGTCGGTGGCCAACTTGGCGATGGCCGGCTCATTACTGTTCTTGGCGGAGAAGTAGAGCGAAACGCCATTCTGCGTCGCCGCGATCTCCCCGGCTAGTAGCGCCTTGTTGTTGCTTGGGTCCAGCCAGGAGTTGGTGCCGGGGATATAGGTCTCGTACAGCGCCTTGGAGAACTTCAGTGCCTCAATCGTTTCCTTGCTGTTGATGGTGACGCGGCCCTCCTCGTTGATCATGGTGCCGCCAAAGGCCCATACCAGCCAGTGGCAATAGGCGTTGGCATCGCCGACCGCGTGGCCGCTGGTATAGCCGGCGGGGTGGCCGTTCTTCTTCAGCTTGCGGCACATGTCCAGGAACCCGTCCATGGTGGTCGGGAACGTGTCGAAACCGGCCTCCTTGACCCAGCTTTCGCGGTAAACCGCCGGACCGCCGCTGCCGCCCATGGGAATCGCGATCCACTGGTCCGTCTTGAACTTCTTGCCATAGCGCTCGGCGAGTGGCGCCCAGCCGCCATACTTCTTGCCGAGGTAGGTGGCGACGTCCGTCAGGTCCAACACCTTGTCGGCGTAGATGTGCGGGTCGTCCGTCCAGCCCACCACCACGTCCGGCCCGGCGCCGGTGTTGGCCGTCACCGCCGTTTGCGGCCGCAGGTCCTCCCAGGCGGAGAAGTCCACCCGGACCTGAATGCCATTCTGGTCGGCGAAACGCTTGGTGTTCTCGCGGAAGATGGTTTCGTCGGGGTCCACGAACTTGCTGGGGCGCAGCACGCGCAGGCTGGCGCCCTTCTCGACCGGCAGGTTCAGGGGAGGCACGTCGGCAACCGGCACGGCGGCCTGTGCGCCGCGGCCGAGCAGCCCGGCGGCGGCTAGGCCCGCCACGCCGAACGAGGCTTGGCCGAGGTGGCGGCGAGTAATGGTCATGGGTGGTTTCCTCCTATGATTATTGGGCTTTGTTTTTGCGGTCTCCCTCACCCCGGCCCTCTCCCGGAGGGAGAGGGAGCAGGTCAGGCCACCAGGCGGACGCCGGTCTTCAGGTCGAACAGGTGGACCAGGCTTGGGTCGGCGGTGACGTTCAGGGGTGCGCCGGGCTGGACGGTCACGCGCTCGCGGAAAGCGCCCATGACGGGCAGGGTGCCGAGGCGGCCATGGACCTGGGTTTCGCTGCCAGTGGGCTCTACGACCTGCACCAGCAGGGGAACGGCACCGGGGGCGCCGGCCTCGGCCAGCTGCAGGTGCTCGGGCCTGACGCCGTAAACGGCGGGCATGTTGTCGTTGTAGGACTGCTTGATGCCGGGCGGCAGCGGCCACAGCGTGCCGCCCTCGGCGCGGAAGCCGCCGGCCTCGACCGCGCCGGGCAGGAAGTTCATGGCGGGGCTGCCGATGAAGCCGGCGACGAACTGGTTGGCCGGACGGTCATACAGCTCCAAGGGCGAGCCGACCTGCTCGATGCGTCCACCCTGCATGACGACGATCTTGTCGGCCATCGTCATCGCCTCGATCTGGTCATGGGTGACGTAGATCGTGGTGGTGCCCAGGCGCTGGTGCAGATCCTTCAGCTCGGCCCGCGTTTGCACGCGCAGCTTGGCGTCCAGGTTGGACAGCGGCTCGTCGAACAGGAACACCTGCGGGTCGCGCACGATGGCCCGGCCCATCGCCACGCGTTGCCGCTGCCCACCCGAAAGCTGGCGCGGGTAGCGGTCCAGCAGCCCTGCCAGGCCCAGGATGGCGGCGGCGCGGTCCACCCGCTGGTCCATTGCCTCCCGCGGCGCCTTCGCCAAGCGCAGGCTGAAGGCCATGTTGTCCCGCACCGTCATGTGCGGATAAAGCGCGTAGTTCTGGAACACCATCGCGATGTCCCGCTGCTTCGGCGGCACCTTGTTGACGACGCGTCCGCCAATGGCGACCTCGCCGCCGTCGATCTCCTCCAGGCCGGCGATCATGCGCAGCAGGGTGCTCTTGCCGCAGCCGCTGGGGCCGACCAGCACGGTGAACTCGCCATCGGCAATTTCGACGCTGACGCCATGCAGGATGGGCGTGGCGCCGAACGACTTGCGGACTCCGCGTATGGAGACGGTGGCCATGGACAGCATCCTCCTGCCGGCCTGTTGCGGCCGTTGTTGGGAAGAATAGAACGCCTGCCGCGGCAGGACCAGCAGCGACCAGATCCCTCGCCGGCCCTTGCTTGGGGATTTGGGGTCAGGATTTGTTAACTGCGATCAGTCACTCTGCCGTCGGGACTGACATTGGCTTGCCACACTCGATGCGTAAGCCGCTCAACCCGGCGGACCCAAAGCGCGGCGCTCCCGCGTGCTGCTTGATCGACCCAACCCGACGCTGTCCAGACGGAAGATTTTTGTCATTGATGCCGCCCCCAATGCTGACGCCTCCATGCTGACATCCCGGGTGCTGACCGCACCGAGAGTGCTGCTGGTCGAGGCCGATCCAGCCGTGTCGGCTGCTCTGCAGCGTGGCTTGCGCCGGGCCGGCTGGATTGTGCTGTGGGCGCCAGACGCAGGCGCGGCGCTGCGGCTCAAGCCCGCCTATGCACCCCATGCCGTGCTGCTGAGCCTTGACCTGCCCGACATGAATGGCAGCGTATTGGTCGCGCGGCTGGCGCGGGATGGAAATTGCGTCGTCGTCGCCCTGTCCGGGCAGGGAGAGGCGGCGCGGATGGCGACGCTTGACGCCGGGGCGCACGACTACCTGGCCAAACCTATGGCGATGCGGGACATCTTGGTGCGGCTGCGAGCTGCTGCCCGGCGCTGGGCGCCCGTCGTGCTGGCCGACGAGGCTGCGGGGATCTTCTGCCCGGTTTAGCCGCGGGAAGGCCGCGGCTTGCACAAGCTGGCCACAGGCCGATACTCCGGCGATCAATATCCGGGGCGCACCGGCGTGCGTAGAAGCTTCCGCATACGCACCTACCTGCTTTTGCTGGTGCTGGTATCGGCGTTGCCATTCATCGCCTTTGCCGCCGTGCTGGCCAGGTACACCGCGACGGTGCAAACCCGCGGCTTCGCGCGGGATATGACGGCGGTGGCTCGCGCACTCTCCTTGGCCATGGACAACCAGGTCCTGCTGTATCGCACTGCGCTGGAGGCGCTCGGCCGGTCACCGGCACTCGCCCGCGGGGACCTGGCGGCCTTTCACGTTGAAATGCAGGCGGCCTCCGCCTTGTTGAACGGGCCGGTGTCGCTGTCCCGGGGGGATGGCGAGCAGGTGCTGAACAGCCGCCACCCGGCCGGGACCGTGCTGCCCCGGTGCAGCCAGGCGGCGCAGGCGGTCCAGGTTGCCGTCACCGGGCAGGCGTGGGTGTCGGACCTGACCCGTAGCGCAATGACCGGGCGGATGCAGGTCACGGTGAACGTGCCGCTCCCGGCTTTGGGGAACGTGCCGCTCCCGGCTCCGGGAGCGCAGCCTGCCGGGTCATCCTGGGTGCTGGCCATTGCCCTGCCGCTGGAGTTGATCGAGGCAATGCTGCATTCGCAGCGCCTGCCGCCGGACTGGATCGGTGCCGTCGTGGACCGCGGCGGCCTGTTCCTGGCGCGCACGCTGGACCACGATGCCAGGCTCGGCACCCCCGCCAGCAAGGATTGGACGATATCGGCCCGCACTCAGCCGGAGGGCTGGGTCATGTCCACCACTTTGGAAGGCGTCGTGACCTACACCGGCTTCGTTCACTCCGACACTACGGGATGGACCGTCGCGATCGGGGTTCCGGAAGGGGTAGTGCGGGCGCCGCTGCTGCGGACGCTATTGCCGCTAGCCGGGTTTGGTGCGGCGTTGACTCTGCTGGCGGCTGCCGCCGCGCTGGCGGTGGCCCGACGGATTGCCCGTCCTGTCAGCGCCCTGGCCCGCCGCGACGCCAAGCCGGAGGAGCTGGACCTGGTCGAAGCGCAGCAGGTCGCCGCCGTCTTAAACGCCGCCGATGCCGACCGCCGCGCCGCCGAGGCCGCCCTGCGCGAAAGCGAGGCCGAGCTGCTCGCTGCACGGGAGGTCAGCCCGCAGGCGCACTGGACCGCGGACTCAGCCGGCAAGCTGGTGACCGTCAGCCAACGCGTCAGCGAGGCGACCAGTATGGCGGCCCAAGCGCGGCTAGGCGATGGCTGGCTGAACGTGGTACATCCAGATGACCGTGCGGCGGCGCAGGCTGCTTGGGCGCACGCGGTCCGCACCGGGCAGGCTTACGACACCACGTTCCGCGTCCTGGACCGGCCTGAGCCGTCTGGCCCGGATGCCTGGCGCTGGATGCGTGCCCGCGCCGCGCCGCAGCTGGGCACCGACGGCCGGCCCACCCGCTGGTATGGCACGACAGAGGATGTGGACGACCGCCTGCGCTCCCAGAAAGCCCTGGAAGTCAGCGAGTCCCGGCTGCGGCAGCTCACGGAGGATCTGGAGGCGCGTGTGGCGGCCGAGGTCCAGGCGCGGGAGGCCGCGCAGGCGGCGTTGCACCAGTCCCAGCGGATGGAGGCCCTGGGCAAGCTGGCCTCCGGCGTCGCGCACGACTTCAACAACGTGCTGCAGGCGGTGGGCGGCAGCCTGTCACTGATCCTGCGCACGCCGGGCAACGTGGCGCGGGTGGAGCGTGTGGCCGGTATGGCGCGGGACGCCGTGGAGCGGGGCGCTGCCATCACCGGGCGAATGCTGTCGCTGGCACGCCGGGCTGACCTGCGGGCTGGCCCGGTGGACGCGGCGGAGCTCCTGCATGGCTTGCAGCTCGTGCTGCAGCATACCCTGGGCGCCGGCATCCGGGTGAACGTGGACGTGCCGCCGGACTTGCCGCCGTTGCTGGCCGACCGCGGGCAGTTGGAAACGGTGCTGATCAACCTGGCCACCAACGCCCGCGACGCGATGCCGCGCGGCGGAACCCTGCGCTTGTCCGCGCGCACCGAGGGTGGCCAGATGCTGATCGAGGCCGCGGACACCGGCGCCGGCATGACGCCGGATGTGCTGACCCGCGCGCGGGAGCCGTTCTTCACGACTAAGCCCCCGGGGGCGGGCACTGGGCTGGGCCTGGCGCTGGCGCACGGTTTCGCCGAGCAAAGCGGCGGCCTGCTGCGGATCAGCAGCACGCCGAGCCAGGGCACGGTCGTTACCCTGGTCCTGCCGGTGGCGGCAACAGCCTTGGCCCAGGCAGCTACGGTGCAGGTGACTTAAAGGCGCAGGTCCAGCGACGGGACGCTTGCTTGCAGGGTCAATCCTATGAACCGCAGCAGTGTTGGCATGTCCTGCCACACGGTGCCGTCCACGCTTCCCGGACCTTTGCCGGGATTTCTGGATGATACTGCAACGTCCATGCTGGCATCCTTGAACGCCCCCGGCACGCCGCGTGTTGGAGAAAGGCGGCAGGAGACACATTTTGGCATACCCGGGCCAGACTGTGCGGACCCGACTTGTCCGTGGCCTAACCCGGGGCGTTGGCGTCCGTTATGCCACGGTTGGGACAGTGACGGCGTTTGTCGGCGTGGTCACGGTGGTGGTCCAGG
>CAXTCI010000199.1:0-9511 GCA_964242325.1 uncultured Acetobacteraceae bacterium
GGCGCCTCGTGTCATGGTCACCGACAAGCTGGCGAGTTACGGAGCAGCCAAGTGCCGGGTGATGCCCTCGGTCAGCACCGAAAGCACAAGGGGCTGAACAACAGGGCGGAGAACTCGCACCAGCCCACGCGACGGCGAGAACGACAGATGAAGCGTTTCAAGTCAGCCGGCCAGGCACAACGCTTCTTGTCCGCCCATGACGGGATCAACAACCTCTTCCACCTCCGCCGTCACCGAGTGCACGCCGCCCAGTATCGACTTGCCCGGACCCAAGCCTTTCAGGTTTGGGCCGAGATCACCGACGTCACCGCTGCGGCATAACTACCGGCACGCCGTGCTAATCGCGTCCCAATGCCACCTCAGCGCAATAAGTTGACAGTGCCCTGCGTAAAGCGTCAGGCCATGCCGACGAACTCGTCCACCATCGCTCGGTCCCGGGCCACCTCCGGCGAGATCTCGCGGGTGATGGCACCCTTCTGCAGGATCAGCACGCGGTGGGAAAGGGCGGAGATGAAGCCGAGGTTTTGCTCTACCAGCAGGATCGTCAGCGCCCGGCGCTGGCCGACCGCCTGCAAGGTTTCGGCGATCTCCTCGATGATGCTGGGCTGGATGCCCTCTGTCGGCTCGTCCAGCAGCAAGAGTTGCGGGCCGCCGCACAGGCAGCGGGCCAGGGCAAGCAGTTGCTGCTCCCCGCCCGACAGCGCGCCGCCCAGGCGGTCCAGATAGGCGCGCAGCCGGGGGAAGTCGCCTAGGATGTCCTCGATGACCCGGCCGTCGTCCCCCTTCGCCAACAAGCAGCCCATGCGGAGGTTGTCCCGGACGCTCAGTGCCGGGAAGATTTCGCGGCCCTGCGGCACGTAGCCGACGCCCAAGCGGGCGCGGGCGGTCGGGGACAGGGCGGTGACGGCCTGGCCCAGCAAAGACACGTGCCCGGCTGTCGCGGGCAGGTAGCCCATTAGGGTCCGCAGCAGCGTCGTCTTGCCCATGCCGTTGTGGCCCAGGATGCCGACGAACTCGCCACGCGCGACCTGCAGCGTGACGCCGGCCAGGATTGGGATACGGCCGTATCCGGAGTGCAGGCCGGACACATCAAGCATGGCTGCGCCGTCGGGCGGCGAGGCGTCATCCAGCCGCACCCCCGCCATCACGCGGCCTGCTTGCCGAGGTAAACGTCCCGCACCCGTTGGTCGGCCAAGACGGCGCCGACCTGGTCCTCGACCAGGATCGAGCCCTGGTTGAACACCGTCACCTTGCTGGCAATCATGCGGATGAATTGCATGTCATGCTCCACGACCACCAGCGCCTGGGTACGGTTGATGTCGCGGATCAGGTCGGCGGTCCGCAGCACCTCCTCGTGCGTCATGCCGGCGGCAGGCTCGTCCAGCAGAATCAAGTCCGGCTCCTGCGCCAGCACGGTTGCGATCTCCACCCACTGCCGTTGGCCGTGCGCCAATTGCCCGACGGTCCGGTGGGCGATCCCCTCCAACTGAAGGCGGGCCAGGGTGTTGGCGGTGATGCTGCGGGCGCGCTGGATAGATTTGCGTCGCCCGGCGCCGATGGCGACGTTCTCGGCCACGGTCAGGCCGTTGAACACGTTGGGCACCTGGGTCTTGATGCCTACGCCCAGCCGGGCGATCTCGTGCGGGTTGGCGCCGGTCACGTCGGCGCCGCGGAACAGGATGCGGCCCTCGGTCGGGCGCAACTGGCCCGTTAGCATCTTGAAGAAGGTGCTCTTGCCCGCGCCGTTCGGGCCGATCAGGCAGCGCAGCTCCGTCTCCTGCAGCACGAAGTCTACGGACCGCACGGCGGTGACGCCGCCGAAGCGCATGGTGGCACCCTTGGCTTCCAGCAGCGGCGGCCCGCTCATGGCCGTGCTTCCTCCACGGCAGGATGGGGTACCACAGGGGCGCGGGGGGTGGCGACACGGCGCAACAGCCCTTGCACGACGGGCACGATCCCCTGCGGCACCAGCAGCACGAAGGCCACCAGCACGATCCCTAGGCCCAGGTTGGAATCCACCGTGCTCTGCGTGCCCGCCAGGTTGATCAGCCACTGGATCAGCACCGCCCCAGCCATCGGTCCCAGCAGCGTTCCCAGCCCTCCCACCAGCACGAAGATGATGACCTGCGCGGACATCGTCAGGCTGAACACGGTCGGGCTGATGAAGCTGCCCCAGTTGACATACAGGCACCCCGCCAACCCGGCGATCCCCGCGGCGATGGTGAAGGCCAGCAGCTTATACAGCCGGGGGTCATAGCCCAGCAGCATCGCCCGGGTCTCGTTCTCGCGGATCGCCACCACTACCCGGCCGAACCGGCTGGCCAGGATGGCGCGCAGCAGCACATAGACCCCGATCAGGGACGCCATGGCAGCATACCACAGCCCCTCCGGGTCCAGCGAGTTGTCCGGCTGGCCCGGCATGTTCAGCGGTGGCACCGCGGGCATCCCGTTGAAGCCGCCCAGCTCCGCCGACCCGATGTGATAGACGCTGCCGGAGGTGGAGTTCATCAGCTCGAACAGGATCACCGACACCGTCAGCGTGATGACGCCGATGTAGGCCTCGCTGATGCGTCCATAGAACATGAAGTAGCCAAGCAGGGCGGCGAACCCCATCGGCACCAGGACGGACAGCATGACGGGGACCGTGCTCTCCCCCATGTTGATGACGGCGACGGCGTAGGCGTAGCCGCCGAGGCCGAGGAATGCCGCCTGGCCGAAGCACATCACGCCGCCATAACCCCAGATGAACCCTTGGCTGAGCGCGAACATCGCCATTGCCGCGAACACCGTCACCTGCAGCAGCCCGAAGGAATCGAGCAGCCGCGGCAGCCCCAGCATTAACGCCAGCCCCGCCGCCACCACGGCGCCGAAGCCCAGCCAGGCTGCGCGGGTGCCTGTCATTGGTACCCCCGTCACAGGCTTCGCCGCAGGAAGCGCCCAGTGATGCCCTGCGGCAGCACGCGGATCAGCAGCACGGCGGCGGCCAGCAGCGCCACGTCGCCCACGATGGGCGTGGTCTGGAACGACACGATCTCGTTGATGAAGCCGAACAGGGACGCCGCCAGGCCGGTTCCAGTGATGATGGCGGGCCCGCCGCCCAATACGGTGATGAACGCCTTGGCGATGTAGGCCCCGCCCATGGCGGGCGACACGCCGGAGATCGGCGCCAGCACGCCCCCCGCCAACCCGGCCAACGCCGAGCCAAGCGCGAAGGTCGCCATGTAGATCGTGGACGGCGACACGCCGAGCGCCGCCGCCATGCGCGGGTTTTGCATCGTCGCTTGGAGAATCAGCCCAAACCGCGTGCCGCGCAGCAGCGCCAACATGCCCACCAGCGCCGCAGCAGCCACAACGATGATGACGACGCTATACAGGCTGGCGCCATAGCGCCCGATGGAAAAGCTGCCGACCGGGGTGGACACCCCGCGCACCACGTTGCCGAACACGGTGGTGATTAGCCCGATCAGCCCGAGACTGACGCCCCAGGTCGCCAGCATGGTGTCAATGATCCGGCCGTATAGGAAGCGGATTAGCGTGCGTTCCAACACCAGGCCTATCAGGCCCACGACCAGCGGCGGCAGCACCAGCATCGCCACCCAGATGTTCACCCCTGCGGCGTTGGCTGTGACCGCGGTGTAGGCGCCCAGCATCATGAACTCGCCATGCGCCAGATTGATGATCCGCATCATGCCGTAGATCACCCCCAGGCCCAGGGTGATCAGCACCAGCGTCGCGATCCCCGCCAGCACGTCGAAGGCGAGAAGCCCGGTAAGGTCCATCAGGGTATCCCTGCGCCGCGCCCTACGCCTTGATGTCGGGCACGAACTGCTTGTTGGTGGCGGGCGTCTTCAGCAGGTCGCAGGCGCCGCCGGTGTCGGAGGGGAACTGGTCGGGGAACCGCTCCATGATCTCCCACTTCCGGTCCTTGGGCTGTGCCAGGTAGGCGTTGCGGATGGTGTGGTGGGTCGCCGGGTCCATTTTCACGGTCCCCGATGGGCCTTCGATGCTGATCCCACCCTCAAGTGCGGCGATGACCTTCTGCTGGTCCACCGACCCGGCCTTCTTCACGCCCTCTGCCCACAGCATGATGCCCTCGTAGGTGGCGGAGTCCAGCTCGCCCAGGTCGGTCACGTCCGCGCCGAACTTGGCCTGCATGCCCTTGATGAAAGCGTCGCTCGCGGGGGTGCCGAGGTCCTTGTAGTAGCCGAAGCTGGTCACGATGCCGTTGGTAGTGGAGGTGTCCATCGTCTGCAGCTCATCCCCCAGGCCGAACACGCTGGAGGCGAGGGGTATCTTGGCCTTCATGCCAGCGGCATCCCATTGCCGGTAAAAGCCGGAGTGGTTGGCGCCGACCAAGGCGGAAAGCACGAAGTCGGGCGCAGCCTGCTGGATGCGGCTGATGGCCGATGCGAAGTTGGTGACATCAAGCGGGAAGAAGTCGGTCGCCGCCACGGAGCCGCCGCCGTCCCTGGCGAACTTGGTCATCCACTTGGCGGTGATCTGGCCGTAGTTGTAGTCGGCCGCGATGATGTAGGCCTTCTTACCCCATGTCTTCAGCGCATAGGCGACGACGTGTTCCACCGTCTGCGCCGGGGTGGTGCCGGTGCAGAACACGTTGCGGTCGCAAACGCCGCCCTCGTATTGGGTGTTGTAGAAATAGACGATCTTCGCGCGGTCGAACACCGGCCGCACTGCCTCGCGCGAGGCCGAGGTGATGCCGCCCTGGATCACGTCCACCTTGTCCTTCAGGGCAAGCTGCTGCGCATACTGCGAGTAGAGCTGCATGCTGGACTGCGTATCGTAGGGAAAAATCTTGATCTGCCGGCCCAGCAGGCCGCCGGCTGCGTTCAGTTGCGATACCGCATACTCGGTGGTCTGGATCATGCGCCGGCCCTCGATCCCGATCGCGCCGGTGCCGTCGAGCAAGCTGCCAAGCTTGATCGGCTCGTCTGCTGCCAATCCGGTGCGGCTGATGAAGGGAGTTGCCAGGACGCCGGCGCCGAGCGCCGTCCCGAGCCGAAGGGCGTTACGCCGGGTGACAAGGGCTTGCGTCATGTGTGTGCTCCATCCTGGGGCGGCCAGCGCCAGGCTGGTGGCCGACGCGTTCACTGGAGCGTAGGAGCAAGTGCCGTGCCACTTGCCGATCATGCGGCGGTAAACAGATGGGACGGTTGCCGAGGCGGCAATGCCTGATCGGGCAGCAAAGGGGCGGGCTGCTGCCCAAGAAGAAACCACAAAACGGTCAAAACAAGCATAAACCTGTCCAACGCCGGCGCACGCCGGAGCCTGCGCTGCCGCGTGGCAAGCGGCTTGCACCTCTTGTGGCAGCGCTCAGGTCTGGCAACGCCCAGGTTCGGCCATCGAACGGGCTGCCTTTGAAGGGGACCGTCTTGCCATGTCATTGTCTGACGTCCGGCATGGGTTTCTTACGGAACAGGTCACGATCCATGGCCGCGTCCAAGTTGCCGACTGCGCCGCGCGCCTGCATGTCAGCCGGGAAACCATCCGCCGCGACCTGCGTGCGCTGGAGCTGCAAGGCCTGCTGCGCTGCATCTACGGCGGCGCGGTCCTGCAACGCAGCAACGCCAGTGCCGACCGTCCGCTGACCGAGCGTGTGCGGCTGTATCCGCATGAGAAAACCCAAATTGCGTGCCTCGCGGCCGGGCTGGTCGGCGCGGCGCGCTCCATCTTCCTTGACGCCAGCACGACGGTCCTGGCGCTGGCCCGGCAACTGGTCGGCCGGGCCGACCTCGCCGTCACCACCAACTCGCTGGAGGTTGCGATGCTGCTGGGCGGCGCCGTGGGCGAGGTGGCGGTGACCGGCGGCATGGTGCGGCCCATCGACAACGCGCTGGTTGGCCATGCGGCGGTCGCGTCCGTGCGCGGCCAAGTGTTCGACCTCAGCTTCATGGGAGCGGCGTCGGTAGATCTGGAGCATGGCTTCATGGATTTCGGCAGCGAGGAGAGCGCGTTGCGCCAGAGCTTGCGGGACCATTCGCACCGTTGCGCCCTGCTTGTGGATTCCAGCAAGTTCGGCCGGACGGCGCGGCTGCGGACATTCCCGCTCGATGCCGTGCCGTTCCTGGTCACCAACCGGGTCCCGCCGGCGCCCTTCGCCGCCCGGTTCAAGGCATTGGGCGTCCAGGTGCTGCATGGCTGATCCAGGTCGCCTGCAACAAATGCTGGCGGCCATGGAGGCCATCGGCGCCACCCCGGCCGGCGGGGTGCACCGAATGGCCGCCACACCGGCCGACGGTGCCGCGCGCGATCTCCTGCGCAGTTGGATGCAGGATTTGGATATGCAGGTTTGCATCGATCCTATCGGCAACATGGCAGGCGTGCTGGACCTGGCCGGGCCGGGTGCCCCGGTGGTCATGGCCGGCTCCCACCTCGACAGCCAGCCGCAGGGCGGGCGGTTCGACGGCGCGTTGGGCGTCGTGGCCGCATGCGCCGCGGTGCATGACGTGCTGGACCAGGTGCGGGCCGGTGCCCTGCGCCCCCACTGCAACCTGGCCGTTGTCAACTGGACGGGGGAGGAGGGCGCGCGGTTCCAGCCGAGCCTCCTGGGCAGCGGTGCCTATGCCGGGACCATCGGGCTGGACTGGGCGCTGGCACGTACCGATGGCGACGGCACCAGCCTCGGCATGGCGCTGCGGGACATCGGCTATGCCGGCACCGACGCGCTGCCCCGGCCTGCGGCCTATGTCGAGCTTCATGTCGAATGCGGGCGGGTGCTGGACGACGCGGGGGGGCATCTCGGCGTGTTCGCCCGGTACTGGGGCGCATCGAAGCAGCGCGTCACCTTCCTCGGAGAGGCCGCGCATACCGGGCCGACACCGATGGCCCTGCGCCGCGACGCGCTATTGGGTGCGGCCAGGCTGGCGCTGGCGTTGCGGGACATGTCGGACCGGGCGCCCGGCCTGCTGCACAGCTCCGCCGGACGGATCGAGGTGCAGCCGAACTCACCCAATGTGGTGCCGGCGGAGGTCACGATGTTTACCGAGCTGCGCTCCCCCGAGCCGGAGGTGCTGGCCTGGGCAGAGGCGGAACTGGCCCGGCAAGCTGCGGCGGCGGCCGACTCCGCCGACGTGCAACACCAGGTCGGCCCTGTGGAGCGCCGCCCGGCAGGCATTTTCGACCCTGGCCTTGCATCGTTGGCGGAGCAAGCGGCGGGGGGGATGGGACATGCCCTGCGGCACCTGGATACCGTAGCTGGGCACGATGCGATCAGCCTGGCGGCCCTGTGTCCCTCGGTCATGCTCGTCGTGCCCAGCGTCGGCGGCGTGTGCCACAACCCCGCCGAGTTCACCCACCCGGAGGATATAGCACTTGGTGCGGCGCTGCTGACCCGCACCTTGGCCCTGCTGTGCCGCGATGGCGTCCCAGCATGAGCGGCGCGCTGGACCGTGCGCGCGCAGCCTTGAGCGACGCCATGGCTGGCGCGGCGTTGCTCCCTGGCCCGGCTGCTACCGTGTCGCCGATGTGCCAAGCCGTGGACTGGAATTGCTGGAGGGTGGACGGCGCCGGGCTCTTTCTGAAGCTGCGGGAGCCTGACGCAATGCCGTTCGTGGACCTGGAGGCCACGGCGGCGGCGGCACGGGCGGCGGCGGCGCTGGGCCTTTCCCCTGCCGTGCGCTTCGTATCGCCAGAGCATCAGGCGATCGGGTTGGACCTGCTGCCGGCGCCCTGGTGCGCGGCGCGGCTGCACCAGTTGGCCGATCCCGCGACCTTCGCCGCCGTGCTGCGGGCGAAGCAAGCATTCCGGAACGGGCCGCCGCTGCGACGCACGTGGGACATCTTCGCGCATGCCGCGGTGATGCAGGAAGCGGTGGACAGGGCAGGAGCGGATACCGGTCCTGCCGACCAAGCGGCGCTGATGGCCGGCGTCGTGCAGGCCCGCGACGCCCTGGCGGCGGCTGGACAGGACCTGCGGCCCTGCCATGCGGACGGGCTGGCGTCCAACGTCATGATCGGCCCCGGCGGAGCCGTCATGCTGGTGGACTTCGACTGCGCCGGCATGGCCGATCCGCATCTGGACGTCGGCGTGCTGCTGAACGAGGCCTACGGGTCCGAGGCCGAGATGCGCCCCGGCCTGGACCTTGCCTTCGGACGCGATGACCCGCGCGACCTGAACCGCTGTCGCCTGCTCGCCTTTGCCGACGACGTGGCGTGGGGGCTGTGGGGCCTGGCCATGTCGGCCACGTCGCCGCGGCGCGGGCTGGAGTTCCTGAAATATGGCGAGTGGCGGCTGCTGCGCGCCCGCATGATGCTGGGCGACGGCGGCTTCGACGCCCGGCTGCGCCGCCTGTGACAGGGGGGACCGCGATGAAGTCCTGCGGCGAGGCTGTCACGGACGCGGAGCGGGAGCTGGAGGCGGCAGTCCTGCGCGTTCCCGCCTGGCGGGGCTGCGCGCCGCGCTACTGCCCCGTCGGCGGTGGGATCAGCAACAGCAACTGGCGGGTGCAGGTCTCCGGCGGCGACTACTTCGTCAAGATACCCGGCAAGGGGACGGAGATGTTCATTGATCGCGCCGCCGCGATGGACGCCAGCCGCGCCGCCTACGCGCTGGGCGTCGGCCCCGCCGTGTTCGACTGGCTGGCGGCGGACGGCATCGAGATCGCGGCGTTCATCGGCGACCGCCGCCCGTGCACAAACGTCGATTTCCGCGATCCTGCCGTCTGCCGCTCCGCCGCTGCCGCGATCCACAGGTTGCACCAGGCCCCGCCGCTGCGGCTGACCAAGACGGTGTTCGACATGATCGGGGAGCACGTGGCGCAGGTGGCCCAACTCGACGGCTGGTCGCCGCCCGACCTGCCCTGGCTTCTGCAGCAGGTGGATCGTGCCGAGGCGGCGGTTGCGGCCAGCGGCTTCGATATGGTGCCCTGCTTCAACGACCCTATGCCCGGTAATTTCCTGGTGGATGATGCCAAGGGCATTATGCTGATCGACTATGAATACGCCTCCAACAACGACCGCTGCTACGACCTGGGCATCTGGTTCGGCGAGATGTTCTTCGCCCCAATGCGTGAGGCGGAGCTGACTGAGGCCTATTTTGGCCGGGTCACGGTGCAGGCTGCCGCGCGGATCACCGTTTACAAAGCGCTGGCGGATATCAAGTGGGCCACTTGGTCCATGGTGCAGGAGAAGGTGTCCGCACTGGATTTTGACTACCGTAAGTACGGCATTTGGAAGCACATGCGCGCGCGCTGGATCATGCACGACCCGCGCTGGCCGAACTGGCTGCAGGCGCTGTGACCCCGGTCGATCCGCAACGGACGAGCCTGCTATTACGACCCTGATAGGTGTTGGTGCATGGACGCGCTGGTTGGCCTGAGGTCGGCCGTGCTGGCGTGGTGCATGGATCGATGCAAGCAGTTTCAATGGTTTAAGAAGTGTCAGAAGCGCGTTTGGAGTTAGCCTTGGCATAGTTCGTATCGTAACGCACACGATTTGACAGTCCATTACGAACTCTTATCATCCACGCTTACCTGACAGTAACGCTAAACGGCTT
>CAXTCI010000200.1:0-9448 GCA_964242325.1 uncultured Acetobacteraceae bacterium
GGCCCATCAGGTGGGTCGGCGCCCAGCCGGTCCAGTGGCCGGCGCGGACGAGGCGCTCGCCTTCGCCGGCCCGGCGGGCGGCAGCGAGCATCAGCAGCATGGCGAGTTCGGCCGTCGCGACGCTCAGGACGTCGGGGGTGTTCACGACGGGGATGCCGCGGGCGCGGCAGGCGTCGAGGTCTATGTGGTCGGTGCCGACGCTGAAGGTGCCGATGACGCGGACGCTGGGCGGCAGGGCGGCGATCAGGGCGGCGTCCAGGCGCTCTGCCGGGCAGCACAGGACGGCGTCGGCCCCGGCGGCTCCGGCCAGGATTTCGGCTGACGCGACGGGGTGGTCGTCGGGGTTCAGGCGGGCGTCGTAGTCCCGGGCGGCCCGGGCCTCCACCGCGGGGGGTAGGCGGCGGGTGACGTAGAGGACGGGCCGGGTCACGGGGGTTAGCTCCACAACGGGTCGATGGCCGGCTTGCCCGCGGTGACCGCGGCGATGTTGTCCAGGGCGCGGAAGCCCATGGCGTTGCGGGTTTCCAAGGTGGCGCTGCCCATGTGCGGGGTCAGGAACACGTTGGGCAGCGCGGACAGGCGCTGGTCGAAGTCGGGCTCGCTGCGGAAAACGTCGAGGCCGGCGGCGGCGAGGTGGCCGGATTGCAGGGCGTCCACCAGCGCGTCCTCGTCCACCAGGCTGCCGCGGGCGGCGTTCACCAGGACGGCGCCTCGGGGCAGCATGGCGAGGGTTTCGGCGTTCATCAGGCGGTCGGTGCCGGCGCCGCCGGGGGCGTGCAGGGTCAGGATCTGGCTGCGGGGGAGGAGTTCGTGCAGGGAGGGGACCCACTCGGCGCCCTGCTCCAGTTCCGGCGCGGCGCGGGCGACGTCGGTGTAGAGGACGCGCATGTTGAAGCCGCGGGCGCGCTGGGCCATGGCGCGGCCGATGCGGCCGAAGCCGACGATGCCGAGCGTCTTGTTGCTGGCCTGGGTGCCGAGCATGTCGCGCATGCCGAAGGACTGGCGCCAGCCCTCGGCCATGATGCCGTGGTATTCCTTGGCCCGGCGGCAGGCGTTCAGCAGCAGCAGGAAGGCCATGTCGGCGGTGCAGTCGGTCAGGACCTCCGGCGTGTTGGTGACGACCAGGCCGCGCGCCTTGGCGGCGGGGACGTCGATGTGGTCGAAGCCGACGCTGCAGGTGGCGGCGACGCGGACGCTGTCGGGCAGGCGGGCGATCAGGGCGGCGTCGAGCTTGAGGTTGCTGCTGAAGAATAGGGCGTCGGAACGGTTCTCGGTCAGGCGGGCGATGACTTCGTCGGCGCCGAGGTTGCGGTCGTCGGACAGGTCGGCGTCGAAGTCGGTGCGGGCGCGCTCGGTGACGGCTTCCGGGACGGGGCGGGAAACGAGCAGGCGGGGCTTGGACATGGGGGGACTCCTCAAAATGCCGGGTCATCTTGGCCGGGGTTGCCCTGGGGCGGAAGGGGCGGCACGGTGGGGGATGGATACTCGATTGGCCGTGGACATCGGCGGGACTTTTACGGATGTGGCGCTGGAGTTTGCCGGGGGGCGGCTGACGGCGAAGGTGCTGACGACGCCGGCGGCGCCTGAGCAGGGGGTGCTGGACGGGGTTGCGGCGATCCTGCGTGGGGCCGGGCTGCAGCCGGGGGACGTGGCGCTGGTGGTGCATGGCACTACGCTGGCGACCAATGCGGTCATCGAGCGGAAGGGAGCTCGGACCGCCCTGATTACCACCGAGGGGCATCGCGACGTGCTGGCGATGCGGAATGAGAGCCGCTACGACCAGTATGACCTGAACATCGAGCTGCCGGAGCCTTTGGTGCCGCGGCACCTGCGGTTGAGTGTGCCGGAGCGGTTGGACAACACCGGGGCGGTGCTGCTGCCGTTGGATGAGGACGCGGTGCGTGCCTTGGTGCCGGTCCTGCGGCGGGAGGGGGTGGAGAGCGTCGCTGTTGGCTTTCTGCACAGCTTTGCCAATCCGGCGCATGAGCGGCGGGTGCGCGAGATTTTGGCGGGACTGCTGCCGGAGTTGCCGGTGTCGCTGTCGTGCGAGGTCAGCCCGGAAATGCGGGAATGGGAGCGGTTCAGCACCACGGCGGCCAATGCGTATGTGCAGCCGTTGATTGCCGGGTATCTGCGGCGGTTGGAGGCGGGGCTGCGCGGCATGGGGCTGCAGGCGCCGCTGTTCCTGATGCTGTCGGGCGGTGGGTTGACCGGGTTGGAGACGGCCTGCCGGTTTCCGATCCGGCTGGTGGAGAGCGGTCCGGCTGGGGGGGCGATCTTTGCGGCGAGCATCGCCCGGGCTTGCGATCTGGCTCAGGTTTTGAGCTTCGACATGGGTGGGACAACTGCCAAGGTTTGCCTGATCGATGGGTATGAGCCGCAGGCGTCGCGGACGTTCGAGGTGGCGCGGATCGGGCGGTTCAAGCGGGGGTCGGGTCTGCCGTTGCGGATTCCGGTGATCGAGATGGTGGAGATCGGCGCTGGCGGGGGCAGCCTGGCGGGGGTGGATGCCCTGGGACGCATTGCGGTGGGGCCGGAGAGCGCGGGGGCCGATCCGGGGCCGGCGTGCTATGGGCGCGGCGGGCGGGCGCCGGCGGTGACCGATGCCAACTTGATGTTGGGACGTTATGATCCCGCTCGGTTTGCTGGCGGGACCTTGGCGTTGGAGCCGGAACTGGCTGAGGCGGCGCTGCTGGAGCGGGTGGGGACGGCCATGCACCTGGATGCCGGGCTGTCGGCGCTGGGCGTGGTGGAGACCGTGGACGAGGCGATGGCTAATGCCGCGCGTGTCCATGCGGTCGAGAGCGGCAAGACCTTGGCTGGGCGCACCTTGATTGCTTTCGGCGGGGGTGGGCCGGTGCATGCTTGCCGGGTGGCGGAGAAGGTGGGGATCACCCGCGTGCTGGTTCCCTCGGGGGCGGGGGTGGGCAGCGCCATTGGGTTCTTGCGGGCGCCGGTGGGGTATGAGGTGGTGCGGAGCCTGTATGCCCGGCTGGGGAGCTTGGACGTGGCTGCGGCGGATGGCCTATTGGCGGACATGGTGCGGGAGGCGGCGGCGGTGGTCGCGGCTGGCAGCCTGGGCGCGGCCACGCGGCAGAGCCGGACGGCCTACATGCGCTATGTCGGTCAGGGGCATGAGATACCAGTCGCGCTGGCCCTGGACGGTGTTGGCGACCCTGGGGCGTTGCGGGCGGCTTTCGACCGGGAATATGCGCGCATCTTCGACCGGCCGGTGCCGGGGTCGGATGTGGAGATCATGAGCTATGCGGTGACGGTTGCCACTCTGCCTGTGGCGGTGCCGGATGCGGTGGCCCCTGCCCCGCTGCCTGGCACGCCTCGCAGCCAGCATGTGCGCGACACCGCGACTGGCGCCGTGACGCCTTGGACCGTTCATGATCGGGCTGCTCTGGGCGCCGGGGCCGCGGTTCCGGGTCCGGCCATCATCGCCGAGGACGAGACCAGCACGCTGGTGGGGCCGGGCTGGACCGCTACGCTGGACCCGCGGGGCTACCTGGATTTGCGGAGGGCTTCATGAACGACATGCCGGGGCATGATAGGCCGGGGAGCGATACGCTGGGCGTTTCGCCGCTGGATGCTATTGCCGATATTCAGCGCGGGGTGATGTGGAACCGCTTGCTCGCGGTGGTGGAGGAGCAGGCGCAGACGATGATCCGGACCGCGTTCAGCACGACGGTGCGGGAAGCCGGGGATTTGTCGGCGGGGATATTCGACCTGCAGGGGCGTATGCTGGCGCAGGCGGTGACGGGCACGCCGGGGCACGTGAACAGCATGATGGAGAGCGTGGGCCACTTCCTCCGCAAGTTCCCGGCGGAGACCATGCGGCCGGGCGACCACTTGATTACCAACGATCCCTGGCTGGGGACCGGGCACCTGCATGATTTGACCGTCGTGACGCCGGCGTTCCATGGCGGGCGGCTGGTGGCGCTGTTTGCCAACACGGCGCACGTGATCGACGTGGGCGGGCGCGGTATGGGGGCGGACGCGCACAGCGTGTTCGAGGAGGGGCTGTATATCCCGATCGTGAAGTGTTTTGAGGCGGGGGTGCCGAACGCGACGTTCTTCGATTTCCTGCGGATGGGCACGCGGCTGCCGGTGGAGTTGGAGGGGGACGTTTATTCTCTGTGCGCCTGCAATGACGCCGGGGCGCGACGGCTGGTCGAGATGATGACGGAGTTCCGGCTGGGGGATTTGGATGCCTTGGCGGTGTTTATCCTGGACAGCAGCCGGCGCGCGACGCTGGCGGAGATCGCCAGCTTGGCGCCGGGCACGCATAGCGCGGAAATCTGGTCGGACGGGTATGAGGCGCCGGTGCGGCTGGCTGCTGCGATGACGATTGGGCCGGATGGGATTTCGGTGGACTTTGCCGGGACTTCGGGGTTGTCGGGGCGGGGGATCAACGTGCCGGCGGCTTATACGCGGGCGTATAGTGCGTTTGGCATCAAGTGCGTGGTGGCGCCGGACATCCCGAACAACACGGCTTCGTTGGAGCCGTTCCGGTTTGTCATTCCGGAGGGCTGTATCCTGAATGCTCCGCGGCCGGCCGCCGTTGCGGTGCGGCATGTCGTGGGTCAGTTGCTGCCGGATTTGATGATGGGCTGCCTGCATGGCGCCGTGCCGGACCGAGTGACGGCGGAGGGGTCTTCGTGTTTGTGGAACCCGCCGTTGCGCGGGGGGCCTGGCGTCAGCGGGCAGGCGTCGCCGCTTGGGGATTTTGAGGTCATCACCTTTAATTCGGGCGGGACCGGGGCGCGTTTGGGACGGGACGGGCTGGATGGGACCGCGTTTCCCAGCGGCGTCCGCACCATGCCGGTGGAGGCGACGGAGAACGTCGCTCCGGTGGTGTTCTGGCGCAAGGAGTTGCGCCCGGATAGCGCCGGGGTGGGCCGGATGCGCGGCGGCTTTGGCCAGGTGATGGAGATCGGCGCGAAGGGGGATGCCGAGTTCGCCTGCAACGCGGTGTTCGACCGGGTGCAGCATCCTCCGCGCGGGCGGGATGGCGGCGGGGACGGCGCGGCGGGGGTGGTGCGGTTGCGGAGCGGGGCGGCGCTGCGGACCAAGGGGTATCAAATGATTCCCGCGGGCGACCGTCTGGTGCTGGAGTTGCCGGGCGGCGGCGGGATTGGGCCTGCGGCCGAGCGTGACCCGGCTGCGCAGGCGCGGGATGTGCGGGATGGGCTGGTCACTGGTTCTGCTTTGTCCGGGGAAGGGCCGGGGTGAGATGTTTTTTGGGATGGCCGGGATTCAGTTGGGATCTGGAAGCGGCGGGACCTGCCCCGGCGCATCGGCTGACTTCGCCATGTTGCGTCTCGTTACCTTGGGCGGCACTGCTTCCTCAACCAAACGATCCGCCGATAGCAGCTTGGGAACTAGGCTGACTGGTTGCGCTGTTGACTAGCTTGAGTTGAAGGCCTTGCTGGATGCAGGATTAAGTGTGGTATTGGCGACACTCGAAAGTGCTTGAGTGTGACATGTGTGCACATCTCATTGCCGTGGGAGGCTAAACGAGCAAATATGGCGGTGTTCGGTGCCGCCGAGCCCCGCCCTTCCCGCCGAAAGAGCTATTCATGACCCTACGTATCCTGATCCTTGCAACATCCGCCTTTGTCGTCTCCGCCGGCTTTGCCGCATCCGGGGCCGATGCTGCGACGTCCCAGGCCCGCCGCCATGCGGCGATGGCCCATCACTCCGCAGCGAAGCCTGCCGCGATGCGCCGTGGCGCCATGGCCGGACGTACGCCCCGGGGCGGCGGCGATGCCCAGAATTCCACTGTGGACCAGCTTAACGCGCAGAGCCTGGCCGCTGCCCGTGGCGGCGCCGCGCCGGCCGGTGCTGCTCCCGCCATGGCTCCCGCTGCCGCTCCGCAGTAAGGCCTAATCCGGCGGCGCGGGGCTGATCCGCGCCGCCGTCCCTTTTCGGCGGTGAGGCTTCGTGTTGCGCTGATCCATGCCGCCGAATTTCCTGGCGTTCGTGCTGTTCGCTATCGCGGCCTCGGCGACGCCGGGGCCTAACAATGCTTTGCTTGCGGCCTCGGCGGCGGCAAACGGCATACGCGGGACACTGCCGCAGGTGTTTGGGATTGCGCTGGGATTCGGTGCGATGGTCGCGTTGGTGGGGCTGGGCCTGGCCGGGCCGCTCGCCGCCAGCCCGACGCTGCACAATGTCCTGCGCTGGGTCGGCGGGGCCTGGATGCTTTGGATCGCTTATGGCATCGCACGCAGCGCAGTGGTCAGCGATGTCCAGCCACGGCCGCCGATGAGCTTCGCAGGGGCGGTGCTGTTCCAGTGGGTGAACCCGAAGGCGTGGGTCCTGACAGTTGCCGCGACCACCGCCTACACCGTGACGACCGAGCCGATGGTGCCCCAGGTGCTGACGCTGGCCGTGGTGTTTGGGTTGATCGGCGTGCCGGCGTCGCTGTTGTGGTCGCTGATCGGCGCCGGGGCGGCGCGGGTCTTGCACACGCCCCGGCAGTTGCGTGCCTTCAACCTGGCGATGGCCGGGCTGCTGGCGCTCTCCATCCTGCCGTTGATGGCCTGAACCGGAGCCTCGTCCCATGCTGTTCGACTTTGCCGCGCTTGCACCCCAGGATTGCTACAAGCTGCTCGTGGCTACCATCACGCCGCGGCCGATCGCCTGGGTGGTAACGCAGGACCCGGCGGGACAGTTGAACGCCGCGCCGTACTCCTTTTTCAACGCCATGTCCGGCGATCCGCCGCTGGTGGTGTTCGGCATCGGCGGGCGCGAGCCGGGCGACGCGAAGGACACCGGCAACAACATACGGCGCACGGGCCAGTTCGTGGTCAACCTGGTGGACGAGGCCTCCGCCAAGGCGATGAACGTCACCGCCATAGACTTCCCGCATGGCGTGGACGAGATCGCCGAGGCCGGGCTGCATGTCCTGCCCAGCACGCGTGTAGCGCCGCCGCGGATCGCCGAAAGCCCGGTCGCCCTGGAATGCGAGCGGATGATGGCCATTGAGGTCGGCGCAGGGCGCACGATGGTGGTCGGGCGGGTGCTAGCGATGCATGTCCGCGACGACGCGGTGATCGACCGGGACCGCTGCTACATCGATACGCCGAGCCTGCACCTGGTCGGGCGGATGCACGGGGCCGGCTGGTATGCGCGGACGAGCGACCTGTTCGAGGTCAAGCGCATCGGCCTGGCAGACTACCGGGCGGCTGACCCGGCGGCTAACCCGGCGGCTGACATCAGCAAGGCCTGATCCATGCTTCTGCTGCGGCCGTTGCGGCAGCGGACGATGGCGCTGCTGTGGGGCGGGCTGGCGCTGTCGGCGGTGGGGGACCAGGCGTATAATGTCGCCTTTGCCTGGATCGCCACGGAGGCGTTTGGCGCCGGAGCGGGGTTCCTGGTGGCTCTGGGGCCGATGGCCGGGCTGCTGACACTGGCGTTTGGCGGCCGGATCGCCGATGGGCTGCCGCCGGGCCGGGCGATGGTGTGGGCCGACCTGGCGCGGGCGGCGGCGTTGCTGATGGTCGTGGCGGCTTGGACCGCCGTCGGCAGGCCGCCGGCGTCGGCGCTGATGGTGGCGGTCGTTGTGCTGGCTGCGGGGATGGCGGTGTTCCGCCCGGCGCTGCAGGCGGTGCTGCCGCCGCTGCTGCCGGACCGCGGGCTGCTGCCGGCCGCCAATGCCCTGCTGGATGGGACGGAGCGGATTGCGCGGCTGCTGGGGCCGGCGTTGGCCGGGCTGCTGTCGGCGGCGCTGCCGTTGCAGCACCTGCTGACGCTGGACGCGGTGACGTTCTTGGCCTCGGCTGCGGCGGTGTGGGCCATTGGGCGGCGGCACGATATCCCGGCGGTCGGGCGCACGCTGCCTGGGGGCGGGTTGGCCGGGTTCATGCACGGCTTCCGTGCGGCGCGCCGGCATCCCGTGCTGGGATATGTCGTGGTGACCTCAGGCATGTTGAACGGCGCGTGGTATGCCGCGTACTTCCTGCTGCTGCCGCTGGCGACGCAGGCGGCCGGGCTGCCGTTGAGTGCTTATGGGCTGGTGATCTCGTCCTATGGCTGCACCAACCTGGTCGGCAACCTGGTGGTCGGCAGCCGGCCGATGCCGGTGAACCCGGCGCGGCAAATCTTCTTGGGCAATCTTTGCCTGGGGTTGGGCATTCTCGGGGTGGGCGTTGCGGCGGCGCTGCCGGCGGGATGGCTGCTGCCGGTGGCGATGGCGGCGTCCGGCTTGGCCGCCGTGGGGGGGCCGATGCAGGACATCCCGATTGCGGTGCTGCGGCAAACCGCGGTTCCCCGAGGCGACGTGCCGGCGACGATGCGGGCCATGATGGCGAGCAGCCAGTCTGGCGTGCTTGCGGCGCTGGTGCTGGCGCCGCTCCTGGTTGCGGTGCTGCCGCTGGCTGGGGTGATCGGCCTGTGCGGCTTGGTGATACTGGTCATTGGAGCGGAGGGGCTACGCCGCCTGGGCTGACCCGGCGGGCACGAGGCCGTGCCGTTATGTAAAGCTGCTCACCACCGCGTCGTTCGGCGGTTCCTCGGCGACCGGTTCCGCAGAGTTGCCGAGAGGCCGGGAATCATGCTGCTTCCTCGACTTCAGGTGATTGCTTTTCTGGTCGGTTCCGCTATGCCGCCGGCAAATTTTGGGAAAGCCTCCATGCACCGGACCAACAGGCGGCGTGCGTCCACCCCTTTGCGGCTGCTTCTCCCGTGCCTGGTTCTGGTCGGTGCGGCCTGTGGTGGCGCTTCCACTTGGGCGCAGGACCTTGGCCCGATTCTTGGCCCCCTGGCCAGCGAGGCTTCGCTCGGCCCTTCTGGTGCCTGGACAGGCTCGATCAGGAACGGCGCCTTCTTGCTGGATACGCGAGAGGCCGGCGTGGTCCGGTTCTATGAAGCGCCTTGGCAGGGGGACCGGTCGGCGGGCCGCTCGGTCGGGGTCCGGTTGAGCGGGGAGCAGGGCGGGCGTGCCGGGCTGTTGCTGGGCGCAGGCGGACGCGACCCGCGTTGGTATGCCGTGCTGCTGGAGGGCAACCGGCTGAGCCTGGTGGCGAGGCATCCGGACTCGCTGGAAATACGGGCCACCGCCGATCTGCCGGGTGGATGGCACCCCGAGGGCGAACTGCTGCAGGTCAGTGAAACCGGCAGCGACGTCACGGTCGTCGCCAATGGGCAGCGGGTCTTCAGCCTGCCACGCCCGAACGACGCGACGTTGCTGGATGGGCCGGTCGGCATCATCGCGGCGGGGCCAGGGCGGTCGGTGTTCCACGACTTCGCCTTTGCCGGCCCGGTGACGGCGCCGGGCGGCATGGATGAGCGCCTGCCGACGGCCAATGACGACCGACTGCCGACGGCAGGCGGAGCTTCGAAGCCCGGGCGGAAGGAGGAGCCGCCGACCGCAGCCCCAACCCCGACCCCGACCCCGACCACCTTCGACGCGTCGAAGTATCCCGAGCGCGCCCTGGAC
>CAXTCI010000201.1:0-1162 GCA_964242325.1 uncultured Acetobacteraceae bacterium
GGGCAGCGGGGCACGGACGCTGGGCGGCCCCTCCTCATACTGCATGAACACCAGGTTCCAGATCTCAATGAATCGGTCCCCGTCCTCATCGGCGCTGCCCGGCGGCCCACCGGGGATTGAGTCCCCATGGTCATAGAATATCTCCGAACACGGCCCGCACGGCCCGGTATCGCCCATGCGCCAGAAGTTGTCTGACGTGCCGATCCGGATGATGCGGCTGTCCGGCAGGCCGGCGATCTTGCGCCATAGCGCCGCGGCGTCCTCGTCCTCAGAGTAAACCGTCACCAGCAGCTTGTCGGCCGGGAGGCCGAAGTCCCGGGTCAGCAGGGTCCAAGCGTGCTCGATCGCAAGCGGCTTGAAGTAGTCGCCAAAGCTGAAGTTGCCCAGCATCTCGAAGAAGGTGTGGTGACGGGCGGTGTAGCCAACGTTATCCAGGTCGTTGTGCTTGCCGCCGGCGCGGACGCACTTCTGCGCCGTGGTCGCCCGGCTGTAGGGCCGGCGCTCCTGCCCGGTAAACACGTTCTTGAACTGCACCATGCCGCTATTGGTGAACAGCAGCGTCGGGTCGTTGCGTGGAACCAACGGGCTGCTGGGCACGACCTCGTGGCCATTGCGGGCAAAGTAGTCCAGGAAGGTAGCACGTACGTCGTTGCTGCTGGGCATGGCGCTGAACGGTCGTCCCAAAAGGATGCGTGCCCGTGCGTAGCGCAGGAAGCCGGCCCTGTCATCCTGAGCAGGCTTTTCCGACTCCCTCTCCCTCCGGGAGAGGATTGGGGTAAGGGAAACAACCAGCGCAACCGGGGGGTCACAACAGCACTTGTTACCGCTGCGACCACCATGTTGAGGTAGATGCGGCTTCCCTCACCCCAACCCTCTCCCGCAGGGAGAGGGAGCAGGAAACCAACCCTCAGTGGTCCTTGCCGCGCCCGGTGCTGTTGCGCAGCTCGTCAATCTTCATGGACGCCTCGGCCTTGGTCAGGCCCGGATCGAACTCGATCTTCGCCTCCTCGCAAAGCGTCTTCAAGTAGCTCGCCTGGGCTCCAGTCATGGTTTCCCCGCCAGTGGTCCATTCATGCGGGTCCTTCACCGCATTCGACGGGTGGGCATCGTCGTGCGGAGCGGTCTTGGGGTTCTCGGCCTCGTGCTCGGCGACCTTATGCGT
>CAXTCI010000201.1:1262-9394 GCA_964242325.1 uncultured Acetobacteraceae bacterium
TTCGGTTTAGTGGCCATGCTATCCTCGTTTGCGTTTTGTTCCGAGGTTACCTAACGCTGATACGGCGATGGCAATAGCGTCCGCACGGGAAGTTTATGCAATCCGTGTGGACCATCCAAGATGACAGTCGCAGCAAGGTCGTAATCGGTCAGGTTCTCGCGGCAGGCCCCGCAGGGGGACACGACCGCGATGTCCCGAACCATCTCCTCCGGCTTGGGATGGCGCAGCGCCACCACGCACTCGATCGTGGCATCGCCGTCCATCACCGCCCGGCCCAGCGCAATCGCCTCCGCGCATACGGACAGCCGGCCCACCGTCGCCCCCAGGTGTATGCCCGTCCAGATACGCCCGTCGCGGCTGCGTATCGCGGCCGCGACGGTGTGCCAGAACGGGCGGTAATGCCGCAGCAATACCTCCCGCGCCGCCTCGATCAGTTGGTGGTCGGCCTCTGTCAACGGAGCGCCAGGCGGGCCAAGCGACCCCGTATGGTCCGGCAAGGCTGTGGCTAGTCGGCCGCCTCCGCTTCGTCGCCTTCTTCCGGCGGCGCGAGCATTGAGTTGGCGACGACGCCGGACTGCTCCCGCACCTTTTTCTCGATCAGCTCCGCCATCTCCTTGTGGTCGCGCAGGAACTGCTTGGCGTTCTCGCGACCCTGGCCGATGCGGGTGCTGTCGCAGCTGAACCAGGCGCCGGACTTCTCCACCACCCCGGCCTTCACGCCCAGATCCACCAGTTCGCCCACCTTGCTGACACCCTCGCCATACATGATGTCGAACTCGACCTGCCGGAACGGCGGCGCCAGCTTGTTCTTGACCACCTTCACCCGGGTCTGGTTGCCGACGACCTCCTCGCGGTCCTTGATCTGGCCGATGCGCCTGATCTCCAGGCGTATGGAAGCATAGAACTTCAGCGCGTTGCCACCCGTCGTCGTTTCCGGGTTGCCGAACATCACGCCGATCTTGAGCCGGATCTGGTTCAGGAAGATCAACATGGTGTGCGACTTGGAAACGCTGCCGGTCAGCTTGCGCAGCGCCTGGCTCATCAGCCGGGCGTGCAGGCCGACATGGCTGTCGCCCATCTCGCCCTCAAGCTCCGCCCGAGGCACCAGCGCGGCAACGCTATCCACCACCACGATGTCCACCGCACCCGACCGCACCAGCGTGTCACAGATCTCCAACGCCTGCTCACCACCATCGGGCTGGCTCAGCAGCAGGTTATCCACGTCCACGCCGAGCTTACGGGCATAGATCGGGTCCAGCGCATGCTCCGCGTCAATGAAGGCGCAGGTGCCGCCGCGCTTCTGCGCCTCGGCGATGGCGTGCAGCGCCAGCGTGGTCTTGCCCGAGCTTTCCGGCCCGTAGATCTCGATCACCCGGCCCTTCGGAAACCCGCCGATGCCCAGCGCCAGGTCCAGGCCAAGCGACCCGGACGGCACCGTCTCGATCTGCTGGTCTCCGGCCTTCGCGCCCATGCGCATGATGGAGCCCTTGCCGAACGCCCGCTCGATCTGAGCGAGCGCGCCGTCCAACGCCTTGTTCTTGTCCATGATTGATCCTCGTTGTGCAGGCTGCGGCGCCGGCGCCATCCTCGATCGGAGGATGTCATACCACGGAACGGCGCCGCAACCGTGCGTTGTTCTAGTCAGGTTACGAAAAGATATGTTCGTCTACCGCGAATGACAAGAACAATACAAGAACATTAACGCTGCCCCGCAGCCTGCCCACGCAGCCGCCAGATGTAGGCGATGATCTCCGCCACCGCCTTGAAGTGCTCCGCCGGCACCTCCGAGTCCAGTTCGACTTTATGCAGCGCCCGGGCCAGCGCCGGGCTGGCGACCAGCGGCACGCGATGCTCCGCCGCCAGGGCGCGGATGCGTGCCGCGACCTCGTCCATCCCCTTGGCCACCACCTTCGGCGCACCATTGCCGCCGCGTTCATAGGCCAGCGCGACGGCGTAATGGGTGGGGTTGGTGATGACCACGGTGGCCGTGGGCACGGCGGCCATCATCCGGCGCTTGGCGCGGGCACGGCGTATGGTGCGCAGCTTGGCCTTATGCGATGGGTCGCCTTCAGACTGCTTGTGCTCGTCAATCTGGTCTTGCCGGCTCATACGCATCCGGGCGCTGAACCGGTAGCGGACCCAGCCAGTGTCCGCCGCGGCGATCACCGCCTGGCAGCCCAGCACCAGCAGCAGGATATGCCGGACCTCCGCCGCCAGCCGCTCTAGCAACCCTTCCGGCGGCAACGAGAGCACCGCCGCCGTGTCGGGCAGCACCCCCGCCATGCCCTGCCAAAGCGCCCAAACCAGCACCCCGGCCTTCATGATCGATTTCGCAGTCTCAACTGCAGAGTCCAGGCTGAAGATGCGGCCCAGGCCACGCTGCGGGTTCAGCCGCGACAGGTCCGGCATCAGCGCCGCCCCATGCACCAGGCCGCCGGTCTGCAGCAGCACCGCGGTGGAGCTTGACGCCGCCGCCGCGGCCAGCACCGGCCCGGCGATCATCAGCAGCGCCATGGCCGCCGTCCGCAGCGCCGCCCCTGTCCCGGCATCCATGTCCGTCATCATGCCTTGCAGCGTGCCGGTCATCCCATGCAGCAGCGCCGGCATTCCCCACGCCAGCATCGCGCCGGCCGCGCCCAGCCCAGCTAGGCTGACCACCTCCCGCGACAGCGGCGCCTGCCCCTCTTCCCGCGCCTGCTGCCGCCGTTGCTCGCTGGCTGGAAGCGTGCGGTCTTCGGACTCCGCCACCCTACAACCCCGGCAAGAGCTGCCAAGCGGTGGACACGCCGTCCAACCAGGCCTCCAGTATGCGCGACCCCAGCAGCCCCAGCAGCGCCAGGCCGCCCAGGATTTGCCCCGGCGTCACCGCGGCGTAGATTTGCAACTGCGGCGCCAAGCGCGCCAGCAATCCCAGCGCCGCCTGCCACAGCAGCCCAGCTAGCAGGAACGGCGCCGCCAGCCGCATCGACAGCCCAAACGAGGCGCTGACCGCCGCAGTCACGCTGTCCGCCAAAGGACCCGCCGGCAGCAGCGTGCCCGGCGGGAACAGGCCGTAGCTGCCGCTCAGCGCCTGCAACGGCAGCGCATACAGCCCAGTGGACAGCACCAGCACCGGCGCGACCAGCCCGAATAGGCGGCCCAACGCCGCGGACTGCCCGCCCAGCGCCGGATCGGTTTGCACAACGCTCGACAAGCCCAGCATGTAGGAGGTGACCGCGCCCGCCATGCCCAGCGCCAACGCCGGCAGCCGCGACAGCCAGCCCAGCATCACGCCGACCAGCAGCTCCGCGGCAACCATGCCGGCGCCCGCCATACTGGCTTGCGGTACCGCCGGCACCAGCGGCACCACGCCGGGCAGCAATAGGAGAGTGATGGCCAGTGCCAGCCCGGCCCGCACGGTGGCGGGCGGCTCCGCCTCGCCCAAGCCGGGCATCAGCATCACGACGGCCCCGGTGCGGCTCAGCACCAGCACGAAGGCGAAGGCCCAGCCCGGCAGCGCCGCAAGCAGCGCCGCGTCGGCGGCAGTCATCCGGCGCCGACCAGCACCAAACGGTCCATCAGCACATGGGTGAAGTCTGACATCGTCGCCATCATGAATGGTCCCAGCAGCGCCAGCATGCCGCACAGCACCAGCACCTTGGGCAGGAACACCAGCGTTGATTCGTTGATCTGGGTGACGGCCTGAACCAGCGACACGACCAGGCCCACCGCCAGCATCGCCAGCAGCGGCGGACCGCCCAGCTTCATCACGACCAGCAAGGTATCCCGTAGCGCCGCAGCCACCCCGGCGTCGTCCATCACCCCGCCCATGGCTAGATCGGCATCCGCATGACGTCCTGATACGCCTGCACCACCCGGTCGCGGATGGCGACCGCGGATTGCAGCGCCAGCTCGGCGCGGTTCACCGCGGTGACGACGTCGGTCAGGTTACCCTGGCCGGCGATGGCCTGCATGGACTTGGTGTCCGCCTGGTGCCCGGCATCCACGACGCCCGACAACGCACGGCTCAGCATATCGCCGAACCCGCCGCCGGACGCGCCCGACGCCCCGCCGAGGTCGCCCGACTGCACCCGCGCATAGGCGCCGGCAGCGCCGGACGGCGTGACCGTGATGCTGGGTATCGTCACTTCAGCAGCTCGATCGTGCGGGTCAGCATGGAGCGCGTTGCCTCCATCACGTTCAGGTTGGCGGTGTAGGCGCGCTGCGCCTCGCGCATGTCCATGACCTCGACGAAGCTGTTGACGTTCGGCGTAAGGACATAGCCGGCCGCATCCGCCGCCGGATGCGATGGATCGTAACGCTTCGGCAGCTCGCCCTGGTCGGGTTTGATGCTGCGGACCCGCACGGCCTCAGTGCCCAAGGCGGAGTCCATCCGGTTCTCAAACGTGATGAGCTTGCGGCGATAAGGTTGGGCGCCGGGCTGGGAGCCGGTCGTGTCCTGGTTGGCGAGGTTCTCGGCAATGGTCCGCAGCCGAGCAGTCTGCACGTCCATGCCGCGGGCGGACAGGGCCAGAGCCATGGCGATGTCCATCGGCCTAGCCCGCCCGGCCCAGCGCGGTGCGGAACAGCCCTTGATACTTACGATACAGGTTCGCCACCAATTCTTGCGTGCTGGAAGTGTCGGCCACCTTCATCAATTGATCCTCCAACGAGACAGCGTTGCCGTCCGGCGCACGCTCCCGCGGGCGGCTATGCGCCATCCCGGCCGTGCCTGCCGTCGGCTGCATGTGGCCGGGGTCGGTGACAGCCAAACCCGGCGACACTGCGCCAAGCACCGCAGCGAAGGGCGCGATGTCCCGGGGCTGGTAGCCCGGCGTGTTGGCGTTGGCGACGTTCTGCGCCAGGACCGTCTGCCGCTCCCCCGCCCAGGCCAGCCGGCGCTCCGCCAACTGGAACAGGCCAATGTCGGTCGGAACTTGCCCGCTTGCATCCATCCCACGCCCCCATGCGGCACACCGATGCCGCGTGATGCAGAGTCGCATCGGAAGGTTAATGAACGATGTAGGCGACCAGAGAGGGATCATTAACCCGGCGGTGCCAGGATGGTCCCGTGAACACAGCTCTCAATCCCTGGCCGACGCCGCCCGCCGACCCCTTCGCCCTGCAACAGGCCTTGGCGGAGCAGGTGCAGCGCATCGTCGCCGTCACCCGCGCCCTGGCTGGGTCCGGCCGGCGGGTGGACCTGTCGGGGTTGGATGGGGCCGCCGGCCTGCTGTGCGCCAAGACGCTGGATCTGCCTCCGGACCAGGGCCGCCTCGCCCGCCCGCAGTTGGCGATGATCCTGGCCGAGCTTGACCTGCTCGGCGCCACACTGAGGGCGGACGCCCCGGCATGACTCAACCTCGGCAAAAGGCCCTGACATGGATTCGCTACAAACCCTGACGGCGTTCGGCGCCCTGGCCGTCGTGCTCGGGCTGGTGTGGCTCGGCGCCCGTGGCGTGCGAGCCGCCGGGCTGGCACGGCCCGGCAGCGGACGGCGGCTGCAACTACGGGAAGCCCTGGCGCTGGACCGGACCCGGCGCCTGCACCTGGTCGCCTGCGACGGACGCGACCTGCTGCTGCTGACCGGCGGCGGCGCGGACGTGGTGGTCGCGTGGCTGCCAGCACGGGAGGCCGGGGCATGAACGCGCGCCGCTGGCCCCTGCTGCTGGCCTGCCTGGCGCTGTTCACCGCCGCGCTGCTGCTGCCCGACCCAGCCCGGGCGCAGTCGGTCAGCATAGACCTGGGCGCCGCCGGACAGGCCGGGGCCACAGGGCGGCTGGTCCAACTGACCGCGCTGGTCACGCTGCTGTCCCTGGCCCCCAGCCTGCTGGTGATGGGCACCGCCTTCACCCGGATCATCATCGTGCTGTCCCTGCTGCGCAGCGCCATCGGCGCACAGGGCACGCCGCCCAACACGGTGCTGGTCGGACTGGCGCTGTTCCTGACGTTCTTCGTCATGCAGCCCGCGATGGATCAGGCATGGACCGCCGGCCTCCAGCCCATGACCCAGGGCACGGTGGGCGAGATCGAGGGGCTGAAGCTCGCGGCGGAGCCGTTCCACCGCTTCATGGCCGCAAACGCCAGGGGCGCCGACCTGCAGCTTTTCTTGGACCTGGCCAACATGCCAGCGCCCGCCACGCCGGATGATGCTGGTTGGCGCGCCCTGGTGCCGGCCTTCATGGTGGGTGAGCTGCGCCGGGCGTTCGAGATGGGTTTCCTGCTTTACCTGCCGTTCCTGGTCATAGACCTGGTGGTCGGCAGCGTGCTCATGAGCTTGGGCATGATGATGGTGTCACCCAATGCGGTGTCGCTGCCGTTCAAGCTAATCTTCTTCGTGCTGGCCGATGGCTGGCGGCTGGTGTCAGGCAGCCTGGTGCAGAGCTTCATGTTGCCCTGACGCCGGGGCAACCCTGGGGAAACCTGGGCGCAGCGGCGCGTTGGCGTGGTCCAGCCAACAGGAGCGCCACCGTGAAGCAGCCCCACACCGAAGAGACGATCAAGCACACAGATGACGAGCAGGACACTGGCAACCACAAGAAGCCCGGTGCCGAAGACGCTGGCGGCGCTGACAAGTTCGGCGGCACCCGCAGCGGCGCCGAAACCCTGGAGCCCGGTGGCAGCAAGCACGAGCAGGCGCCCGAGAAGGATGAGCGTGGTCGCCAGTAAGCACTAACCCGGCCAGGCGCCGGTTGGCTCACGTGCTGGCCACCCGCCTGGCAAGGTCAGCCCGGCCTGTTTAAGGCAGCAACTCCGCAATGTATGGTGGCAGGTTAAAGGCGCCGGTATGGATTTCCGGTGTCCAATACCGGGTCCGCCCGAGGATGCCGGCATTTTCAGCACGGTTCCGGATCTCCTCAGCCGGCACCCGGTCCAACCCAGCCACGTTTGCGGCGATGCCGAGCGTCATCAGCCCGCCGACATAGGTCGGCACAGCCGCAACGTATGCCGACACAAAACGAAATGCCTGGGCACGGCGCAGGCTTGTCACCCGTAATTCCTCAGGCTGCATGAAGGGCACGCCGGACTGGTTCACCACCAATCCAGCCGGTGACAGCACCCGGGCACAGTCGGCGTAAAACACTTCAGTGAACAACGCCTCACCCACTCCAACCGGGTCAGTGCTGTCCACGATAATGACGTCGTACGACCCTGGCGCGGCATTGGCCACATGGGCAATCCCGTCGCCAACGATCACCTGGGCGCGCGGATCGGTCCAAGCGTCGCCGCCGATGCCGGGCAGATGTTCGCGCGACAGGCGTATCACCTCACCGTCGATCTCGACCATAACGGCCCGTTCGACGCCCCGGTGCTGCAAGACCCGGCGCAGCACCCCACCGTCGCCGGCGCCGATGATGAGCACGCGACGCGCCGCGCCATGCGCCAACAGCGGCACATGCGCCAACATTTCCTGGTAGACGAATTCGTCCGCCTCGGTGATTTGGATGGCCCCGTCCAGCACCAGCACCTTGCCGTGCGAGGCCGTCTCGATCACCTGGATATCCTGATATTCGCCGCGGACCCGGGCCAGCTCGCGCATAATTCGAAACCGCTGACCCCAATTGGGATACAGCGTTTCGTTTAACCAATCAGTCATGTCGCAACCCTTTCAACAAACGCACAGCGCCGCCTTGGCCCGTTAAAGGCTGGTTCAGGACGACGCTGTGGTTGGATGTTGTTAGGAAACGCGCCCGCGCCGTTGCTCGTCCAGCACGATGCGTTCGGGATGGAACGCGTTTTCCAGGACAGGTACGGCATCATGCGGGTCGCACGCGCCACACATGAAAATATCAACCGCAGCGAAGTTCCGCTCCGGCCATGTATGGATCGAGATATGACTTTCCGCCAGCACGACCACGCCCGACACTCCGCCGTTCGGCGTGAAGTGATGGAAGTGGCTGTGCAGTATCGTTGCCCCTGCACGGATCGCCGCGTCACGCAGTGCCGCGTCGATCAGTGAAGGATCGGCCAAGTTGGTCGCTCCCCAGAGATCAACCAGGAGATGGGTACCGGCAAACTTCATGCCGTCCCGCTCCACAAAATAATCCTTTCTGTCCTCGCCCTCAAAGGACCGAAAGCTTGCAATCGTCTGGTTTTCGCTCGGAAGTTCCGAGACCATCCCCAGTTGAGCAAGTGCGTTCATCACGTACCCC
>CAXTCI010000202.1:0-9141 GCA_964242325.1 uncultured Acetobacteraceae bacterium
GCCGATGGCGACCAGGCCCACGTCCTTGACCAATGCCTCCGAGCAGTTGCGCGGGCACCCGGCAGTGGCGAGCTTCATCTTGGCCGGGCTGTCTATGCCGCGGAACCGCCGCTCGATCTTGGTCGCCAGCCCCATGCTATCGCCCAGCCCAAACCGGCAGAACTCGGTGCCGATGCAGCTCTTGCAGGTGCGGTAGCTCTTGCCCCAGGCGGTGCCCGCCGGCATGTCCAAATCCTGCCAAACGCCCGGCAGATCGGCCTTCGCGATGCCGACCAGGTCGATCCGCTGCCCGCCCGTCATCTTCACCAACGGCACGTTATACTTCACCGCGACCTGCGCGATCCGCATCAGCTCCGCCGGCGTGCAAACGCCGCCCGCCATCTCCGGCACCACGGAGAAAGTACCATCCTTCTGGATGTTGGCATGCACGCGGTCGTTGATGAACCGCGCATCCCGCTCGTCCTCATACTCCCCCGCCCAAACCGTCGCCAGCAGGCTTGCCAACGGCGGCTTGCTCGCCGCGTCCTCTCCCGTGGCGGACAGCGCGGCGAACACCTGGGACACCGACTTCAGCCCCAGCCGCTTCACCTCGGCGACCAGCTCCGGCTTGGTCATCGGGATGCAGGGGACGTAGTAGTGGACGCTCGGGTCCTCCTCCACCTTGCCGCCCGCGAACCATTCGACCAGCTCGCCCACCAGCGACTTGCAGGACCCGCAGCCCATGCCGGCCCGTGTCGCCTTCATCACCGCGGTCATGCTCTTGGCGCCGCCCGCGACGCATGCGCCGATCGCCGCCTTGCTGACGCCGTTGCAGTTGCAGACCTGCGCGTCCGCCGGCATCTCGTCGAGCGTCACCGCCTGCGGCGGCGCGCCCAGGTCGAACAGCAACTCCAGCCGCTCGTCCGGCAGCTTGCTGTCACGGTCGAACGCCTGCATCAGGTATGCGGCCTTGCTGATATCTCCCATCAGGATGCCGCCCACCAGCCGGCCATCCCTAACGATCAGCTTCTTATAAGTGCCTCGGCGCGGCTCGCTGAACTGGATCACCTCGTCGCCGTCGTCCTTCGGCTCGGTGATGCCCATGCTGGCCAGCTCGACGCCCATGACCTTCAGCTTGGTCGCCAGCTTGCTGCCGGTATATTCGGCGCCGGGGTTCGTGCCGGTGATCTGGTCGGCGAACACCTTGGCCTGGTCCCACAGCGGCGCCACCAGCCCATACACCTTGCCGCGGTGCTGCGCGCACTCGCCCACGACATACACGCGGTGGTCGTCCGGGCTGCGCATGGTGTTGTCCACCACGATGGCCCGCTCCACCGTCAGCCCGGCGCGCGCCGCGATCTCCGCATTCGGCCGGATGCCGGCGGACACCACGACCATGTCGCAGGCCAGCTCCGTCCCATCCTTGAAGCGCAGGCCGACCACCTTGGCGGTGCGGTTGTCCTCACCCTCGGTCAGCACCGTGGTGGTCATCTTGCCCAGGTGGACATTGCACCCCATGCCCTCCATCGCCTTGCGCAGCATGGCGCCGCCGGTGGTATCGAGCTGCATCTCCATCAGATGCGCGCCCAGGTGGATGACATGCACCTCGCAGCCGTGGTTCAAAAGTCCGCGCGCCGCTTCCAGCCCCAGCAGGCCGCCACCGATCACCGCCGCGACCTTGCTCTTCTTGGCCTGAGCCATGATGCCGGTGCAGTCATCAATCCCGCGGAAGGCGAACACGCCGGGGCGGAGGCTGCCATCGTCAGTCCAGGCGCCCTCCATCGGCGGGATAAAGGCCCGGCTGCCGGTGGCGATCAGCAGGGTGTCGTATTCCTCCTGGACGCCGTTGGCGGCGGTGACGATCCGGGCGGCCCGGTCGATGTGGGTCACCCGTGCGCCGCTGTGCAGGCGGATGTTGTGCTCCTTGTACCATTCGAGCGGGTTGATATAGATCTCGCTCACTTCCTGCTGGCCGCTCAGGATGTTGGACAGCATGATCCGGTTGTAGTTGCCGTAAGGCTCATCACCGAACATCGTGATGTCGAACAGGTCGGCACCGTCGCGGGCCAGCACCTCCTCGACGGCACGTGCCCCCGCCATCCCGTTGCCGATCACCACCAGGCGTTGGCGCGTCGCGCCGTAGGTCATGCCGTCCATTGCGCGAACTCCCTAGATTTCCACGAAGCCCATATCGAGCACCAGCGTCCCGGTGCAGCCCGCTGGCGCCAGCACGTGCATCTCCAGCTTGGTCTCCGGCTGCAGGTCCTCGACCACCACCAGCGGGATGTGTATCGCGGCCTTGGCCCCGATCGGGAAGGAGCGCATCGGCTCGCCGTCCCGCACCAGCACGACCGAGATCATCTCCGCCGTGCTGTTGCCGGCGCGGAAGTAAACCGTCTGTGCCCGGCGGTCGGACGGGACGGTGTAGCTGACGCCCAGCGAGGCCGGCGTCTCATATCCCGTTCCGGTGAAGGCATGGGTGCCGACCAGGATACGGGGGGTGCTCTCTCTCATGCAGTCTCCTTTGATGCGCGGTCCAGCCGGACGGCGCAGGCTTTGTACTCGGGGATGCGCGACACCGGGTCCAGCGCGGCGATGGTCAGCCGGTTGGCGCTGCCCTCCCCGCTCCAGTGGAACGGGACGAACACGGTGTCCCGCCGGATGTCACGGGTAATGCGCGCGGCCATTTCGGCGGTGCCGCGCCGGGTGGTGAGGGTAACGCGGTCGCCGGGCTTGATGCCGTGCTGCCGCGCCGTGTCGGGGTGCATCTCGGCATAAGCGGCAGGCTCGGCCGCCGCCAGTTCCGGGACGCGTCGGGTTTGGGTGCCGGACTGATACTGGCCCATGACGCGGCCGGTGGTCAGGATCAGCGGATAGTCGTCGCACGGCTGCTCCGCCGGGCCACGATACTCGATGGGGTGGAAGCGGGCACGCCCATCCGGATGGGCGAAGCCGTCCAGGAATGGCCGCGGGGTGCCGGGGTGCTGCTCGTCGGGGCAGGGCCAGAACACCCCGGCCTCCGCCGGCAAGCGGTCCCAGCTCGCCCCGGCGTAATCCGCCATGCCGCCAGAAGTGCAGCGGCGGAACTCGGTACCCGTCGTTTCGGCGTCGCCGGTGAAGTGCGCCCCGGCGCCCAGGCGCCCGGCAATGCCGGCGATCACCTGCAAGTCGGTCCAAACCCCCGCTGGCGGCTCCTTGGCCTTACGACGCAGCAGGATGCGGCCTTCCAGGTTGGTCATGGTGCCGCCTTCCTCCGCCCACTGCGCCACCGGCAGCACCACGTCGGCGATGGCGGCGGTCTCGCTCAGGAAGGGGTCGGCAACCACCAGCAGCTCCGCCTTGCCCAACCGGTCGCGCAGCTTGTTGGCATCGGGCCCGGACACCAGCAGGTTGCAGGCGAACACCAGCAGGCCGCGTATCTGGGCATCGGCGCCCCCGGTGACGTCCAGCAGCTCGCAGGCGGACAAGCCCGGTTGCGGCAGGCTGGCGGGGTCCACGCCCCACACGGCGGCCACATCCGCCCGGTGCTGCGGGTTGTTCAACAACCGATAGCCCGGCAGTTGGTCCGCCTTCTGCCCATGCTCCCGCCCGCCCTGGCCGTTGCCCTGCCCGGTCAGGCAGCCCCAGCCGCTGCCGGACCGCCCAGGCAGGCCGAGCGCCAGCGCCAGGTTGATAAAGGCCAACGCATTGTCCACGCCGTGGCTTTGCTGCTCCGTGCCGCGCCCGGACAGCACCAGGGCACGCCCGCCCTCCGCTCGCGCGGCCTCGCCCAGGATGACCGCGGCACGCTCGACGTCCTTGGCGGGCACGCCGGTGATGCGCTCCACCCGGTCGGGCCAGTAGGAGGCGACACCGCGGCGCACCCGGTCCCAGCCGGTCGTGCGCGCCTCGATATAGTCGGGATCAATCAGCCTACGGGCGATGGCGACGTTCAGCAGCCCGTTGGCCAGCGCGGCGTCGGTGCCCGGCGTCAGCGATAAATGCAGCGTGGCGGCGCGGGCCGTCGCCGTGCGCCGCGGGTCGGAGACAATCAGTTGACCGCCGCGCGCCCGGCCCTCGTCGAACCACTGCATGATCGGCGGCATGGTTTCCGCCGGGTTGCTGCCGGTGACGAGCACGGCATCGGCGGCGGCGATGTCCGACATCGGGAACGGCATCCCCCGGTCCATGCCGAAGGCGCGCAGCCCCGCCGCGGCCGAGGACGCCATGCAGAACCGACCGTTGTAGTCGATGTTCGCCGTCCGCAGCGCCACCCGGGCAAACTTCCCGAGCGCATAAGCCTTCTCGTTCGTCAGCCCGCCGCCGCCGAACACCGCCACCGCATCCGGCCCGGCGGCGCCCTGGATGGCGCGTATGCCAGCGGCGATCCGGTCCAGCGCCTGATCCCAGGTCACCGGCCGCAGCGGGCCGTCCTTCGTGTCGCGCATCAACGGCTGGGTCAGCCGGTCCCCGCTGTTCAGCAGCTCCGCCGCGGTCCACCCCTTGCGGCACAAGCCGCCGCGGTTGGTGGGGAAATCGCGTGCAGTCACGCCCCAGCCGTCATCGCCCTGCACGACATTCATGCCGCATTGCAGGGCGCAGTAGGGACAATGGGTAGCCGTACCGAGGATGGTGGGAAGGCTATCCATCAGTCGTGCAGGCGGCTCTGGAAGTGGATCATTGTTCGCGTTTCCTCAGTGCGCCGCACAATAGTGCGGCCTGTTGGCGCGGGCCAGGAAAGACGGGCATTTTCACGCTGAAATTACAATGCTTCAACCAGGAAATGCCTAGAAAAAAAGCAACGGAAGCGGCAATTGCTGGTTCATAAGGCACTTGCAATAGCGGGGCTGGCCTGGACGGCCAGCCCCGCCAGCCCGGTCAGGCTGCGGCGGTCGCATCTCCTGAAACCAGCCCCTGGCGCTGCGCGACCGCGAGGTCGTACAGCCGCTGCTCCGCCTGCTTGTGCTTCACGCTGAACCGCACCACCGCGGCGCAGCAGGCGCAAACCAGCACCGCCCAGCCCAGCGAATACAGCGCGTCCGGCAGGCTGTTGCTGAACTTCAACAGGAACCCGGCCACGACGGCGCCGATGTTGCCGCCGGCGCCGATGATCCCCGTCACCCCGCCCAGCGCCTTGCGGTCAATGAACGGCACCAGGGCATACAGCGAGCCGCAGGCCATGTGGGTGAACAGGCCGAAGGCAAGCATCGCCATGACGGCGAAGCCCACGGAGCCCATGGTGCTGAACGCCAGCAGTCCCACGCCCTCGCCGACCATCAGGCCGAACAGCAGCCAGGTGCGCCCGTCCAGTCCGAACCGGCCAGCCACCTTGTCGGACGCGATGCCGCCCAGGGCACGGGCGAACAGCGCCAGCAGGCCGAAGCTGCCCGCCGCGATGCCCGCGGTTTCCAGGTTCAGGCCGAAGCGGTCCACGTAGTAGCTGGCGGCAACGCCATGGATGAAGATCTCCACGCCGAACGAGGCGGCATAGCAAATCGCCAGCATCCAAACCCGGTAGTTGACCATTGCCTGCTTGAAGACGGCCCAGCCGCCCTTCTTGCCGCTGTCAATCGTGATGCCGCGGGCGCGCAGCTCCCCGAAATTGCCCTCGGGCGCGTCCTGCGTCAGGCGGTAGTACATGACGGCGACGATCAGCATCATCACCCCCGGCACGATCATCGCGAGGCGCCAGCCCAGCGTCTGCTGCACGCCGAGGCTCACGAGGGCGGCCAGCAGCAGCGGCATGACCGTCTGCGTGACGCCGCCGCCCGCATTGCCCCAGCCGCCGACGGTGGCATTGGCGGTGCCGACCACGTTGGGCGCGAACATCACCGAGGTATGGAACTGGGTGATCACGAAGCTCGCCCCGATGGCGCCGATGGCCAGGCGGAACACCAGGAACGACTCATAAGAGTTGGCGAAGGCGATGCCGATTACCGGAACCGCGCCCAACACCAGCAGCGCGGTGTAGGTCAGCCGCGGGCCGTACTTGTCGCACATCGGCCCGATGACGCCGCGCACCAGGATGGTGATCCCCACCGCGGCGATGTTGATGTTGGCGATCTGGTCTGCCGTCAGCTTGAACTCGCCCTTGATGACCGGCATCAGCGGCGCCACCGCGAACCAGGCGAAGAAGCAGACGAAGAACGCCAGCCAACTCATGTGGAAGGCGCGCATCTGCGGGGTGGAGAAGCTGAAGAGGTCGATCCTCGTCGCTTTCTGGGACTGCATCAGGAGGATTCCGGTGCTTGCGGTGAAGGGGGACTGCCCCGGCCTGTTCGCCGGGGCAGGGCGGGTCAGGCGGCGACGCCGAGCTTGGCGGCGATGGCGAGCAGCAGCTCGTGGTTGCTGCGCATCATCTCCGCATTCGACTTCAACAGGCGGCTGTTGGCCTCCAGCAGGGCGTGGTTGGCTTCCAGCGCCTCGCTGTTGGCCGTCACGGTGCCGGCGTTGGACGCCAGGAGCTGGTGGTTGCGCGCCAGGGCGTCATGGTTGGCGGACAGCTTGGCGGCGTTCGCGCCCAGCATGTCCTTGTTGCCTTCCAGCAGGCCGTGGTTCGCCCCCAAAGCATCGCTGTTGGCGGCAATGGTCGCCCTGTTCTCGGTCAGCAGCGATGCGTTGCGGGACAGCACCTCGCTGTTGGCCGTAACCGTCGCCTTGTTGTCGGCCAACACCTTCGAGTTGGCGGCGACCGCCGTGGCGTTACCCTTGATGGCGGTGCTGTTGCCCTCCAGCAGCGCATGGTTGCCGCTGAGCGCCTCGCTGTTGGCGGCGATGGTCGCCTTGTTCTCGGTCAGCAGCGATGCGTTGCGGGACAGCATCTCGCTGTTGGCGCCGATCTTCTCGGAATTGCCGGACAGGAGCTTGGCATTGGCGGCCACCGCAGACGCATTGCCCTTGATGGCGTCGCTGTTGGCGCCGAGCAGCGCCTGATTCTCGTGCAGCGCGGCCTTGTTGGCCTCAATCCCCCCGGCATTCGCCGTCAGGGTGGCGCTGTTGGCGGCCAGCGTCTTCCGGTTGCTGGCCAGCGTGCTGCTGTTGCCAGCCACCAGGTCATGGTTCTGTTCCAGCAGCGAGTGATTGCCCTTCAGTGTCGCGGCATTCGATTGCAGCAGGGCATTGTTCTTGATGAGCAGGCTGTTGTTGGACTCGAGCGAAGCGTCGGACATCGGTTGGAACCTCCAAATAACGCGCCCCGGACGGGCCGGGGCAGGAGGCACAAGGCTGGCCACGTCAGTGTGGCCATGACGCGCAGTGCGCGGGCGTTCGTCAGGACACGCCGATGTGTCCTAAATCAGGTATTAGCAATCCGCGTGCCAGCCAGTCGGGGATGGTGCAGAACTTGCGATGGCCCGGTCGTAGACGCGCCAAGGAGGTCTTGCCATGCCATCCGCCTTGATCCTCACCAGCGGCGGACCCAGCGCTCCCGCACTTGCAGAGGACCTGGCAGCAGTCGGCGTGGAGGTGATCGGCGCCGCGGATTGCTCAAATCTCGTGCAATCGGTGATTAAGTCGGCGCCAGATCTCGTGATGATCTACGAATTCCGGCCCGATGCCGCCTTGTTCGACAGCATTGCCCTGGTCACGACCACGGCGCCGCGCCCGGTGGTGGTGTTCACGCCCGACCCCGACGCGGACAGCATTGCCAAGGCTACCCTGTCCGGCGTGCACGCCTACGTCGTCAACGGCTACAGCCCGGCCCGGCTGCGCTCGGTGATGCACCTGGCCCAGGCACGGTTCCAGCGGGAGCAGGCGGTGCGGGAGGAACTGGCCGGGCTGAACCGCCGCTTCGCCGAGCGCAAGCTGGTGGACCGCGCCAAGGGCATCCTGATGGGCGCCCGCCAGCTACGCGAAGAAGAAGCCTACCGCGCGCTGCGCACCGCGGCGATGCACAGCAAGCAGCGCATCGGCCAGGTGTCGCAGCAGGTGATCGACGCCGCACTGTACGGGGAGGCGGTGAACCGCGCCGGGCAGTTGCGCATGCTGTCGCAGCGGGTGGTGAAGCTGTATGCGCTGATGTGCTGCGGCATGGTCCCGCCAGGCACCCCCGCCCTGCTGGCCGACAGCGTGGGCGGGGTCGAGGCCAACCTGGCGATGCTGGCGCGCAGCCTGTCCAGGCCAACATTCGGCGACCTGCTGGACGCCGTGGCCCGGCCATGGGCCGCATTGCGCGACGCCCTGCGCGCCTCGGCCGCGGTGGCACGCCTCCGGGAAGTGGACGCCCTTGCAGAACAGGTCTTGGCTCAGGCCGAGCAACTGACGGCCAACCTGGAGGTCGCCGCCTTCGCGACGGCGCTCCGCGTCATCAACGTGGCAGGCCGCCAGCGCATGCTGTCGCAGCGCCTGGCCAAGGAGGCGCTGCTGCGCGCGTTGCTGGGGGAGGGCGCCGGTCCCGGCGACACCCGGGCGGAGCTGGAAGCCGGGTTCGACTACCTGGCGACCCTGCCGTTGAGCAACGCCGACATCGCCGACGAGCTGACACGGGCGGGAACCGCCTGGACCCAGCTGCAAGCCGCCTTGCAGCACCCAGGCGACCCAGCCGGCCAGGCCGGGATCGCGTCATCCAGCGAGGCGCTGCTCACGCACCTCGACCGCCTGACGGACCAATTGGAGCGGGGAATGCAGGCGCTGGTGCGCTAATCACCTAGCAGATGCAGCACGATTTCCCGCCGGTGCGGGGCGCGGCGATGCTCGAACAAATATAGGCCCTGCCAGGTGCCCAGCACGGGACGCCCGTCTACGACGGGGATGCCCATTGTGGTGCCGGTCAGCATGGTGCGCAGGTGCGCCGGCATGTCGTCCGGTCCCTCGTCGTCGTGGGCATAACGGGCGGGGTCCTCGGGCGCCAATTCCTCGAAGAAGCGGGTGATGTCGGCGCGGACGGCGGGCGAAGCGTTCTCCTGCACCGTAAGGGACGCCGAGGTATGACGGCACCACAGCGTCAGCAGCCCGGCGGCGATGCCCTGGCCAGCCGTCCAGTCCAGCACCGGGCGGGTAATGTCGGTCAGGCCCTTGCCGCGGGTGGGAACATTCAGGGTGTGATGGGCTTGCTTCATGGTGGATGGGACCGTACCTGATCTCCGGGGCACCGGCTCGGTAAAACGTCCGGCACCCGCAGCCCTACTGTTGAAAAAAACTAGGCCGGCAAAGTTGGCTGGCAGATTTGCCGTTCCAGTTCGGCCA
>CAXTCI010000203.1:0-9036 GCA_964242325.1 uncultured Acetobacteraceae bacterium
TTGCCGGGCTGGTGAAAATTCGGCGCGCTTTCGGGCCGGCGCTGGCGCTTGAAGACGCCGGCAGCGTGACTGTTTCAGACTAAGCAAACCTCTGGAGGTTTGCGCACAGATGAAAAGCTAAGCAGGCTTGGGCGGTCTGGTACGGCCGCAGGCCATCTGTGTGACAGGCCGCACAAGCCTGCTTAACTGCCACGTAGAGCAAAGTCAGCCGGCGGGGCCAGGCGGAACAGCCGAGTCGGGCGCAGGATGCGGTCCTCCAGCTCCAGCAGGGTCGGGACGGCATATTCGGCCAACGGGTCCAGCCCGTCCGCCGGGAGGTAGGCGCGGCCGGGGTCGGCGACCCAGACCTCGCACTCGCCGGCCATTTGGCGCAGCCAGGGGAGGATGTGCCGGGTCATCGGCGCCTCGTAGCAGACGTCGCCGCACAGGATCAGGTCCCAGCGGGCGGGCTGGCCGACCACGTCCTCGGCCAGGACCTGCACATCGGCGCTGTTGGCCGCCGCGTTCAGGGCGATGGCGGCGGCGGCCAGCGGGTCGATTTCCGCGGCCTGCACGACGGTGGCGCCGGATAGGGCGCAGGCGATGGCGGCGATGCCGCAGCCGGCGGCGAAGTCCAGCACCCGGCGACCGCGGACCAGCCCGGGGGTGTCCAGGATGTGCCGGGCCAGGGCTTGGCCGCCGGGCCAGGCGAAGGCCCAGAACGGTGGCTCGATCCCGGTCTGCTGCAGCCAGGTTTCGCTGGCCTGCCAGATCGGGGTGATCTCGGTGGCGAGGTGCAGGGTGATCTCGGGGACCAGGGACGTGCGGGCTAGGGCGGTGTGGGCGCGGATGAAGCTGCCGCTCAAAGCTGGCCCAACAGGATCGTGGCGGCGACGGCCAGGCCGGCCTCCCGGTTCAGCTTGAACAGGCGCAGGCAGTGGGCGGGATCGTCCACGTCCAGGGTGCGGACCTGGTGGGCCAGCAGCGCCGCCGGCAGCAGCAGGGCGGGGTAGAACATGATGGAGAGCCCGGCGAGCCAGCCGGATAGCGCCAGCAACGCCAGGGTCGCGCCGTAGCAGGCCACGAGGAACGGCCGGGTGTTGTTTGCGAACAGGCGGGCGGTGCTGCGGACGCCGATCAGCGCGTCGTCCTCGCGGTCCTGATGGGCGTAGATGGTGTCGTAGCCGAGTATCCAGGCGAAGGCCGCGGCCTGCAGCGCCAGCGCCGCCGCGTCCAGGTGGCCGGACGCCGCGGCGTAGCCCATTGGGGTGCCCCAGCCGAAGGTCACGCCCAGCGCCGCCTGCGGCCACCATGTCACCCGTTTGGCCAGAGGATATAGCGCTACCAGCGCGAGGGACAGCACGCCTAGCACCTGCGCCAGCCGGTTCAGTTGCAGCAGCACCAGTAGGCCGGTCAGCAGCAGGGCAAGCAGGAACGCCGTGGCCTGCCGCATCCGCAATGCGCCGCTGGCCAGCGGGCGGGCGGCGGTGCGGGTCACGAGGCGGTCCATGTCGCGGTCCCACATGTCGTTGACGACGCAGCCGGCGCCGCGCATTACGACGGCGCCTAGGCCGAACAGCAGGATCAGCCGGACGGCCTCCGCCGGGGCGGGACGGGCGAGCAGGATGCTCCATAGGCCCGGCAGGAACAGCAGCCAGGACCCGATGGACCGGTCTAGCCGGGCAAGTAGGGCGTAGGGGCGCCAGGACGCCGGCAGGCGTGACACCCAGCCGCCTGCTGCAATGTCCGTCCATCCCGTGCTTGCGTCCCGGTTCATGCGGGGGTGCATAGGGGCAGCGGCGGATCGGCGCTAGGGTTTCTGCCTTTGGGGAGGGGGTTGGGGTTTAGGGGGCCGGCGTTTTCGTTGCTGACACGGAATTTCATGCTGGAAGCGCCAGGGGCGCTCCGCTCCGCAGCCAAGACCCCCTCACCCCGACCCTCTCCCGGAGGGAGAGGGAGAAGATGTGCAGACGGGCTGGGATAGGATGGTTTGGCGGTGTGGGATGGCGTGGTTGCCGCTCTAAGGGCGGCCATTTTGGCGCGAGCGGCCGCAACCGTCGGGGTTAGGGGAGCGGGATGAACTCCTTTTCGTCGCCGGGCACGGGGGCGAAGCGGCCGGCTCGCCAGTCGGCCTTTGCCTGCTCGATCCGTTCGGGCCGTGAGCTGACGAAGTTCCAGAACAGGTGGCGCGGACCGTCCATCACGGCGCCGCCCAGCAGCAGCATACGCGCCCCGGCCGGCCCACCCCGCAGCGCCAGCCGGTCGCCGGCGCGGAACACCAGCATCCGGCCCGGCCCGAAGCGGTCCCCGGCGACCTCGACCTCGCCGTCCAGCACGTAGGCCGCCCGTTCCTCATGCGCGTCCGGCAGCGGAACGGAGGCGCCAGGGGCAAGCTGCACGTCGGCGTAGAACAGGGCGGAGCGGGTGGCGACCGGTGCGCGCAGGCCCCAACCTTCGCCGGCGATCAGGCGCAGGCGGACTCCGGCATCGTCCAGCACCGGCAACTCCGCGGCGGCATGGTGGGCGAAGTCCGGCTCGGCCTCCTCGGCGTCGCGCGGCAGGGCGACCCAGGACTGGATGCCGAACAGGCGGTTGCTGTGGGTGCGGAGGGCGGCGCCGGTGCGCTCGGAGTGGGCGATGCCGCGGCCGGCGGTCATCCAGTTCACGTCGCCGGGGGTGATGGGCTGCTGGGTGCCCAGGCTGTCGCGGTGCATGATGCTGCCGTCGAATAGGTAGGTGACGGTGGATAGGCCGATGTGCGGGTGCGGGCGCACGTCCAGGCCGTGCCCGGTCAGGAACTCGCCCGGCCCCATCTGGTCGAAGAACACGAATGGACCGACCATCTGCCGCTCGCGTGACGGCAGGGCGCGGCGCACCTCGAAGCCGCCGAGGTCGTGGGCGCGAGGGATCAGCACGGCTTCGGGGCTTACGGGGAGTTCCGGGTCCGGCATTGGCGTCTCCTGCGTTTGCGTGGCAGATGGGGCGGCGTATGCCGGGTGCGAAGAGGGTGCTTGATGACCGTGCAGGAACCTCCAACCCCCTGGGACCGTGCGTGGCAGGCGGCGTATCGCCTGGCCTATCCCATGGCGCTCGTCTGGTGGGCGCTGCGGCGTCCGCGGCACCAGGGCGCGCTGGCCTGCATACGCGTCGGCGGCGCGGTGCTGCTGATCCGGCAGTCGTATCGCCGCGCCTGGACCCTGCCTGGCGGCGGCGTTCAGCCGGGCGAAACGCCGGAGGCTGCCGTCCGGCGTGAACTGCTGGAGGAGCTGCGCCTTCCTACCCCTGCCCTGCAGCCCGGCACCGTCGTATGCGGCATTTGGAACAACCGGCAGGAGGAGGTCCATGTCTTCGAGCTGCCGCTGGACCGCATGCCGCCCCTGCGCCTGGATAACCGGGAGGTGGTGGAGGCCCGGCTGTTCGCCGTGGACGAGTTGCCGGGCCTGATGTTGTCCGGTGCCGCGGCGGCCTACCTGGTGGAGCGCGGCTTGCGTTCCGGGACTTCTGGCTCCGGCGACATACGCAGCACGACTTGAAGCAGCGCCGCTTTCAGGGAGAACTCCAGGCGGCGGTAGGCGCGGAGCAGCGCCTCCTCGTCCCCGGCTAGCAGGCCGAGGTTGCCCTGCTCCTCCTGCAAGTACTCCTCCGGCACCGGCGTGTCCGGGTCCAGGCCGACCAGGTAGGACACGGAGGTCGCGAGCGCATCGGCCAGCTTGACCAGCCGCTGGCCGCGCGGCGGCGGGGCGGCGCCGGACAGCAGCTTGCCGAGCAGGTCCGCGGGCAGGCCTGCCGCCCGCCCGGCCTGCTCGGGGGTCAGGCCCAGGCGTTCCAGCCGGCCCTGCACCCGTTCGGAGAAGCCGCCATCGTCGCGCGCCGCGTCGGTCATGAGCCGGTTCCTAATTGTTTGACGCAACCTGCCGCGCCGGGCCGGGTTGGTGTAGCCTGCCGCGCATGATCGCATCGTTCCGGTTCTGGCGCCCTTGGGCCGCCCTGCTTGTCTTGCTGGTTGCTGGTTCAGGCGCCGCGACGGTTTACGCGCGGGCCGGGCTGTACGGCTTCGACGTGGTGCGGCGGTGACGATGCAGGCGGGTGACCGTCGGCCCATTGCCGCGCGCGAGATGGGCGTCATGCAGGGTGCCGCCGGGTGGCTGGTGCGGCGCCGGGCTTCGGCCAACGGCATTTCGCTTGCCGGCATGGGCGCGGCGTTGCTGGCTGGCGGGTGCTTCGCCGCCGTGCCGCATTTGCCCGGCGCGGCTTGGGCGTTGTGGCTGTTGGGGGCGGTGCTGGTGCAGTTGCGGCTGCTGGCCAACTTGCTGGATGGCATGGTCGCGATTGGGCGCGGCATCGCGTCGCCTGTGGGGGAACTGTTCAACGAGGTGCCGGACCGGGTGTCCGACACCGCCGTGCTGGCCGGGCTGGGCTGGGCGGCAGGGCAGCCGACGCTGGGGGTGGGTGCGGCTTTGGCTGCGATGGCGACGGCCTACGTGCGCGCGGTTGGACGCGCCGCCGGGGCGCCCAGCGACTTCCGCGGGCCGATGGCGAAGCAGCACCGCATGGCCGTGGTGACGGCGGTTGCCGCCTGGTGCGCCCTGGCCCCGGCTGCCTGGTCGGTGCCGGTGCCGGCGGCTGCATTGTGGCTGATCCTGGCCGGTGCGCTGCTGACGGCGGTGCGGCGCCTGCTGGGCGCGGCCCGGGCGCTGCGGGCATGATGGGGCAGGCTTATGGCGACGCCGTCACCCTTGGCATCGTCATCGCGGCCGGCGCGGTGCTGCTGCTGGCTGCCCTGGTGATCGGGTTGCTGTCCGCCACTGGCCGCGGCAGCCCGGCGCTGCGGCGGGAGCTTTGGCTGCGGCTGGGGTCCTGGGCGGTGCTGCTGCCGTTGATGCTTGGCCCGGTGCTGCTGGGCCGGCCCTGGGTAATTGGCGCCGTGACGCTGCTGGGGCTGCTGTGCCTGCGCGAGTATGACCGTGCCACCGGGCTGTTCCGGGAGCCGGTGATGGCCGGGGCGGTGGCGGTCGGCATCCTGTTCGTGAACTTGGCCGCACTCGACCATTGGTATAACTTCTTCATGGCGCTGTTCCCGCTGACGGTGGTGGTGCTGGCGGTCGTGTCGCTGCCGCTGGACCGGCCTTCCGGGTATATTCAGCGGACGGGGCTGGCGGTGTTCGCCTTTATCCTGTTTGGCGCGGGGTTGGCGCATCTTGGGTTTATGGCGAACGACCGATACTACCGGCCGCTGGTGCTGCTGCTGCTGACGGCGGTGGCGATCAACGATGTGTTCGCTTTCACCGCGGGGAAGCTGATGGGCGGGCCGAAGCTGCTGCCGGCTACCAGCCCGAACAAGACCATCTCGGGCGCGATGGGCGCCCTGTGCGGGACGACGCTGCTGGTGGCGGGGGTGGGCTGGCCGGTGTTCCGCGGCACGGCCTTGGATAGCCCGGTGCTGCTGCTGGGGTTGGGGGTGATCGTCAGCGTTGCCGGGCAGGCGGGGGATCTGATGCTGTCCTCCATCAAGCGGGACCTGGGGATCAAGGACATGGGAACCGTGATCCCCGGGCATGGCGGGCTGCTGGATCGGTTCAACTCGCTGCTGCTGGTGGCGCCGGCGGTGTTTCACTATGTCAACTACTACGTCGGCTTTGGGCTGGACCAGCCGACGCGGCTGATTACGGGATGACGGGGGTATGAGCGACTGGAACCTGCGGCCGGCCAGGGACCATGGCCTGACGCATGGGGAGCGCCTGCGCAGCCATGGGCGGGAGCGCGGATTGGGCAGCTTGGCCATTGCCGCGGGGTGGCGGATGCTGGTGCGCGCCTACCTGCACGCCGCCCATGGTTTGCAGGTGGAGGGGTTGGACCGCTTGCCGCCTGCGCCCTTTGTCATGGTGGCGAACCATGGCAGTCACCTGGATGCGCTGACGCTGGCCGCCGCCCTGCCTTGGGGCTTGGCGGCCAATGCCTTCGCACTCGCGGCGGGGGACACGTTTTTCGGCAGTAGGCCGGTGGCGGCGTTTGCGGCTTATGCGGTGAATGCGCTGCCGGTCTGGCGGCGGCGGACGACGGCGCGGGACTTGGATGCGCTGCGGGAGCGGCTGCATGAGGACCGGGCGGTGCTGATCCTGTTTCCCGAGGGCACGCGGACGCGGGATGGGGCGATGGGGGCGTTCCGCTCGGGCGTTGGCGCGCTGGTGGCGGGGGGCGAGGTGCCGGTGGTGCCTTGCTTCCTGGCGGGCGCGCATGCGGCTTGGCCGCCGGGGCGGCGCTTGCCGCGTCCGGGGCGGGTGCGGTTGGTGATTGGGGCGCCGCTGGGGTTTGCCGAGGCGGGGCGGGACCGGGACGGGACGGAGGCGGTGGCCGCGGCGTGCGAGGCGGCGGTGCGGGGGTTGGACCCTTCGGGACGGGGTGGGGCTGCCGCTGGCTGATGCTAACGGCCTTGCTTTGATTGTTCTGGGGGTGGGGCCTTTGTAGGGCGGATAACCTTCGGCGCTTTCGGTCATAACGCAGTGCTGCGGTGCGGCGTATGGCGCTTCGCTTATACGCCCTACGATGTTCGAGGATGCTTGCCGGTGATGGCGCTTATCCTCCCATTGCTGCTCGCATGAAGGCGCGCTTCAGCCGTGGAATCCGGTGCACGCCCGCGATGCCGAGATCCCGCACCGTTCGCACCACCGGGTTGTCGGTGCTGAACAGCCGGTCCAGCACGTCCGTCGCCCCGAGCATCAGCAGGTTGTCCGGGCGTCGCGCCCGCTGGTAGCGCGCCAGCAGGCCTGGCGCCCCCGGGTCCTCCCCGGCCGCCACCGCTGCGATTACCAGGCGGGATAGCGCCATCACGTCCCGGAAGCCCAGGTTCAGCCCTTGTCCGGCGATGGGGTGGATGCCGTGCGCCGCGTCCCCTACCAGCGCCAGCCGCGTGTCGGCGTAGCGTTGGGCGTGCATGGCCGACAGCGGATACATCCAGCGCCGCCCGATCGGCCGCACCCAACCCAGATGGTCGCCAAGCCGCCGCCCGATCTCCCGTCCGAAGGCCGCGTCGTCCAGGGCGATCATCCGCTCCGCGGCCGGGATGCGCTCGGTCCAGACGATCGCGGATACGTTCGGGGCGCCCTCGGTCGGCCCCATCGGCAACTGGGCGAAGGGGCCGGCGGGCAGGAAGTGCTCCAGCGCGACGCCGTGGTGCGGATGCTCGTGGGCGACCGCGGCGACGATGCCACGCTGGGTGTAGGGCACCCTGGTTACGGGGATGCCGGCCTGTTCGCGCAACGGCGACAGGCGGCCCTCCGCCGCGACCACCAGGCGGCAGCGCAGGGTGGCGCCGTTGCTGACATGGACTTCGGCGCCATCGGTCCGCCGGGTCACTGCGGCCTCTGCGGGGGCGTGGACCAGCAGGCCGGCCTGGTGCATGTGGGCGTTCAGGGCCACTCGCAGCGCCCTTGCCTCCACCATCCAGCCGAACGGCTGGTCACCGGCCTCGCGGTGGTCGAAGTGCAGGAACAGCCGGGACGCCCGCTGGCCGACCCGACCGTCCGACACTCGGATGTCCAGGATCGGCGACGGCGCCTGCGGCAGGCCGTCCCATACCCCGGAGTCTTGCAGCAGCCGTCGTGACCCGGCGGCGATGGCGTAGGCGCGGCCGTCGAAGTCCGGATGCTCCATCGGCGGCAGGGCGGCGCGGTCCACCACCGCAACCCGGACCCCTCCCGCCGCCAGCCGGCACGCCAGCGTCGCCCCGACCGGCCCGGCGCCGACGACGCAGACATCCACCTCGGACGTGTTCGTGGTGTCGAGCATGGAGGCATCGGGCATGGGGGCGTTGGGCACGGGCGTATTGGCAAGGGTTCCCAGGGTATCGGGCATCGGTCGTCACTCCTGTGCGTACAAACTGGGCAGAACCCCGTGGCGCGGAAGTTACAACCAGGGGCAATCCTTGCCCATCCTGCAAGCAACCTTGCTGCTACTCATCCAGAATACCTGCCCGCCCGGCGCGGCACGGTTCTTGAGTGGCAACGGTTGAACGCTGCCTGCCGAATGTGGCGCGAGGCGCGGGAAGGGGAAGAGGAAGGTTCGATGAAGCTGATCGTGGCGGTCATCAAGCCGTTCAAGCTCGATGATGTCCGGGAGGCGCTGACGCCCTTGGGTGTCCAGGGCCTGACGGTGTCCGAGGTCAAGGGGTTCGGGCGGCAGAAGGGCCAGACGGAGATCTACCGGGGCGCGGAGTATCACGTGAACTTTCTGCCCAAGGTGAAGGTGGAGGTCGCCGTCCCCGCCGACCTGGCGGAGCAGGTGGTCGAGGCGATCATGAAGTCCGCCCACACCGGCAAGATCGGCGACGGCAAGATCTTCGTCATGGACCTAGAACGCGCCGTGCGCATCCGCACCGGCGAAACCGACAACGAAGCGCTATGAAAGGAATGACGATGAAGCGTCCATCCGGGCTGCTGCCGTTGCTGGCAGCCGTGTTCATGCTGGCCGGGCCGATAGTGGCCGGGCCGGTGCTGTCCACCCCGGCGATGGCCCAGGCGACCGCGCCTTCCACCACGCCGCCGTCCACCACGCCAAGCACCAGTTCGTCCACTGCGGCGCCAGACGCCGCTGCCCCGGCCGCGCCCGCTGCGGCCGAGGCCAAGATCGACACTGGCGACACCGCGTGGATGCTCACCAGCACCGCGCTGGTGCTGATGATGACCATTCCCGGGCTGGCGCTGTTCTATGGCGGCATGGTCCGCAAGAAGAACATCCTGGCGACGATCATGCAGTCGTTTGCCATCTGCGCGCTGGTGACGGTGCTGTGGATGGTCGCGGGCTACTCGCTCGCCTTTTCCAACGGCACGCCGTACTACGGCGACCTGTCGAAGCTGATGCTGCGCGGCATCGAGAACGGATGGGATAAGCCGTTCACCCTGGGCGTCGGCACCGACAACAGCACCGCGAACACCATCCCGGAAACGGTCTACCTGATGTTCCAGATGACGTTCGCGATCATCACCCCGGCATTGATCGCCGGCGCTTTCGCGGACCGGATGAAGTTCAGCGCCATGATCTGGTTCATGGGGCTGTGGTCTC
>CAXTCI010000204.1:0-8930 GCA_964242325.1 uncultured Acetobacteraceae bacterium
GACGGACGGCTCTTTTGCAACCTGTAGGATGGGTCAGGCAAAACCGCTGCAAAAGACCTTTCCTACTGTGATGCAGAGTATAAGCCTGCCCCAGCCAACTGGAAAAAATGTTTACAAACCTTGTTGTGGAATAACTTAACATAACACGACAGCAGCCTTGCCAGGGTAGCCGTCCGTTTTCAACAATAGCGTCTTGTATATCCCGCAATTGACTTCTTGATTGTTAATTCCATTAGGCTACACTGGTTGCGGCGCTGCCAGTTCAGGGCGTCTGACCCGGGACGTTCGGAATGAAGCTTTTCACCTTTCAACCTGGCGTTGCCCTTTGCCGCTGTTCCACCCTCGCCACCCCAAACGTAAAGCTCCGGTCTCGCAATCTCGCCGCCCGGGTCCTGCAGCAGCACCGCAGGGCACGGCTGCAAATGGGCGAGGACGCGGCGGCAGGTGTCCCGCACGGAAACAGGGGGTAATCCCCGTGCTGTCCTTTTTTCCCCGCTCTGTTCTCCTCCGATCTGGTCTCCCCCGGTCTGTGCCGCATTTCCGCAGCCCGCGGCTTGCCTCAACGGCAGCGGCCTGCGTGGCTGTGGCGATGCTCGGCGCCAGCGCCTGGATCACCTACGCCAACCTGGCTAGGGTTGAGGCGAGCAACACCCTCGACGGCCAGGTGCGCCAAGAGCAGCTAGCGACGGAAACGCTGCTGTCCACGATCGAGGACGCCGAGACCGGCCAGCGCGGCTTCCTGTTGACGGGAAACCCGGCCTACCTCGAGCCATACGAAGCCACGCGGAGCCATTTGGACGCCGACTTCACCCGGCTGGAGCAGGTGTCCCTGCCCAGCAGCGGCCGGACAGCGGCGATTGGACGGATGCGGGAACTGGCCGCGGCGAAGCTCGCCGAGCTTGAGCAGACCGTGGAACTGGACCGTGCGGGCCAGACCGGGGCCGCGCTGGACATCGTCCGGACGGACCGGGGCAAGGAAATCATGGACGCGCTCCGTAACGAGGCGGACATCCTGCAGACGAATGCAGAGAACGCGCTGGCACATGTCCAGCCGCAGGCCAGGTCAGGCTGGATGTGGGCTGAGCCGCTCGGCTTGGCCGTGCTGGCCGGCATCCTGCTGGCGGCCCTGGCGATGGAGCAGCGCCGGGTCGCAAGCGTCATCGGCGCGAACTTCGCACGGTTGGAGCGGTTTACCCGCGCCTTTGGGCTGGCGCCGGGCATGTTGCGGGCTACGGACGGACGCATCACGTTCTGGGGTGAAGGCGCCGAGCGCTTGTATGGCTACCCCGGCGCGGCGGCGTTGGGCCGTGTTTGTCACGACCTGCTGCGCACTGAATTTCCCATCCCCCTGCCCGAGATCGAGGCTGCCCTGAGCCGCGACGGACAATGGCAGGGAGAGCTGGTGCATCGTCGCCAGGACGGCGCCGCGCTGGTGGTGGCGAGCCACTGGGCGGTGCACCCCGGCGAAGCCGGCGAGGCCGATGCCGTCATCGAGCTGTTCTCCGACATCACCGCGCTGAAGCGGACTGCGGCGGAACTGGAGTTTCGCGAGCTGACACTAAGGCTTGCGCTTGATGCGTCCGACCTTGGTACGTGGCGTTGGGATGTGCTTGATGAACGAAACGGGTTGGTGCTGGACGCCCGCTGCAAGGAGTTGTTCGGCTTCGGCCGCGACGCCTCCGTGAGCTACGCGGAATGGACGGCTGCTGTCGCGCCTGACGATAGGGCCAGAACGCTGGCGGAGATGGCGCGCGCCCTTGATCCGGCCGATCCCGACGACGGCTACTTGGACGAGCATCGCGTGGTTCATGCCGATGGCCGGGTGCTTTGGCTTGCGTCTGCCGGCCGCGCCGCGTTCGAACCGGACCAGGCAGCGACGGACGGCCGGCGCGCCGTGCGGATCATGGGCACCATCCGGGACGTGACCGCGGTCCGGGAAGCCGAACAGGAACGGCAGCAGGCGGCGTCGCTGGTGCGCACCATCATAGAAACGGCGCCGGGCCTGATCTACGCCAAGGACCGCGACGGCCGGATGCTGCTGACCAATGCGCCGATGCTGGACCTGATCGGCAAGCCCTGGGCCGAGGTCGAGGGGCGGCCGGACGTGGAGTACCTGGACGACCCGGCCCAGGCGGAGGCGGTGATGGCCAATGACCGCCGCATCATGGAGACCGGGCATGTCGAGGAGCTGGAAGAGCTGATCGGCAGCGACGGCGCGCAGCCGCGGGTGTGGCTGTCCACCAAGACGCCGCTGCGGGATGCCGGCGATCAGGTGACGGGGCTGGTCGGCGTGTCGGTCGAGATCACCGAGCGCAAGCGGGCCGAGGAACGCCTGCGCCTGGTGATCCACGAGTTGAACCACCGGGTGAAGAACACGCTGGCGACCGTCCAGGCCATCGCGTCGCAGACGCTGCGCGGCACCGACGTGGGCGTTCGGCAAGCCTTCGAGGCCCGGCTGATCGCATTGTCCTCTGCCCACGACGTGCTGACGCGCGAGGCCTGGCTTGGGGCTGAGCTGGCCGACGTGGTGGCCGCTGCGCTCTCACCGCACGGTTGGCCGGATCCCGCCCGGTTCCGGGTGTCCGGCCCGCCGGTGCGGCTGCAGCCGCGGGCTGCGGTGAACCTCGCGATGGGCCTGCACGAGTTGGCGACCAACGCGCTCAAGTATGGCGCCCTGTCGGCCAGGGAGGGTGAGGTGGAGATCCGGTGGGGGATCGGCGGCAGCGATACGCCGCGGTTCTGCCTGACCTGGACCGAGCGGGGCGGCCCCGTGGCGGCAGCGCCCACCCGCCGCGGCTTCGGAACCAAGCTGGTGGAACGCAGCCTCGCGCAGGACCTGGGTGGCACGGCGCGTATCACCTTCGCGCCGGAGGGCATCACCTGCACGGTCGAGGCGCCGCTGGCCGAAGTGGCGGCAGCAGCAGAGGTCGTGCCGTTTCTGCGCGTCGGCAGCTCGGGAGAATGTTAGCGATGGATTTCTCGGGCATGCGGGTCCTCGTCGTGGAGGACGAGGCCATGGTTTCCATGCTGGTGGAAGAGTTCCTGGAAGAATTGGGCTGCGAAATTACGGGAACCGCTTCGCGCTTCGATGAGGCGTTGGAGAAGGCGCGCTCGCTGACGGTGGACCTGGCATTGCTGGACGTGAACTTGGCGGGGCGGCTGAGCTATCCCGTGGCCGAGCTTCTGCTTGCGCGGGGCGTGCCCGTCGTGTTCTCGACCGGGTATGGCGCCGATGCGCTGCCAGAGGCGCTACACGGCGTTACCGTGCTGTCCAAGCCATTCCGGAACAACCAGCTTGCCGCGGCGATGCAGGCCGCACGAGAAGGAATAAGCCCGGAGGAACAAGCTCCGTCCGAGCCAGCCCAGTGATTATGGAGGGTCCGGCCGTGATCCTTCCGACATTCAGGTGCCGAAAAACTGTCGTGGCCGTCCGCTGCACGCCTGCCCAGATGTCGGCTGCGGCGTTTCATCCTGCCCCGCGACGGCCTGACCTCAGCATGGTATCGGGTGCATCTGCGAACCTTCGTCCGCAAGGCAGTCCGATGCCGTTGATGACGTCGGCACTGGCTGGCTTTATGCCTGCTGCGGGAAGTTCAGCTCGATCGTCACGCCGTTCGGGTCCTCCAGGAACACCTGCTCCAGGTTCAGCGACGGCACCATCCGATCGCGGAATGCCACCCCGGCGGCGCGGAACCGCTCCCGCATCCCGTTGACGTCGGTGCCCAGAAAGGCGACGTGGTCAATCGTGCCGGTTCCGCTCGCGCCATCCATGCCCTTGTCGCCGAGATACTCCTTCAGGCCGGCGGGGTCGTTGGGATCAATGCCGACGACATGCACCACGGCCACCTTGTCCTGATACAGCCATACCCCAGGAAAGTTGAAGCTGGGCCGCGGACCCACCTCAAAGCCCATGACGTCCGTGTAGAACCGCTCGGTTCCGGCAAGGTCGGTCGTGCGGATGGAATAATGGTCCAAGCGGCTGATCGGCATGGCGCTGCTCCCTGGTTGGTTCGATCGGCGGGCGACCCCCGCCTTGACGCCGCCAGCGCAACCGCGATCTGCTGTGCTCGTCAAGGGGGGACAGCGTCCTGAAAGCCGCAGCGTTCGACTACATCCGTGCCCGCAGCATCGCCGAGGCCGTGGACCTGCTGGCCCGGCACGCCGGCGAGGCGCGGCTGCTGGCCGGCGGCCAAAGCCTGCTGCCGGCGCTGAACCTGCGCCTGTCCGCCCCGGCGCTGCTGGTAGACATCGGCCGGATACCCGAGCTGCGCGGCATCACCGTCGCGGACGGCATGCTGCGTATCGGCGCCATGACCACCCATGCCGAACTCGCGGCCTCCCCCGAGGTGGCCCGCCACGCCCCGATGCTGCCGCGCGCCGTTGCCGACGTGGCTCACCCCGCAATACGCAGCCGCGGCACCATCGGCGGCAGCCTGGCCAATGCCGACCCGGCGGCGGAGTTGCCGGCCTGCGCCTTGGCACTCGGCGCCCGCATCGTGGCGCAGGGACCGGGCGGGCAGCGCACGATCCCGGCGGAGGCGTTCTTCACCGGCCTGTTCGAGACCGCCCTGGCGCCGGACGAAGTCCTGGTCGCCGTCGAGTTCGGCTCGGCCCCGGACGCCCGCTGGGGATTTGCCGAACTGGCCCGGCGCAGCGGTGACTATGCCATCGTCGGCCTGGCCGCGCAGGCAGCCGGGACGGGCACGCCCCGGCTGGCCTACTTCGCGGTCGGTGCCCGCGCCGTGCTGGCGCGCAACGCCGCCGCGGCGCTGGCGGGCGATATCACCCCGGCCACCCTGGCGGCGGCTTCCAATGCCCTGGCGCAAGACCTGGAGCCGCACGCCGACTTGCAGGCCACCAGCGCGACCCGGATGTCCCTCGCGCGGGTGCTGCTGCGCCGGGTCGTCGGCCTTGGTCCCGTCCGTCCCTGGCGCAGGCGGCATGACCCCGATCCGACTGACCGTGAACGGCGAGGCAATAGAGGCCGCCGTGCTGCCCCGCACCCACCTGGCCGACTTTCTGCGAGACGGGCTGGGCCTGACCGGCACCCACCTCGGCTGCGAGCACGGGGTGTGCGGCGCCTGCACCGTGCGGCTGGACGGCGTTATCGTCCGCGGCTGCCTGGTGCTGGCGGTGCAGGCGGATGGCGGCACCGTGGAAACCATCGAAGGCGTGTCCGACACTGGCGAGATCGCCGACCTGCAGGCCGGGTTCGCCGCCGTGAACGCGCTGCAGTGCGGCTACTGCACGCCGGGGATGCTGTTGACGGCGCAAGACCTGCTGCTGCGGGCGCCGGGCACGGTGCCGAACCGGGCGGTGATCCGCGAGCACCTGTCCGGCAATTACTGCCGCTGCACCGGCTACCAGTCCATCGTGGATGCGATCGAGGCCGTGGCGTCGGCACGGGCCGCCAGGCCATGAGCGGGCTGTCGCCGCTCGACCGGCCCAACGGCTACATCGGCCGCGCCGTGCCGCGCCCGAACCTGGGCCGGCTGATGCAGGGCCGGGCGGGTTTCGTCAGCGACTTGCAGTTGCCGCGGATGCTGCACGCGGCCTTCCTGCGCTCTCCGCACGCCCATGCCGACATCCTGTCGGTGGACGTATCGGCGGCCCGGTCAGTGCCCGGCGTCGCGGCGGTGCTGACCGGGCCTGACCTGCTGGAGCACTGCCAGCCCTGGGTTGGCACGCTGACCCACCTGGCCGGGCTGCGCTCCGCCCCGCAATCGCCCCTGGCGGTCGGGCGGGTGCGCTGGCAGGGCGAGGCGGTGGCGATGGTCGTCGCTTCCAGCCGCGCCGTGGCCGAGGACGCGGCCGAGCGCATCCTGGTGGACTATGCCCCCCTGCCCGCCGTCGTGGACCCGGCCGCCGCGCTCGACCCGGCCTCCCCCGTCATCCACCCGGAACTGGGCAGCAATCTCGCCTGGGAGCGGCGCATAGACGCCGGGCAGGTGGACGCCGCACTGGCTGGGGCAGACGAGGTGGTGGAGGCGACGTTCCGTTTCGCCCGCCACACCGGCGTGCCGCTGGAGGCCCGCTCCATCGTCGCCGACTGGAACGAGGGCGAGGCGCGGCTCACGGTCTATCAGGGCACCCAGGCGCCGCACATGATGCAGAACCTGCTGGCCCGGCATCTCGGGCTAGAGGAATCGCAGGTCCGCGTGGTGTGCCGGGACGTCGGAGGGTCGTTCGGCATCAAGATACACGTCTACGGCGACGACATGGCCACCGCCGCCGCGAGCCGCCTGCTGCGCCGCCCGGTGAAGTTCGTCGCCGACCGGCTGGAAAGTTTTGTGAGTGACATCCACGCCCGCGGGCATGAGGTGCATGGGCGCATCGGCGTGATGCGGGACGGCACGATCACCGCGTTTACCATGGACGACCTGACGGGCATCGGGCCGTACTCCGCCTATCCCCGCACTTCCGCCGTGGAGGCGAACCAGGTGCTGAACCTGGTGGGCGGCCCCTATGCCTGCCCCAACTATCGCGGGCGCAGCCGGGTGGTGTTCCAGAACAAGGCGATGATGTCGCAGTATCGCGCGGTGGGCCATCCCATCGCGACCGGCGTGACGGAGGGGCTGGTGGACCTCGCGGCCCGGCGCATCGGCATGGACCCGGCCGCGATCCGCCGCCGCAACCTGCTGTCCGACGACGCCTATCCCTGCACATCCGCCGCGGGGATGCGGTTCGAGTCGCTGTCCCACCATGCGAGCCTCGACAAGCTGCTGGCGATGATCGGCTACGACGCGCTGCGGGCGGAACAGGCGGCATTGAGGCAGCAGGGCATCCACCGCGGCCTGGGTCTCGCCAGCTTCATCGAGATCACTAACCCCGGACCCGGCTTCTACGGCGTGGGCGGCGCCCGCATCTCGGCGCAGGACGGCGCCACCGTGCGGCTGGACGCGGCGGGCAGCGTCGTCGTCCAGGCCAGCGTGACCGAGCAGGGCCAGGGCACGGAGGCGGTGCTGACCCAGGTGGTGGCAGAAGCGTTCGGCATCCCGCCGGGCCGCATCCGGGTGCAGTTGGGCGACACCGACGTGACGCCCTATGGCGGCGGCACCTGGGCATCCCGCGGCGCCGGCATCGGCGGCGAGGCGGCGTGGCAGGCCGGGCGCGCCCTGCGCGGCAACGTGCTGTCCCTCGCCGGCAGCATCCTGCAGGCCGACCCGGCGGCGCTGGACCTGCGTGACGGCGCGGTGGTGGACGCAGCCGACGGACGCCAGCGCATGGAGCTGTCCGAGCTGGCCCGCATCGCCTACTTCCGCCCCGATACCCTGCCGCCCGGCGTGCAGGCCGAGCTGATCGCCACCCGCCACTGGGTCCCGCGCGAGTATCCCTTTGCCTTCACCAACGGCATTCAGGCGTCGTGGCTGGAGGTGGATGTGGAAACCGGCTTCATCACCCTGTTGAAGCACTGGGTGGTGGAGGATTGCGGCACCGTGCTGAACCCGATGCTGGTGGACGAGCAAGTACGCGGCGGCGTGGTGCAGGGGCTGGGTGCGGCGCTGTTCGAGGAGTGCTGCTACGACGACCAGGGCCAGATGCAGAACGCGACGATGGCGGACTACCTCGTGCCGATGGCCGGCGAGATGCCGGACATCGCCGTGGCGCACGTGTGCTCGCCGACGGCGGAGGGAGCGCTGGGGGCGAAGGGCGCCGGGGAGGCCGGAACGGCGGGAGCGGCGGCCTGCGTGATGAACGCGGTCAACGACGCGCTGGCGCCGTTTGGGGTGGTGATCACGGAAGTGCCGTTGACGCCGGATCGGGTTTTGGGGGCTTTGGCGGGAAAATTGTAGGCGGCACCGCAGCGGCGCACCCGTGTCCTGACTTTCTCACAAACCGATGACCTTACGCGCCGGCATTTCAGCAAGAACGTTGTTGTCGTGAGCCGCTTGCGGCATGACGATCTTCGGGCCGACAGAGTTGTGTCCGTTGCCCCGGCTTCCTGCGTTGCTTGGCTTCCCGCAATGACAGATCAAAACCAGAGTCCGCGTATGGAAACGCGATCTGTTGTGCCGCCCTGGGGTTTACGGCACTCCTCAAAGCCTTTGCAGCCCATAGCCGCCGAACTGCAAGTTCAGCTCGGCACATCGAGTGGTCCTGACAAAGATTGTACAGAGCCGTGCCTGAACCAACGGGACATTCCACCTCCGGTCCTGTATACAATGCCGGTCATGGCCAACAAGCTCTTGGGGAGCAGAGACATGGCATCCATCACTGAGGCGGCTGCGGCGTTCTTCGCTGCATGTGAAACGGGCAAGGGTTGGGCGGGGTGCAGCGCCTACTGTCAGCCTGATGCAACCTTCAACGCACAGGCCGAGCCGCTAGCAGACGTAAAGACGCTCCAGCAGTATACGGACTGGATGCAGGGCCTGCTGACAGTCCTGACCGACGGCAGCTATGAGCTGAAGGCGTTCGGCACCGATGCCGAGCGGAACAGCGTCACCGCCTACGGTGTTTTCACCGGCACTCATCTCGCCGGCGGTCCTTGCCCGCCAACAGGCAAGACCACGAAAACAGACTACGTTTACGTGATGCAATTCGAGGGCGAAAAGATCGCGCATATGACGAAGATTTGGCATTCTGGCTTGGCGTTGAAGGAACTCGGCTGGGCGTAAGCTCATGGGGATGGGCGGCAGCCGTCATGACGGACAGCCAGGGCATTTTCAGGTTGGTATGGCGGTTCCTCTCAACCCATAGGCGCATTTGCAACCACGTCTGAGCAGGCTTACGCGGCCTGTCACACAGAGGGCCTGCGGCCGTGCCAGGCCACGTAAGCCTGCTTATGCCAATCGCCGTTTGCTTTGATCTTATCTGGCGTTGGCGGTCTTGGCGGGGCGGATAACCTTTAGCACTTTCGCTCATAACGCAGTGCTGTGGTGCGGCGTATGGCGCTTCGCTTATACGCCCTACGAGGCTTACCGGGAAATGGT
>CAXTCI010000205.1:0-8892 GCA_964242325.1 uncultured Acetobacteraceae bacterium
AGCATCCTCTACCCACCACTCCATGCCTGAGCCAGAAGACGGGCCAGAAGACGGGATTGAAGCGGCCTCGGCCATCCGCTATACCGCCTGTGGCACGATGCGGTCGTGGCGAAATGGTAGACGCGCAAGCTTGAGGTGCTTGTGGGGGAAACCCTGTGGAAGTTCGAGTCTTCTCGACCGCATACCCGCTAATCCCCGCTGAACCCGGGCCGTTGCCGCCGCCGCCGTCGCGTCTGCAATGCGTCCAACGCCGCCGCCCGTCCCTCGACCGAAATCCGCACGTCGGACAAGGTGTTCAGCACATTGCCCCAGAATCCCTCGCCGTCCTCCCGGGCCAATTCGTCGGGATTGCCTGGCCGGCCCTCGAAGAAGCCGTGGGCGGAGTAGTGGCCATAGGCCGTTATCTGCCCGGCAGCCACGACCTTCTTCACGTCCGGGTTGACGGACATATACCACTCCGCGTCGAATTCCTCCGGACCCAGCACCCGGCGCAGCAGCGTCGTGCGGTTCAGCGCAATGGCCTGCTCCAACTCGGACAAGCGCATCGGGTGGCGCAGCCGCACCCGGTCCAGCGCCTCCACCCAACCGTATAGGCCGGGACCGCTGGCAATCCGGCTGGCCGGCAGTTCGTGACGCGGCCCACCCTCTAGGCACGCCTGCCGCGCCCGCTCCAGCCCGGCCAGCCAGCCCGCATGGTCGTTGCGGCACAGGATCGGCGTCGGCAGGTCGGTGTCGCGGTAGGCACTGGCGTCGCTGAACACGCCGACCAGACCGGTCACAAGCGCTTCCAGCACCTTGATGTCGCTCTTGCCGTCTATGAAGTCCTGCGTCACCGGGTCGGCGCCAGTGTCCAGCGGCGCCACCAGGATCGCCGGCGCCAGGGCGCGCAGGTGCGACAGATAGGTGGCATAGGGCATCAGGCCCAAGTGCTCGGTGGCGACTCCAGCCTCCAGCGCCAGCCCCGGCGGCGGCGCGCCGATGCAGACCAGGTGCAGCCCGTGCGCCAGGCAGAAGTCGCGCACGGCGCGCACGATGCCTGCGTAGCTGCCGGTCAGAGCCGGCACGTCGCTGGATGCCCAAACCACGCAGCTCGGCGCACCTGCCGCGACCCAGGGCGGCTGCTCCGTCGCCAGGTTGCGGCAGGTCACGGCGCGGTCCACCAGGACCGTGTGGGCATACTCCTGCAGCAACCCAGCCAGCCGGTCGCTGGCGGTCGTGATGGCCGTGCAGCCCCGCACCAGGCTGCGCACCGATTGCAGTTGCGCCGGCGGCAGCGGCGCGCGGTAGGCGGGGGACACCAGCAAGTTGTCGTCAATGTCCAGCAGGTAGGGCCGGTTCAGCGCCCCCAACGCCAGCACTAGGTCAGGCGGCAGGTCCCGCTGCACCCAGATCGCATCGAATGCCGGGTCAGCCTCCCCGTCGCGCGTGCTGAAGCCCAGGCGGCCCTTGCTCCAAACCGCGTAGCCGCCGACGCCGCCCTCCCGATGCAGCGCGCCCAAAGGAAGATCCACGCGCAGGCGGCGCATGTAGCTTTCGTATTCCGTCAGGACCAGCACCTGCGGCGGCGGGGCAGACGGCCCGGGGCGCCGTCCTGCGCGCCGCCTCTCGGCCTGCGCGGCCCGGTCCAACGCATCCAACAAGATGGCCTGGGCGTCCGCGGCATCGAACCAGTCGGCGGCGCAGTTGCGGGCGGCGCCAGACATGGCAGCCAGCCCCTCGGCCGGCAGCGCGGCCACCCCGTCGAGCGCTGCCTCCAGCACGCCATCCTCCGGCGCCGTGCCCGGCGGGAGCGTGACGGCCGCGTTGGCCCGCAGCAGCCGGCGGGCCAGGTCGCCGCCGCAGTTGGTCAGCAGCGGCACACCGTGGGTCAGCGCGTCCATCACCGGCGCCGGGCTGGCCAACCGGCGCTCCGCGCTGTCATCCGCGAGATCGAGCACCAGGCTGCCAGGGCCATAGCCGCTCAGCACTGTCCGCAGGTCCGGCGCTTGGAGCAGATGGACCCCGGGCATGGTCTCCAGGGTACGGAGCGCCTGCATCGCCGCCAGGTCCGTCACGCCACCCGCTGGCGGGACAATGTGCAGGCTGATGCCGCGCACGGCGCACCATGCCGCGGCCCGCGTCAGCCAGGCCAGGCCGCCCGGGCGCAGGTGCAGGCCGCTCGGGACGTGAAGGCGGCGCAGGACGGACGCACCGGGCTGGAGCGCCACGATGAGGGCAGGCGGCGTCGCATAGGGCACGATGACCGATGCAACGGCAGCCGATGTAGCGGCGGACTGCCCCAGCGTCGCAGCCCAGAAACCGTCCTGACCGGCCGACCCCGTCAGCACCAGCCCGGCGCCAGCCACATGCCGCGCAGTTGTGCCGCGCGGCTCGCCCGCGGGCGAGCCCAGGCCATAAAGGTCGCAAACGTGCAGCCCGCCCGCGCCGAACGGGGTGTTGCGGATCAGCGGGTCCATCCAGACCGCCACGCCGGGCCGTAGCCGGTGCAGCAGGTCCAGGTAGCTGCGCCGGTCATGCAGGAGCGGATGGTCTACCGCGTCCCGGCTGGGCGCGGCCCCGGTTGGAATGGACACGCTGACCTCGTGTCCGCCGGCCCGCAGCGCCCCAACCAGTTGCGCGCCGCGCAGCCCGGCGGAGCTGGGAGCGCCGTCCAGCGACGCCGGCGCCTCCGCCGCAAACACGTGAATGCGCGCCATGATGCCGCTTTAGGTCAGTTCGGCCAAGGCAGTCTGCAACTCGGCCAACTGACCGTCCTGTAGGCGAAGCAGGGCGAGCAGCTCGGTGAAGGCCGCCACGCCGCGCTCGTTCGCGCGGGGCAGCCGGCGGGGTGCGTCAAATAGCGGCGGCAGGCCGGCCAGCGCCGCCTGGTGGGCGCGCAGGACCACGGCGGCGGCGGCGGCCTCCCCATCGCCGGCGCCGGCACGACGATCCAGCGCCGCCATCGCCAGCCCAGCCGCCACATCCAGCCTGCCCGCCTCGATCAGGGCAGCGGCTTCGCGGGGTCCAAACGGTGGCGCAGACGGTGTTTCGGCCTGAACCTGCGCCGCCATGGGGCGGGCTGTGTCCTCAACGCGGATGCTGGTCTTCTTCCTGGCCACTGGCGGTCCTGTCACGCACCCGGCTCCCCTGTCACCCAGGGCGGCAAGGCACATTTATCCGTAACGGCTGCTCCGGCAAGTCCGGCCGTGGTTTGCCCTCCTCGCGCACCGGGGGCACCATGCCGGGCGCAAGAGGGATGAGGCATCTGCCATGGACGAAGACTTCTGCAAGGCCGCGCTGGACTACCACCGCCTGCCGCGCCCGGGGAAGCTGGCCATCGAGGCCACGAAGCGTATGGCGACCCAGCGCGACCTGGCGCTGGCGTATTCACCCGGCGTCGCCGCGGCCTGCGAGGCGATCAAGGCCGACCCTGACGCCGCACTGGACCTGACGGCGCGCGGCAACCTGGTCGCCGTCATCAGCAACGGCACCGCCGTGCTCGGCCTGGGCAACATCGGCGCGCTCGCCGGCAAGCCGGTGATGGAGGGCAAGGCCGTGCTATTCAAGAAGTTCGCCGGCATCGACGTGTTCGACATCGAGGTGGACGCCGCCGACCCCGACCTGTTCGTGAACGTGGTCGCCGCGCTGGAGCCGACCTTCGGCGCGATCAACCTGGAGGACATCAAGGCGCCCGAGTGCTTCGAGATCGAGCGCCGGCTGCGCGCCCGCATGGGCATCCCGGTGTTCCACGACGACCAGCACGGCACCGCCATCATCGTCGCCGCCGCTATCCGCAACGGGCTGCTGCTGCAAGGCAAGACGCTGGAGTCGGCGCGCGTGGTGACATCCGGCGCCGGTGCGGCGGCGCTGGCCTGCGTGGACCTGCTGGTGGCGATGGGCCTGCCGGTGGGCAACGTCACGCTGACCGACATCAAGGGCGTGGTCTATGAGGGGCGTGACGAGAACATGCCGCCCAACATGGCCCGCTACGCCCGGCAGACCGACGCGCGCCGCCTGCCGGACGCGCTGCCCGGCGCCGACGTGTTCCTGGGCCTGTCCGCGCCCAACGTGCTGAAGCCCGAGTGGCTGGCGGAGATGGCCGACAAGCCCCTGATCATGGCGCTGGCCAACCCCGATCCGGAGATCACGCCCGACGCCGCCCGCGCCGCCCGGCCGGACGCGATCATCGCCACGGGGCGCACCGACTACCCGAACCAGGTCAACAACGTCCTGTGCTTCCCCTTCATCTTCCGCGGCGCGCTGGACGTGGGTGCCACCGAGATCAACGAGGAGATGAAGGTTGCCTGCGTCGAGGCCATTGCCGTGCTGGCGCGGGTGGAGGCGAGCGAGGTCGTGGCCGCGGCCTATGGCGGCGCCGCCCCGGTGTTCGGGCCGGAGTATATCATCCCCAAGCCCTTCGACCCCCGCCTGATCCTGCAGATTGCCCCCGCCGTCGCCGCCGCGGCCATGCGGAGCGGCGTCGCCAAGCGCCCCATCGCCGACTTCGACGCCTACCGGCGCGATCTGGAGCGGTTCGTGTTCCGCTCGGGACAGCTCATGCGCCCGGTGTTCGAGGCGGCGAAGGCGTCGCCGCAGCGCATCGTCTATGCCGAGGGCGAGGACACGCGGGTGCTGCGCGCCGTGCAGACGCTGGTGGACGACGGCATCGCCCGGCCGATCCTGCTGGGACGGCGGGAGCACATAACGGCGCGGGTGAAGGAGATGGGACTGCGCCTGGATTTGGGCGGCGCCGTCCAGATCCTAGACCCCTCGGCAGACTCGGCAGTGTTCGATCCGCTGGTGGCGCAGTATCAGCATCTGGTGGGTCGCCGGGGCACTCCGGCGGATGCGGCATCCCGCCGCATCGTGCGCCGCCCCACGGTGGCTGCGGCGATGCTGCTGCAATCCGGCCAGTGCGATGCCGCCATCTGCGGCGGCACCGGCGATTGGTGGCGGCACATGCAGTATGTCATGCCGATCATCCCCCGCCGTCCCGACGTGTCGCGCATCTACGCCCTGTCCTGCCTGATCCTGCAAGCCGGGGCGCTGTTCGTCTGCGACACCCACATGAACGTGGAGCCGACGGCGGAGCAGGTAGCGGAAATGACCGGGCTGGCCGCCAACGCCGTGCGCGCCTTCGGCATCGTGCCCAAGGCGGCGCTGATGTCGCATTCCTCGTTCGGGTCCAGCAACTCGGACAGCGCGCGGCGGATGCGGAAGGCGCTGGCGCTGGTGCGGGCCGCCCGCCCGGAGCTGGAGGTGGACGGCGAGATGCACCCGGATGCCGCGCTGGTTGAATCGCTCAGGGACCGTGCGGTTCCGGATAGCCGGCTGTCGGGCACGGCGAACCTGCTGGTGATGCCGGGGCTGGATGCGGCCAACATCGCCTTCAACCTGCTGAAGGCAGGCGCGGACGGCCTGCCGATCGGTCCGCTGCTCCTCGGCATGAGCAAGCCGATCCACGTCCTGATCCCCAGCGTGACGGCGCGCGGCATCGTGAACATCAGCGCCGTGGCCGCCATGGAGGGTGCGCGCGGCGTGGACCCGGCGGTGGCCTTCCCGCCCGAGACCCCGGGGGCGTAAGCATGCCCGCATGATCCCCGTTGCTCTCGGCCTCCTGTCGCTGGCGGTGCTGCTCTGGGCGGCGCGCGGCTTTGCCCAGGCGCGGATGGCGAACCTGAAGGCGATGCTGGGCTGGCTGGCGGCGCTGGCCGGCCTTGCGATCGGTGCCGGGCTGCTGTTGACGGGGCGTGGCGGGCTGGCGCTGATGGCTGGCGTGCTGCTGGGGCCACTGGCCCTGAGTTGGTGGCAGGAGGGCAAGCTGCCGGCGCCGGGCCACCCGGGCGCGTCGCCACCACGGGCCGGGCGGATGCCGCGGTCGGAGGCGCTGGCGGTGCTTGGCCTGCACGACCCGGTGTCGGACGCCGACGTGCGGGAAGCATGGGTCCGCCTGATGCGGGTAGCACATCCGGACAGCGGCGGATCGGACTGGCTTGCCGCAAGGGTGAACCAAGCCCGCGACACCCTGCTGCGCCGGTAGCATGCCTGCTCCCTTTCTCTCCGGGAGAGGGCCGGGGTGAGGGGGTCTTGCAGCGCCGAAATCAACCCGCAACGTGCCGCCCGCCAACCGCGCCACCGGCGCCCCGCTCTGTCCCCAAAGACCCGCAAACCTCAACCTCCGCCCGAGGAAGAGGAAGCATAACCCTTCCAAACTTGCCGCACCCCGCCGGGCATGGCACGGTCGCCCGCATCCTATGGGGCATCGGCCCCCAACACGTATATGGAACGCCCCACGTATGAAGAAGCTGCGCAAGGCGGTGCTGCCGGTAGCCGGTCTCGGCACCCGGTTCCTACCCGCGACCAAGGCGATGGCCAAGGAAATGCTGCCCGTCGTGGACAAGCCCCTCATCCAGTATGCCATCGAGGAGGCGCTTGAAGCAGGGATTGACCAGTTCTGCCTCGTCACCGGGCGCGGCAAGACCGCGATCATCGACCACTTCGACGTGGCGGTGGAGCTGGAGGCAAACCTGCGGGAGCGCGGCAAGACTGAGCTGATCGCCATGCTTGACACCATGAAGATCCAGCCCGGCAGCATCACCACCGTCCGCCAGCAGGTTCCGCTGGGCCTGGGTCACGCCATCTGGTGCGCCCGCGCCTTCATCGGCGACGACCCCTTCGCTATCCTGCTGCCGGACGACCTGGTCCTGAGTAAGACGTCCTGCCTCAAACAGCTCGCCGACGCCTACGCGCAGACCGGCGGCAACGTGGTGGCGGTGGCCGAGGTGCCGCACGACCAGACCAACCGCTACGGCATCCTGCGTATCGGCGCGGATGACGGCCGCATGGTGGAGGTGCTCGGCCTGGTCGAGAAGCCGAAGCCGGCCGACGCCCCCAGCAACCTGTCGGTGATCGGCCGCTACGTGCTGCTGCCGGAGGTCATCACCCACCTGTCCCTGATGGAGCGCGGCGCCGGCAACGAGGTGCAGCTCACCGACGCGATGGCCAAGATGATCGGGCACACGCCGTTCCACGGCTTGCGCTACGAGGGCAAGCGGTTCGACTGCGGCGATAAGATCGGCTTCCTGGAAGCGCAGATCGCGTTTGCGCTCAAGCGCCCGGACCTGGCGAACGAGGTCCGGGCATTCCTGCGGCATTACACGGATGGACAGGGCTGATGGATACGGCGACAGCCACGGCATTCCGGCACGACTTCGACCCGACCAGCCTGCGGGAATACGACATACGCGGCGTGGTCGGGCGCACCCTGCACCCGGCGGATGCCTTCGCCATCGGGCGCACCTTCGGCACCGTCGTCGCGCGGGCGGGTGGGCGCCGGGTGGCGGTGGGCTATGACGGGCGCCTGTCCTCGCCGGAGCTGGCCGGGGCATTGACCGAGGGATTGAAGGCCAGCGGCATGGAGGTGCTGCGGGTGGGCCGCGGGCCGACGCCGCTGCTTTACTTCGCCGCGACCACGTTGGAAACGGACGGGGCCGTGATGGTGACCGGCAGCCACAACCCGCCGGACTACAACGGCTTCAAGATGATGCTGGGCCGCAAGGCGTTCTTCGGCCCCGATATCCAGACGCTGGGCCGGCTGGCAGCGGCTGGGGACGTGGTGGACGAAGCCGCGGGCACCGACGCCCCGGTTGACGTGGTGGACGCCTACGTGGCCCGGCTGGTGCAGGATTGGGACGGTGGCGACCGCAAGCTGCGGGTCGTTTGGGACAACGCCAACGGCGCCGCCGGCGAGGTGCTGACCCGGCTGTTGAAGGTGCTGCCCGGTGAACACACCGTGCTCAATGAGACGATTGACGGCCGCTTCCCCGCCCATCACCCCGACCCAACCATCGCCAAGAACCAGGAACAGTTGATCGCCGCCGTCCGGGAGCATGGCGCGGACCTGGGTATCGGCTTCGACGGCGACGCCGACCGGATTGGCGTCGTGGACGATGGCGGCGGGATGCTGGCGGGCGACCAGCTCATGGTCGTGCTGGCGCGCGACGTGCTGCGGACCCACCCCGGCGCCACCATCATCGCCGACGTGAAGGCGAGCCAAGTCCTGTATGACGAGATCGGCAAGGCTGGCGGTACGCCGATGATGTTCAAAACCGGGCACAGCCTCATCAAGGCCAAGATGGCGGAAATCAAGTCGCCCTTCGCCGGCGAAATGTCGGGGCATATCTTCTATGCCGACCGCTGGTACGGCTTCGACGATGCGCTGTATGTCGCTGTACGCCTGCTGGGCATCGTCGCCCGGATGGACGAAAAGCTGTCCTTCGTGCGCCTGGCGCTGCCGCAAGTCGTGAACACGCCGGAGCTGCGTTTCGACTGCGACGACACGCGCAAGTTCCAGGTGGTGCAGGAGGTTGCGGCCCGGCTGCGCGCCGCCCGTGCCGACGTGAACGACATCGATGGGGTGCGGGTGCTGACGCCCGATGGCTGGTGGCTGCTGCGCGCCAGCAACACCCAGGCGGTGCTGGTGGCGCGGGCCGAGGCGCGGGACGAAGCTGGGCTGGACCGGCTGAAGGCGGCGCTCAGCGAGCAGTTGATGGCGTCGGGACTGCAAGCGCCGGACTTCTCGGGCGAAAACGCCGGGCACTAGAGCAGAACGCGGTCGGGTCCTGGACGCAGCTACCGGACCCTACTGCAAGTCTCTGCTTTCAAATAAGAAGCTGGATCGGCTTGCGTCCAGACTTGAACGCGAACCGATTCAGAGCATCGGCAGATCGAACGTGCATACGTTCCGGTAAAGATGCTCGTAAAAACAATGGCTGAAGCACGATTGGTGCTTCTATCGGCACTGATCCTGCTCCAGCGGCGGCGGGCGCACGCCGGCTCGGCGCAACGCCCTTCTGCTTGCCGGAACCAACGGAGCGAGAAGGCGGAATGGGGCCGCACCGGTCGTTCATGCGG
>CAXTCI010000206.1:0-8677 GCA_964242325.1 uncultured Acetobacteraceae bacterium
GGTCTTCTATCGCCGCGCCTTCCGCGCAGCGTAGCGTGCGTCGCGCTCAGCCTTGCGTTGCGCCTTGATCTCCTCATCCCGCCGGGCCTGTTCTGCCAGCCGGGCGGCCTCCGCCTCGGCTTGCCGGGCCAACTCGGCTAGGCGCTCCTGGTCCTCCGCCAGCTTGCGGGCGGCCTCGGCTTCCTTGGCAACCTTGCGTTCGGCGGCTCTGATGTCACGGGCCTCCGCAACGGCGCGGCGCTCGGCCTGGCGGGCCAGGACCGCCGGATCGTCGGATGCCGGCTTCGCCTTGAATTTTTCGATCAGCGCCTTCTTCGCCGCAGCGGCCGCGGCCGCGCGGTCGGCGAATTTGCTGCCATTAAAGCCACTCATACTGTCTTCCTTGGGGGGTTAGGGTGGTCAGCGCCGTTCTGGACCGGCTTCTAGCAATTGCAGGTTCTGCTGCGCCAGGTCGGCGGTTGCAGTATCGGGGGCAAGCTGCACCACACGCTCCCAGTCCTCGCGCGCGCCCTCACTTTCGCCCCGGCGCTGGCGCAGGATGCCGCGCTCCAGCATTGCATCTGGGTTGTCGGGGTCCTGGGCCAGGGCACGGTCTATGTCGTCCTGCGCCAGGTCGGGCTGGTTCAAGTGCCGCCAGGCGGCGCTGCGGAATACCAGCGCATCTGGACGCCGCGGGTCCAGGTCCAATGCCCGCGTCAGGTCGTCCAGCGCATCCTGGTAGCGGTCCAGGTTGGCCGAGGCAATGCTCCGGTCGATCAGCAGGTCCGGGTCGTCCGGAGTCAGCGACAAAGCGAGCGTCGCGGACGCCATTGCCCGGCCGGGGTCGCGCGCCATCAGCCATGCTTGTCCGGCCTGGCCATACACGGCGGCCCGGGCCGCTGCCGGGGCGTTGCTGCTGCCGGCGAGCTTGTCCATCGCTTCCGCCCCCACATCCGCGTCGCCACGCTCCACATCGGCCAGCGCCTTGCAGTGGATTGCGCCCTCACCGCCGCCGGTGGCGAACCAGGCGTCGGCAAAGGCGTAGGCGCCGGCTGGGTCGGTGTTCAGCATGGAAAGGCAGTGGTCATAATCGGCGCCTTCGGCAATGCGCGGTGGGACGGGGGGAATAGGCAGCGGCGCCTGGTCGTCTTCCGCAGCGGCCGGGGCGGCGGGAGTCTCATCCGGACCGGGTCCGGCGGCGCGACTCGCCCCCCACGGGCTACCTCCCGCGGCGGCCAGTACGACAACGACCGTAACAGCGATGAGCACGCCTTTGTTCATCTTCCCGCCTATCATACCCGTCCCCGCCTTTACGGGCAAACCAGCTAGGATCACTTATGAACACTGCGCGCTTTCCTGGGCGGCCCATCGGGCATCTCCTGGTTTTCGGCATGGGCTACACCGGGACCGCCATCGCGGCGCGGGCCGCCGGGCAGGGATGGCAGGTGACGGCCACCAGCAGAGACCCTGGAAACCTGCGGCCCCCGCCGGGGGTGGCGCTGATCCCCTTTGGGGACGCCGGCCCGGCGTTGCTGGCGGCGACGCATCTCGTCCAGACCGCGGCGCCCGGCGCGGAAGGCGACCCGGCCCTGGCCCGCTTTGGCGGGGAGGTCGCCTCGGCGCCCGATCTGCGCTGGGCCGGCTACTTGTCCACCACCGGCGTGTATGGCGACCACGGCGGCGGCTGGGTGGACGAGGACACGCCGGCCCAGCCCGGCAACAACCGCGGCCAGCGTCGCGTGGCGGCCGAGGACGCATGGCGTGCAGCCTGCGCCCGTTGCGCGGTGGACGTGTTCCGGGTGGCGGGCATCTACGGGCCGGGCCGCTCTGCCTTCGACGACTTGCGGGCCGGCACGGCGCGGCGGGTGGACAAGCCCGGCCACCTGTTCGGCCGCATTCACCGGGATGACATCGCCGCCGCCGTCGTGACTGCCATGGCGCAGGACCGCCCGCCCGGTATCCGCATCCTGAACCTGGCCGACGACGAACCCGCCGCCAGCGCCGACGTGACGGCGGAGGCAGCGCGGCTACTGGGCATCGAGCCGCCGCCGCTGGTCCCATTCGCCGACGCGCTGCCCGGCATGAGCGAGATGGGCCGCAGCTTCTGGGTGGAGAACCGCCGGGTCCGCAGCAGCAAGACGCGAGAGATGCTCGGCCTGCGCTGGGCGTATCCGACCTATCGCGAGGGCCTACGCGCCATCCTGCAGCAGGAGGCCGGCGAGCGTCCGACGCAGCAGCAGGAGGTCTCCCGGCCGTGACAGGCGGTGGTCACCGTCCCTAATGAGCGTCACCTGCACATCGGTGCCCTCCAGCCGGTCCACCAGGCGCATCGCCGTTTCCCAGGGCACGTCCGGGTCCTGCATCCCTTGCAGCAGCCGGACGGGGCAATGGAGCGGTATCGGCGCCCGCAGCAGGAGGCGTCGGCGCCCATCCTCAATCAGGGCGAGCGTCACAGGGTAGGGGTCGCCATAGGCGCTGGGCACCTGCAAGACGCCGTCGCGCTGGAGCTGTATGCGCTCGCCGGGCATCATGGCGTCCCACATCAGGTCTTCGGTGAAGTCCGGCGCGGCGGCGATGCCGACCAGCGCCTGGACGCGCTCCGGCCGGGCAAGTGCGGTGTTTAGGGCGATCCAGCCGCCCATGCTGCTGCCGACCAGCACCAGCGGCCCCTCGGTGAGATGGTCCACCAGGTGCAGCACGTCGTCCGTCCAGCGCCCGATGGTGCCGTCGGTGAAGGCGCCGCCGCTGGCGCCGTGGCCGCTGTAGTCCAGCCGCAGGCAGGCCAGGCCGTGCGCGGCGCAGAATGCCTCGGTTTCCAGAGCTTTGGTGCCCTCCATGTCGCTCCTGTAGCCCGGCAGGAACACCGTGCATGGCTCGCGTCCTGGAGTGCGGACCCACGCCAGCACCACGCCGTCGCCGCAGTCCATCGTGCCCTGTTGCCGCATGGGTGCCCCGTCCTGCATCCTGGTGTTATAGCCCGGGGATGGTTCCCCTCCCACCCGGCACGGTCGTGCTGCAAGTGCTGCCCCGCCTGGATGCCGGCGGAGTCGAGCGCGGCACGGTCGAGATGGCGCAGGCCATCGCCGCGGCAGGCGGCACGGCGCTGGTGGCGAGCGAGGGGGGGCGGCTCGTGGGCGTCGTGGAGCGGGCGGGCGGGCGGCATGTCGCCATGCCCCTGGCATCCAAGAACCCGGCGGTCGTCTGGCGCAATGCCGGACGCCTGGCCCAGCTCATCCGGGCGGAGCAGGTCGGCATCGTCCATGCCCGTTCCCGCGCGCCGGCCTGGTCGGCGTGGCTGGCGGCGCGGCGTACCGGCGCGCGGTTCGTTACGACATACCACGGCGTTTACAACGAAAACTTGCCGGGCAAGCGCCGCTACAACGCGGTGATGGCTCGGGGCGAGCGGGTGATTGCCATCAGCAGGCACGTCGCGGGGGTGCTGATGGCCCGGCATGGCGTTGCCCCCGCGCGCATCCGCATCATTCCCAGGGGGGTGGACCCGGCGCTGTTCGGCCCCGGCGCGGTGTCCAGCCTGCGCATTGCCCGGCTGGCGCAGGCCTGGCGCCTGCCGGATGGCGCGCCGACGGTCATGCTGCCGGCGCGGCTGACGCGCTGGAAGGGCGCCGCCGTGCTGATCGAGGCGATCTCGCTGATGGAACGGCGAGACGTGTGCTGCATCCTCGTCGGCGCGGGCCGGGACGGTTTCCTCCGGGCGTTGGAGCGGCAGGCGGCGGCGCTGGGCGTTGCGGATCGGCTGCGCTTCGCCGGGCACTGCGACGACATGCCGGCGGCGTTGATGCTGGCGGACGTGGTGGTGAGTGCGTCCCTGGAGCCGGAAGGGTTCGGCCGCACGGTGATCGAGGCGCAGGCAATGGGCCGCCCGGTGGTCGTCACCGACCACGGCGGGGCGGCTGAAACTGTCGAGCACCTGGTAACAGGCTGGCGCATTCCACCTGGGGACGCCGCGGCGCTGGCGGTCGCCCTGGACCATGCGCTGCAACTATCGCTAGAGGACCGGCAGGCGCTGGGCGAGCGGGCGCGGGCGGCGGTATGCGCGAACTACACGACGGCTGCGATGCAGGCGGCGACGCTGGAGGTCTACCAGGAGGTGCTTGCTTCTGCTCCCTCTCCCTCCGGGAGAGGGTTGGGGTGAGGGGGTCTTGGGTCGGGCAAGTGTAGCCTTGTCTCACGAGAGGCCGCGTCCCGTTGGCGCCCGTGGTCCGTCGCTCCGCAGCCAAGACCCCCTCACCCCAACCCTCTCCCGGAGGGAGAGGGAGCAGGAGCAGGCAGTCTGCTGTGCGCCCGCGTTCCTGCCTTGCAGTCCGGTGCATGGGCGCCTGCGCAGAGAAAGGGTTGCGGCAGCGGTGCGGTAAGGCCATACGACCCCTCCCGCGCAATCAAGGACCCTACGCCATGCCCGCCATTACCTTGCCCGACGGCTCCATCCGCCGCTTCGATGGGCCGGTGACGGGCACCACCGTGGCGGCCAGCATCGGCCCGGGTCTCGCCAAGGCGGCTTTGGCGATGCGCGTGGACGGCGCCTTGCAGGACCTGTCGCGCCCGATCGAACACGACGCGGACGTGGTGTTCGTGACGCGCCGCGATCCCGACGCCCTGGGCCTGATCCGCCACGACGCCGCCCACGTGCTGGCCGAGGCCGTGCAATCCCTGTTTTCCGGCACGCAAGTCACCATCGGCCCCAACATCGAGAATGGCTTCTACTACGACTTCGCCCGCAACGAGCCGTTCACCCCCGAGGACTTCCCGCGGATCGAGGCACGGATGCGCGAGATCGTCGCGCGCAACGCCCCGTTCGAGCGCGAAGTGTGGGACCGGGACGACGCTATCGGCTTCTTCGAGCAGCGCGGCGAAGCCTACAAGGCCGAGCTGATCCGCGACCTGCCCGGCACGGAGACCATCACCCTGTATAAGCAGGGCGACTGGATAGACCTGTGCCGCGGCCCGCACATGCGCGGCACGGGGGACGTCGGCACGGCGTTCAAGCTGCAGAAGGTTGCAGGCGCCTATTGGCGCGGCGATCACCGCAACGCCATGCTCAGCCGCATCTACGGCACCGCCTGGCGCGACCAGAAGGAGCTGGACGCCTACCTGCACCAGTTGGAGGAGGCCGAGCGCCGCGACCACCGCCGCATCGGCCGCGAGATGGACCTGTTCCACATCCAGGAAGAGGCGACGGGCAGCGTCTTCTGGCACCCGAAGGGCTGGAAGCTGTATCGCACGGCGGAGTCTTATATGCGCCGCCGCCTGGACGCGCACGGCTATCAGGAGGTCCGCACGCCGCAGCTGGTGGACCGCAAGCTGTGGGAAGCGAGCGGCCACTGGGACAACTACAAGCAGAACATGTTCATCGCCCGCGTCGAGGACGAGGACACGACCCTTGCCCTGCAGCCGATGAACTGTCCCTGCCACGTGCTGATCTTCAAGCACGGCCTGCGCTCCTACCGGGAGCTGCCGCTGCGCATGGCGGAGTTCGGCTCCTGCCACCGCTACGAGCCGTCCGGCGCGCTGCACGGGATCATGCGGGTGCGCGCCTTCACCCAGGACGACGCCCACATCTTCTGCACCGAGGACCAGATCGCCGGGGAGACCGTGGACTTCGTGGCGTTGTTGTCGTCGGTGTATCGCGACTTCGGCTTCGACAGCTTCCGGGTGAAGTTCAGCGACCGCCCGGTGCCGCGCGCCGGCACGGACGAGGTGTGGGACCGGGCGGAGGGCGCGCTCAAGCAGGCCTGCGCCATCGCCGGGGTCGAGTATGAGCTGAGTCCGGGGGAGGGGGCGTTCTACGGCCCCAAGCTGGAGTTCGTGCTGCGCGACGCCATCGGCCGGGACTGGCAGTGCGGCACGCTGCAGGTGGACTTCGTGCTGCCGGAGCGGCTGGACGCCGACTACATCGCCGACGACAGCAGCCGGCAGCGCCCGGTGATGCTGCACCGGGCCATCCTGGGCAGCTTCGAGCGATTCTTGGGCATCCTGATCGAGAACTACGCCGGCCGCTTCCCGCTGTGGCTGGCGCCGGTGCAGGCGGTGGTGTGCAGCATCGTGACGGACGCCGCCGAGTATGCGGAGGAGGTCGCCGCCGCCCTGCGCGCCCGCGGGCTGGAGGTGCGTACCGACACCCGCAACGAGAAGATCAACGCCAAGGTGCGCGAGCACAGCCTGGCGCATGTTCCGGTCCTCGTCGTCGTCGGCCGGCGTGAGGCCGAGGGGCGCACGGTGGCGTTGCGCCGCCTGGGCGGGGAGGCGCAGGAGGCTTTGCCGCTTGACGAGGCGGTCGCCCGTCTTGCAGCGGAGGCGATGCCGCCCGATTTAACGCGAGAGGCTTCTTGATTTCGGCGTGTTGCCGGACCAAGACTCGTCTCCAACACCGAAACATCCATAGGAGAGTATAATAGCCCGAGGACCCCAGAGCGCCGCGACCCCATCCCGCGACGGACCCCGTGTCAACGAGGACATACGCGTCCCCCAGGTGCGTCTGATCGACGAGGAAGGCGAGATGCAGGGCGTGATGACGGCGCGCGACGCCATACAGCGCGCCTACTCGGTGGGCCTGGATCTGCTGGAGATCAGCCCGAACGCCGACCCGCCGGTGGTGAAGATCCTCGACTACGGCAAGTTCAAGTACGAGCAGCAGAAGAAGAAGAACGAGGCCAAGAAGAAGCAGAAGGTCATCGAGATCAAAGAGATCAAGGTGCGCCCGAATATTGACGAGAACGACTACCAGGTTAAGATGCGCGCCATGAAGTCGTTTATCGACGAGGGCGATAAGGTCAAGGTGACCCTGCGCTTCCGTGGCCGCGAGATGGCGCACCAGGACATCGGCATCAAGGTGCTGGAGCGCATCCGGGCCGAGCTTGAGGTGACCACGAAGGTTGAACAGATGCCGCGGATGGAAAACCGGCAGATGATCATGGTGTTATCGCCGAAGTAGGCCGGACGCGAAGAACAGGCTGTGTCTGAAAGCATGCAGCCTGCTTGCTCCCTCTCCCTCCGGGAGAGGGTTGGGGTGAGGGAAACGGTAAGCACGGCCCTTGCTCGTATAGCCATTATATAGACTGAGCCGGTCGTCCCCCCGCAACCAAGACCCCCTCACCCCGACCCTCTCCCGGAGGGAGAGGGAGGAGGAAGCCACCCACTGCCACCCTCACTCTATCCGTGCCAGTCTTGCTCCACCCAGGGAGGGAGATGTTGATGCGGATACTTGTAGTTGGTGCCGGCGCCATTGGCGGCTACTTTGGCGGTCGTGCTGCCGAAGCCGGTGCGGACGTGACATTCCTGGTCCGTCCGCGCCGGGCGGCGCAACTTCATGATGACGGCCTGATGATACGCAGCCCGCGCGGGAACTTGGTCCGGCCCGTCGAAACCGTTCAGGCCGGAGCATTGGGCGGCCCGTATGACGCGGTGGTGCTGAGCTGTAAGGCTTACGACCTGGATGACGCCATTACCTCCTTCGCGCCAGCAGCCGGGCCGGGCACCGCCGTCCTGCCGTTGCTGAACGGGATGCAGCACTTGGACGTGTTAGACGCCCGCTTCGGGCCCGGCGCCGTGCTGGGCGGCCAGTGCCAGATCGCCGCGACGCTGGAGCCGGACGGCACCATCCGCCACTTGGGCGACTTGCAGGCGCTTTCGCTGGGCGAACGCGACGGCAGCATGTCGCCGCGGGTGGAGACGCTGGCCGCGGCCTTTGCCGAGTGCGGCGGGCGGGCTAGCGGGACCATCCTGCAGGACATGTGGGAGAAATGGGTGTTCCTGGCCTCGCTGGCCTGCCTCACCTCGTCCATGCGCGCGGCCGTAGGCGACGTGGCGGCGGCAGGTGGGGCCTGGTTCGCGCAAGGGCTGTTCGACGAGGCCGCGGCCATCGCCGCTGCCGCCGGGTATCTGCCGCGGCAGGCGTTCGTCGAGCGGATGCGCGGGGCCATTGCCGCGCCGGGGTCCACGTTCACCGCCTCCATGCTGCGGGACATCGAGCGCGGGGGGCGGATCGAGGCGGAGCATATTGTCGGCGACCTGATTGCCCGCGGCTCGGAGGAAGGGACGCGGCTGCTGCGGACCGCTTACCTGCACTTGAAGGCGTATGAGGCGCGGCGGGCGCGGGAGGCGGCGTGAGGCGGGCCGGCGCGGCGGCTTTGCTAATCTTGGCCATGTTAGGCGTCATGCCGGCCTTGTCGGCGGAAAAGCGGTGCGGCTGGCTGTGGAACCCGACGCCGGGCAACTTCTCGCTACGGGACCGCGAAGCGGAGTGGATCATCTCCTCCCAGGGTGAGGACGCCGCGGCCGAATTGGAGAACCTGCCCGACATGACCACCCGGGGCTGGGTGAGGACGAATGGCAGCTACGGCTACGGCTGCGCCTGCATCGTCGCAGTGCTGGACCGGCGCGCCAAGCGCGTCGTGCGGCTGGTGTCGGCGGAGCCGCTGCTATTGGCGCGATGCCGGGCGGATCGGAGGCTCCCTGTTCCATGAGCCCAAAGCCCCGGGCCGAGCTGGAGGCCACAAGTCGCCTGATCGGATCGAATGACCTGCTGCTCACCGCCCATGCCCATACGCCTGGCGCAATCGTGTCACGGTGAACGTGGGTGCATTTCGGCGCATCCTCGGCCTGAATGTGGAGAACTGGGTGGAGTCGGCGGCGCACATCCGCGCAGGGCCAGATAGTCGCCCATGGCATCACAGCCGGACAG
>CAXTCI010000207.1:0-8633 GCA_964242325.1 uncultured Acetobacteraceae bacterium
ACGCCGATGATGTCCGGCAATGCGTAGTGCACCCAGATAAGCTGAACGATGATCGAGGTGTTGCGGCCGAACTCCACGAGCAAGCGGCTGGGCAGACGGCTCCAGCGGCGGCGCGACCTCAAGCCAGTGCAGGCCACGAGGCCCATCAGCAATGATAATGCCATCGCGGCGACCGAAAGCGTGCAGATGGTCCAGATACCCGCCAGCAACGGATCCCTCGCCGGACGATGAGGCATTCGGTGCTGACCCCGATATGCCGACCCTCCAGCGAGTGCCCGAACGCGATATGGGCCATCTCCTTCGGCAGGCCGACCGCCAGACACCCATGAGCGCCGAAAACCGAATGCCGAAATTCAGCCGATCTAACCGATCCGGGGCCCGTCTGGGAACATGATCGACTTCCAGTCGTTTCCCGGTCCTCCAAAACGCCAGATGTAGGCGTCCAGCAGGTAATGGGTGATCTGCGGCAAGGCCAGCAGTGGGACCAGCCAGACGAGGAGGTCGGCGCTGTCGGTGGTGGGCAGGGCGGTGAAGGCCGGGAACAGGCCGGGATGCTCGGCCCAGACCAAGCCGTCCCATAACCCCTCCTCGGCATAGGCGAACAGCAGCGGCAGACCCAGGAACAGCGGCAGGCAGCCTAGCGTGAACAGGCGCCGCCAGGGTAATACGCCAAGCAACACCGGCGCCTGCCGGGCTCGGCCCCGGTTGCGGCCGAACAGCCAGATCAGCGCCATATAGGGCACACCATGGGCGATCACGTTCACGGCGGTGAAGGCAAGGTCGCTGTCCATTGCCACGATGCCGCCCCACCAGGACAGCGCCGTGCCGCCCAACACCAAGTTGCGCGGCAGATTGAATGCCGCGCCCGCGCGCCAGGCCAGCCCCTCCTTGCCGACATAGGCAAGCAGGATGGTGGCGTAGAGCGCCAGCGCGAGGTCGGCGAGCACGGGCGTGCCGACCGCCACGAAGTCGCCCGGCATGAACCAGGAGAAAGCGCGCTCATGTGTGTGCCACCACACCAACGGGTATAGCGTAGCGGCGTAGATTGCCGCCTGGTCCAGCCACTTGTCCCGCCGGTCCCACCGGCTGTACAACATCATGAAGCCGTACTGCTGCCGCACGAAGTGGAACACAGCCAGGTAAGCCAGCGCCCGCCAGAACACCATCCCCCCCATGCTGTACAGCCCGGCAAAAACTAAAAAGCCGAGCAGCGGCGCCAGCACATAGAGACGACGGCGGCGGCGGAACTCCGCGCGGTCGAAATAGGTCCGGTACAGCGTCCCATACACGTGGCCAACATCCACGCCCACCACCAGCACCGCCCAGAGCAGCGGGGAGACGGCGCGGCTAGTAAAGAAGCCGGGCAGAGCGAGCACCAGCAGGGTGATGACGAAGGGTGGCGCCAGGATGAAGGCGAGGTCGAAGCCGCGCCCGCCGATCCAGGGCTGCCGCGTCATGCCCGCAGCAGCGCCAGCGCCGCGTCGGCCGCCAGCACGCCGCGGTGGTTGGCTTCCTCGAAGATCGAGATGCCGCTCATGTCGGAATGGGCGAAGAACACCGGCGGGGTCTGCACGCAGGCGGCAGCCCGTGCCGCCCCCCAGATGTAGCCCGGCGTCGGCCGGATCATGCCATGCCCCCAGACCCAGACGTCGATGGACCGGATCTGGCCTTCCAGCTCCGGATGCACGCGCAGCAGGTCCTCGGCCACCATCGTTTGCCATTCCGCGAGGCCACGGCCGAAGGCATCGCGGCGGGCGGCCTCGGGCGCTTGGTCCGACAGCGGCCAGTAATGCGTCAGCACGGTCTGCCGCGGCACCCGCTCCAGCGCCTGGTGGGTGGCGACCACGTATCCCAGGGAGCGGCTGTGGCGGAACACGTTGTCCCAGCACAGCGGCGTGCCGCGGCCGGCGGGCATGCGGTCAACCGTCACGTTGGCGACCATCCAGGGAGCGTAGCCGTGCGCAGTATCGCCGGGACGGTCCAGCAGGCGGTCGGCGACGAAGTGCGGCACTGCCAGGATGGCGGCCCGGGCCTGGATGCGGCGGGAGGTGTCGCGGGCCGGGTCGAACACGTCAACCGCGACGCCCTCCGCGTTCGGCCGGACGCGCCAGGCCAGGGCGGCGCAGCCGATATGACTGTGCAGTTGCCGTTTTATTTCGGCCACGATCCAGCCGTTGCCTTCGGGCCAGGTCAGCACCGCGGCGGACTCGTCGTCGGCACTTTTGCCATCCCGGGCGGCGAAGTAGTGGATGCCGGCCCAGGCCGAGACCTCCGCGGGACAGGTGCCGTAATCATCGCGCATGCAGTATTCGACATACCAGCGCAGCGGTTCGCTGTCCCAGCCGCGTGCCTGCATCCATTCCGCAATGGAGATCGCGTCCAGGTCACGGAACCTAGCATCGGCGGAGCTGGCGTCGAGCGGGATGGCGAACGCCTTGCGCCCGTCGCTGCCGCGCGCCGTGCGGAACCCGGCCATGGCGCCGAAGAAGCCCTCATATTGCCGGCGATCTGCTTCGTTGACTCCAATGGCGGGCACCAGGTCCTCCTGCCAGCGACCCTGGTCGAATAGGCGCTCCCGCGGGTCGGCGCAGAGATAGTAATCGTTGTAGATCGGCGTGCCGTCGCCTTGGCGGCCGACGATGATGCCCAGCGCCTCGAACAGCTCCGCCGCATGCACGCTTTCCCGCGTCAGCAGCGGCACGTAATGGGCACCCCAGGGATAGGTGGAGACCGCGTTGCGGCCGCTGGACGCGTTGCCGCCGACCTCGGCCTCCAGCTCCACCAGCCCGGCGTCGTCCCATCCCTGCTGCCGTAGCCGCCACAGCGCCGAGAGCCCTGCCACGCCGCCGCCGACGACGAGAGCGCCGACCGTCGACACTGAGGTCGGCTCGGGAAAGCCCCCGGTGCGGAGGCGATGGCCCAGTGCGGCGTTCGCGCCGAACAAACGGCCGGGGAAGCTAGCGGCCGCGCCGGGCCAATTCCAGGCACTTGCCGCGGCACCGGCGGCCAGCCCGCCCAGCAGGATACGGCGCGTGCTCATCAGTTCACCCCGTACTCCGCCCATTCCTCGTCGAAGTAGCGGACCAGCGCCTGGCTATCCAGCCGGTTCACCTCCACCGGCACCCGGTCCATGTCAGGCGGGAACCGCTGCATCTCCGCCACCGTCGCCGCGTTCACGTAACGCAGGCCCGGCGGATAGCGGTCGCGCAGGGTCAGCGGCCCCGAGGCGGCCAGCACGAAGCCCCACTCGCCGAAGGACGGCACGTAAACGTGGTAAGGCGTGGTCGCGAACCCCGCCGCCTCCAGCGTGGCGACCACGCACCAGTAGGAGTGTCGGGCCACGAAGGGTGAGGTGCTCTGCACCACGACGGCACCGCCCGGCGCCAGCACGCGCTGCAACAGGCGGAAGAAGGTGAGCGAGTAGAGCTTGCCGATCGAGTAGTTGGAGGGATCGGGGAAGTCGACGACGATGTAGTCGAACTGCGGCGGATCAGCCATGTCCGCCGCCTGCTTCAGCCATACGAAGGCGTCCGCCATCGTCACGTGCAGCTTCGGCGAGGCGTAGGACTGAGCGTTCAGCGCCGCCAGCATGGAGTTGCGGGAAAACAGCTGAACCATCGCCGGGTCCAGCTCCACCTGGGTGACGCTGTCCACCGCCGGCGCCTTCAGCACCTCCCGCGCCGCCAACCCGTCGCCGCCGCCGAAGATCAGCACCCGCCGGGGCGAGGCGACGGCGGCGAGACCGGGATGCACCAGCGCCTCGTGATAGCGGTACTCGTCGCGGCTGCTGAACTGCAGGTTGCCGTTCAGGAACAGCCGCAGGTCCTTATGGGAGGAGGTCAGCACAATCCGCTGATACGGCGTGGACTGCGCGTGGATCACCGGGTCCGCATACACCCCGGCCTCGGCGGCCTCCATGATGCGGTCTGCGGTGACGAAGCCCACAACCAGCGCCACCAGCGCCAGCAGACCGGCGCCGCGATGCACCCGCACCCAGCGGATCTCGTCACCCAGGCTGAACAACAGCCACAGTGCCACCCCCACGTTCATCATGCCAAACAGGAAGGAGGAGCGGATCAGCCCCAGATGCGGCACCAGGACCAGCGGGAACAGCAGGGAGGCGAACAATGCGCCGATGTAGTCGAAGGTGAAGACCCGGGCCACCAGGTCCTTGAACACGATACGGTCTTGCAGGATGCGCAGCAGCAGCGGGATCTCGACCCCCACCAGCACGCCGATGACCGCGACGATGGTATACAGCGGCACCCGGAAGGCACTGACCTGGTCGAACAGCAGGAACAGCGCGGCCGCCGAGCCACCGCCCACCAGGCCGATCAGGATCTCCGTCCGCACGAACACCGCCAGCAGGTCCCGCTCCAGCCGGCCTGACAGCCACGAGCCGATGCCCATGGCGGAAAGATACACCCCAATGACGGTGGAGAACTGCGTCACGGAGTCGCCCAGCAGGTAACTGGCGAGCGTGCCGGCGATCAGCTCGTAGACCAGGCCGCAGGTGGCGATGACGAACACCGATACCAGCAGCAGCACGGTCGAGGCGGGCGCCATCTCCGGCCGGGTCATCCGTGGATGGCGGCGCTGATGATGATGGCGATGCCGAGCACGATGCTGCCCAGGAAGATGGCCAGCGCCACGTTCTTGCCCTCATTGATCGAGCGCCAGAAGTGGACCTGCGGCGTCAGCCGGTCCAGCAGCACGAAGCCGAGGATGTAGACGAGCAGGCCAACGCCCGAAAACACCAGCGCACTGACGACATTGCGCAAGATCGGGTCATACTCCATCGCCGCCTCCTTCTACTTGTGGGATCCGAGATAGGTGCCGCTTCGGCCGCCACTGCCGCCACCGGTGCCGTTTGCCGCGGCCTGTCCGGTGCCGAACAGCACCCATCCCTCGGTGCGGGCCACGGTAAAGGTGCCTACCACGGCCAAGCAGAACAGGGCGTAGAGCCAGGCTCCCGTCACGAAGTATGATCAGTCATGGGCAAGCTCGGCGCCGGGCCGGGTTGCCCGGTTCACCAGCCAGCGGAACATCGGGTAGGGCAGCAGCAGCAGTAAGGCCAGCCAGAAGTTCAGGCCGCTGGAGACATGGCGGGTGACCGTCACGTCCACCCGGACCTGCGGCGGCGCTCCGTTGCCCAGGGCTGCGCCCTGCGCCTGGAATGCCTTGGCGTCCACATCGACCAGCAGGCGGTAGGTGCCGCCGGGTATGCTGCGGAACACGATCTGCGCGCTCTGCCCGCCTTCCGTCCAGGCGCCGTCCGAGTCCTCGCCGTTGTACTCCTCCACCGTGCTCATGGCATTGAAGCTGCGCTGCGTGGCCTGGTCCACCAGCGACCAGCCGAGCTGTACCCAGCTGTTGCTGACCGGCGCGCTGGCCTCGATGGCCAGGTTGCCGCCGGGCGCCGGAACCTCGAAGGGGCCGGACATGATCGGATGGCCCATGTCCGTCTTGGTGGCCACAATGGCCTGATGGAGGACCGGCGCGGCGTGGAAACGGTCGAACGACACGGTGCGGAACACCACCAGCGCCAGGACCGAGGCCGCGAACGTCAGCCAGACGATGCGGGTGCCGGCCCGGCGCCGTGCCAGGCGGTCCACTGCGGTGGCTGGCACCACTGCACGCCCCAGGCCGAAGGCGGTGCGGACGGTCGCGGCCGGAAGCTGCACGCCGCGGGACCAGGTGACCTCGTTGCCGCCCTGCTCGCGCGACAGCAGGAACGGGTGGGACTCGAACTCCTGCACCTGCACGGTGTCGCCGGTGCGGACCCGCCAGTAGAACTCGCCTATCACGGTGTTGGTCCGCGCCTGCCCGGTCCGCAGGTGCCGGTATTCGCGGCCGTCGCCGACGCCGGACGCCGGGTCCGGCACGTCCTGGCGCAGCATGGCGTAGAACGTCCAGTTCGCCTCGTCGTGCACCAGGAAGCGGAATCCCTCGTAGGGGTTGAACAGCAGGTACTCGCTCCAGCGCCATCCTGGCCCGGGATCGCTGCGTTCCTGATATCCCACTACTTCCCATTCCACGCCCACCAGGGCGGCCCGTGTGCCGATCGGGATGGTGGGCGTATGGGTCTGGGTCTGCGCCACCGCGATCACCCGCAGTGTTTCGTTGGCGACGTCGATGGTGGAGCCGCAGGAGGAGCAGATGGCGGAGACGCTGGACCCTGGCGCCCGCAGCGTCACCGCGCCGCCGCAGTTCGGGCACGACAGCACACGCACTGCCTTGCGGGGAGCCGGGACCATCAGATCGGCAAGGTGGAGGCGGGGTCTAGCGCGCGCATCGCGGTGCGTTCCGGCGGCTGGCCCCAGCCCTCGATCTCGCGCAGGTTGGAGAAGCGCAGCGCCGCGAAGCCGGTGTAGCTGCCCAGGTAGAAGCGCCGTTCCCGGTCGCCCACCTCCAACCCGGCAAACCCCGACGAGGCGCTCAGCAGGTCCACGGTGGTGGCGGTGCGCCCGCGCGGTGCGGCAAAGGGCAGTTCCCCCTCGCTGCCGACGCAGGTGGCCTGCTTGATGTCCGCAACGCGGTAATCCCGCCCATCGATCCGAACGGCCTGGTTCAGTGCCGGGATGTTCTGCGCCAGCGCCGCCGGGACCGGGTGCCCGAACGAGATGGCCAGCGTGCCTTGCGCCTCGGCCAGCCAAGCTTGGCCGCGGTCGCCATCCAGGAACCATTCGTTCCACCCCCCGTCGCCCCAGGACATCCGCATCCGGCCGATGATCGTGTAGGCGTGGTCCGCCCAGTGCAGCCCGGTGCCGAGTTGCAGGGCGCTCGCCTCCTCCGGCAACGCCGCCATGATGCCGATGCTAGCGATCGCATCATTGGTCCGCACCACCATGGAGCCGCAGGAGGCGCAGACGGCATAGACCGAGATGGAGGTGCGAAACGGCACGTCCGCCCCGCAGGACGGGCAGGGATGGTGCCGCATCAGCGGATCTGCTGTAGCAGCTCCGCCTTCTTCGCGTCGAACTCCGCCTGGGTTAGCACGCCCTTGGCCAGCAGCTCGCCGAGCCGGCCGATGGTGGCGATCGGGTCGGCAGACGGGGCGGGGCTGCCGGCCGCCATGCCGGGCACCATGGCCTGCGCCATCGCCAGCCCGGCGCCCAAGCCGACGCCGGTGCTGGCCAGCCCGCCGGGGTTGGCCGCGGCGACGCCCAGGCTCTCCGCCGCCTCGAATTGCGTGTAGCGCTGCATGTCGCCGACCACGCGCATGCTGCTGGCGCGGTCCATGCGTTCCTGCACCTCCTCCGGCAGGGACAGGCTTTGCAGGTAGAAGCTGGTCAGCTCCAGACCGTACTGCGCGAAGGACGGTGCGATGGCCGCCTTTAGCTTCTCGGACAAGGCGGCCTGGTTCGCCGCCATGTCCACGAAGGCGATCTCGCTGCCGCCTAGGCATGCGGCCATCGCGGTCAGGATAGCAGCGCGCAGCTGCCCCGCGGCGTTTTCCGTCCGATACAGCGCCACGGTACCGCTCAGCTTCGACCAGAACAGGGCCGGGTTGGCCAGGCGATAGGCATAGACACCGTTGGCGCGGATGCGGAGCGCGCCATACTCGCGGTCTCGCACCGTGATCGGCTGGGTGGTCCCCCAGCGCTGGTCGACCTGGTCCCGGGTCGCGAAGAAGTAGACGTCGGACTTGAAGGGGGACTGGAATTCCTTGTCCCAGTTGCGCAGCGTGGTCAGCACCGGCAGGGTCCGGGTTGTCAGATTGTAGGTACCGGGGCCGAATAGGTCGGCGGCCTTACCCTCGTTGATGAACATTGCCTGCTGTGACTCGCGCACCACGAGCACGCCGCCGTTCTGGATCTCGAAGTCCGTCATGGGGTAGCGATAGGCCAGCACCCCCGGCCCCGCCTCGTTCCATTGCAGGACGTCGATAAACTGCTTCGAGAAGATGTCGCGCAGGCTCATCAGGGGCTCTCCGGCACTGTGGCGGGGAGGATAGGCGCGGCCCCGTATCGGTTCAATGAGTCATGGCCGGGCACGGCTGCATGTGCCCCCGAACGTTGTGGGAAAAGCGGCCGACCGCGTATCGCGCCCAGGCCCTGGCGGCCGAACCATCCCGAGCGCGTTTCCACGTTTTCTGCCGTTGTCGCATTGGTCCGCCAGCAGACGAGCAGGCTCCCGTCGCCTTCAGCGCGTGACACATCAGGCAGTTTCGAGAGAGCGGCCGGGCCGTGGCGCACCGCCAAGCAACTCCAGGGCGGTTGAAGTTCTTCCACGCGTGCGAGCAAGGGCGGTTTCCGGCGCACATTGAGGGTCTTGGCCGCTCTTGTTGATAACGCTGTGAGCAAGCAGGCGGCAACTCCTCGGAGGCAGAACCACGTCGCGCGCATCGTCCTGCAACGGAAGACCGCAATCCTATGCTCACCTGTGCACCTCGCGCGACTTATACGTCAAAGTGCAGTTTGATCCCGAGTAGACTCAAGGTCTTGAGACCTTTTTCAACTCAGCCAGCGCGGCGTTCGTCGCGCGAAATGCCGCAAGCACCTCGCATGATGACACCGCCTCGCGGCACGTGCTGCCCGGCCGAAGGGGCAGGAGCGGGCCGCACGCCAGGACCATAGTATCCACCCGCCGAGGGCCGCCTGGGCGTGAGCTGTTTGTCGCCTTAAGTCGCT
>CAXTCI010000208.1:0-8607 GCA_964242325.1 uncultured Acetobacteraceae bacterium
CTTAGCGACGGGCCAGCGTATTTGGCGCGGGTCCCTGAGCCCGCTATGGTTCCGGAATGAGCTCCACGCTTCTCCGCACCCGGCGTTTCCTCCCGTTGTTCTTGACCCAGGCGCTGGGGGCGCTGAACGACAACCTGTTCAAGAATGCGCTGGTGGTGCTGGTGGTGTTCCGCAGCGCGAACGGGGCGCCGGGGCTGGTGGCGCTGGCGGGCGGGCTGTTCATCCTTCCCTACGCATTGTTCTCCGCCGTCGCCGGGCAGTTGGCGGACAAGCTGGACAAGTCCCGGCTGATCCGGTGGACCAAGGCGTTCGAGTTGGCGATCATGACGCTGGCCGCGGTGGGCTTCATGCTGGACAGCGTGCCGGTGCTGCTGGCGGTGCTGTTCGGGCTGGGCGTGCAGGCCGCGTTCTTCGGTCCGCTGAAGTACGGCATCCTGCCGGAGCACCTGCGGCGCGACGAGCTGCTGTCCGGCAACGCGCTGATCGAGGCCGGCACCTTCGGCGCCATCCTCGCCGGCACCGTGCTGGGCGGCATCCTGATCGGGCTGGATGGGGGGCCATACTGGGCGGCTGGCGCCGGGCTGGCAGTCGCGGCGTGCGGGTTGGCCGCGGCGCTGCTGGTGCCACGGGCGCCGCCGGCCGCGCCGGGCCTGCGGCTCGGCTGGAACATCGCCGCCGAAACCTGGGCGCTGCTGCGTGCGGCGCGCGGCAACCGGGCGATTTGGCTCAGCATCCTGGGCCTGTCCTGGTTCTGGACGATAGGGTCGGTGTTCCTGGCCGAGTTCCCGGTAATGGCCAAGCAGGACTTCCACGGCAGCACCGGCGTCATCACCCTGCTGCTGACCGGGTTTGCGGTGGGCGTCGGCGCCGGGTCCATCCTGGCGGGCCGGCTGCTGCATGGCGAGGTATCGGCGCGGCACGTGCCGCTGGCGGCGCTGCTGCTGACGCTATTCACCTGGGGTTTTGCGGCGCTGTCCGGGCTGCCCGCGGCGGCGGGCTGGAACACGCCTTGGATGATGCTGGCCTCGCTGCCCGGGCTGGGCGCGGTGGCCTGCCTGCTGGGAGCGGCGGCCTGTGGCGGCGTGTTCTCGGTGCCGCTGTATGCCATCATCCAGGAACGCTCGCCCGAGGCGGGCCGCGCGCGGATGATCGCGGCCAACAACGTATGCAATGCCGCCTTCATGGTGGTGGGCGCGGTCGTCTTGACGGCGATGGCCGCGGCCGGGATGCGCCCGGCGGCGATCCTTGCCGTCGCGGGGCTGTTGAACCTCCTCGTCGCGATCTGGATCGTGCGGCTGCTGCCGGACGACGTGCTGCGGGCGGTGTTCCAGGGCTACTTCCGTCATCTGCACGGGGTGGTGCTCATAGGGATGGAGAACATGCCGCCGCCGGACCAGCGCGCGGTCGTGGTCTGCAACCACACCAGCCTGCTGGACGGGATGCTGCTGGCGGCGTTCCTGCCGGGGCGCCCGACCTTTGCGGTGGACACCTTCATCGCGCGGGCCTGGTGGGTGCGTCCATTCCTGGCGCCGGTGGACACCATGCTGGTGGACCCCACCAACCCCTACGCCGCCCGCGAGATGGTGCGCGCCGTACAGGGTGGCGCGCGGCTGGTGATCTTCCCGGAAGGGCGCATCACCAAGACCGGTGGGCTGATGAAGGTCTATGACGGCGCCGGCATGGTCGCCGACAAGGCCGACGCTGTTGTGGTGCCGGTCCGCATAGACGGGCTGCAATACTCCAAGTTCTCCCGCATGGGCGGCAAGCTGCGGCTGCGCTGGTTTCCACGCGTGCGCCTGCAGATTATGCCGCCGGTTCGCCTGCCGGTGGACCCGGCACTGCAGGGCCGTACCCGGCGCCGCGCCCTGGGCCTGCGCCTCGGCGACGTGATGGCGGCGACGGAGGCCGCCACCCGGCCCATCGACCGCCCGCTGTTCGCCGCCCTGCTGGACGCCGCTGGCACCCATGGGCGGCGGGCGCCGATCCTGGAGGATATCGCCTTCACCCCGCTCAGCTTCGGCCGTGCTCTGCTGGGGGTGGCCGCGCTGGTGCCGAAGCTGTCGGCGCTGTCCCGCCCCGGGGAGGCCGTCGGCGTCATGCTGCCCAACGCCGCGGGGACGGTCGTCACCTTCTTCGCGCTGCAAGCGGCGGGTCGGGTGCCGGCGATGCTGAACCACTCGGCGGGGGCGGAGGCGATGCTGGCCGCCTGCACCGCGGCGCAGGTGCGGACGGTGCTGTGCAGCCGGCTGTTCGTGGACAAGGGCAAGCTGGGCCGCGTCGTCGTGGCAATGGAGCCGCACGTCCGCTTCGTCTGGATGGAGGACGTGCGCGCCGCCATCACCCGCGGCGACAAGCTGCGCGCGATGCTGAGCGCCCGCCATCCGCGCCGCCAGCCCGGCGCGTCGTCCGACCCCGGCAGCCCCGCCGTGATCCTGTTCACCAGCGGGTCGGAGGGCGCGCCCAAGGGCGTCGTGCTGTCCCACCGCAACCTGCTGGCCAACCTGGCAGGGATCGGCGCGGTGATAGATTTCAGCCCGGCGGACCGGGTGCTGAACGCCATGCCGATGTTCCACAGCTTCGGCCTGACCGGCGGGACGCTGCTGCCGGTGCTCGCGGGGGTGCGGACGTTCATGTATCCGTCACCGCTGCATTACCGGGTGGTGCCGGAGATCGCCTACGGCACCGACGCCACCGTCACCTTCGGCACCGACACCTTCCTGCAGGGCTGGGCGCGCTTCGCCCATCCCTACGATTTCCGCGCCATGCGCTTTGTCATCGCCGGCGCCGAGAAGGTGCGGGAGGACACTCGGCGGACCTACGCCGATCGCTTCGGCGTCCGCGTGCTGGAGGGATACGGGGCCACGGAAACCGCGCCGGTGCTATCGCTCAACACCCTCATGCACAGCCGCCCCGGCACGGTCGGGCGGCTGCTGCCCAACCTGGAGCATCGGCTGGAGCCGGTGCCCGGCGTCGCCGAAGGGGGCAAGCTGCTGGTGCGCGGTCCCAGCATCATGCTGGGCTACCTGCGCCATACTGCCCCGGGCGTGCTGGAGCCTCCGGAGGGCGGCTGGTATGACACCGGCGACATTGTCACGGTGGACGACCGCTGGATCACCATCCAGGGCCGGGCCAAGCGCTTCGCCAAGATCGGCGGCGAGATGGTGTCCATGGCGGCGGCGGAGGGCCTGGCGATCCAGCTATGGCCCGATGCACAGCATGCCGTGCTGTCCCAGGCCGACCCGCGCAAGGGAGAACAACTCGTGCTGCTGACCACTCAGCCTGATGCCGCGGCGCGGGACCTGCTGGGTTTTGCACGGACACGCGGCGTACCGGAACTGGCGGTGCCGCGGGTGGTCCGGATGGTGGACCGGATACCGCTGCTAGGGTCGGGGAAGACCGATTATCCGGCGGCGCAACGCATGCTTGTCGAGATGATGCCGGAACCCGCAACTAAAGATGTTGAGGTGGGCGCTTAACCTCGCACCCGTGTTATGCGGCCCGGGTGACGGCCACCTGGCGCACCTGATTTGGTGGCCGCCACCCCTGTCCGGTTCGGACAGAGGTGGCGGCTGTGCACGAGCTAACGCACGACCGACTGCGCGGGCGCGAGCTGCCCAGTCGGCGTGTGGGCCGCATGCATCTGCTGCGCCGACCCGGTATTCGCGTCGGGAGCCATCGAATACGACGTGCCAGACCCAGTGAACGGGAAGGGATTCTGGGTGGACCCGACCTTGCCGGCAACCCAGCTCGTGGTCGCGGGGGCCGCCGTGTAGGGGAACGGGTTCTGGGTGGACCCAACCTTGCCTGCGGCCCAGGTCGTCGTGGTCTTGCCACCCGTGGTCAATGCGAACGGGTCACCCTGGCCCTCACCGGCAATGGCCGGTGCCACAAGGACCGGTGCGGCTAGGAAGGCAAGCGTAACTGCGAGCGAAGCTATTTTCATGGCGATATCCTCAATCCATGGCGCCGGGACGGGCACCCGAGCCTTACGGCCACATTGCGGTCGTAGCCTCACGACCGTTATGCCACCTGGATAAGCAACTGCTAACCGGCAAGTGGGGTCTATAAAGTGTCACAGTCCCGGGCGGCCGGGCTCCGCCCCCGTAATCCCGATTGCACCTGTGTTTACAGCGCGCCAGAGTGCGGGTTGCAAAAGGCAGAGGGCACCCATGCGGTATGCGCCAGGACACAAGGCCGAAACCCGGGACCGCATCCTGTCCGCCGCCGAGATCGCGTTCGGTGTCCACGGCTACGACGGCGTTGGCGTGGACGGTCTGGCGGCGCAGGCCGGCATCACCTCGGGCGCGTTCTACGGCCACTTCCGCTCGAAGGCGGAGGTGTTCCGCGCTGCCGCGGTTGCCGGGCTGCAGCGGCTGCGGCAGGGCATCGAGCGGTTCCATGAACAGCCTGGGCGTCCCTGGGTCCGCCCCTTCATGCAGTATTACCTAACACCACCGTTCCGCCAGGGGCTGGAAGGCGGCTGTGCCCTGCCAAGCCTATCGGCCGAGGTCGCACGATCAGATGCTGGAACGCGGGCCTGCTACGAGGCGGAGCTGCTCCGGTTGGTGGACACGCTGGCTGCCAACATGCCGGATACGGGCGTTCCGGCCCGGCGCCGCGCCTGGGCGATGATGGCGCTGCTGGCCGGCGGCGCCACCCTGGCGCGGACGGTGGAGGACGCCGGGGTGGCGGCGGAGGTCGCGGCGGCGGTCACGGACACGGTTGCAGCCGTTACGGGGGAGGAGGGCTGATGCGGACGCGGGCGGCTGGCGTCAGTCTTCGTGCTGCATGAAAATCCAGCAACCGCCGTCCCCCGCGGACTGCACCCTTACCCGGACATCTACCCCCCTGGCGCCGCTGGGAAAGTCGGCGATGTAGTCGAAGGCGATGTCGAGCATGCCGCGCGCCAGCGCCTGCTCGATGCGGCCGCGGAACTGCGAGTTATCCATGCAGGGAGCCATTTCGGTGAAGAACGTGCGGCCGATGGCCTCCTTGCGGTAGCCGGACTGCCGCCGCTCGCTCTCGCTGTAGTAGGTGACCTTTCCCGTGGCATCCAGGCGTATGGCGCCGAACGGCAGCGCGTCCACCTCGTCCGGTCGCATGTGCTCCATGGCCTCGGCCAGGCGGCCGGTATCGAAGTCGAGGGTTGCCGCCGTCATCGCCACCTCCCGCAGTTACCGCGTTTGCCCGCCAAAAAGGGCGACGCCGACCAGTTGTGTTACAGCAGACCCGTCGGCGGATAGCGGCAGGACCAGCCGCTCGAAGCTGACAGGCGCGCCGTCACCGAAGTCGTAGCGCGCCGACTGATAGACCGGCATGCGCTGCCGGGCGCAGCGGCCGTAGACCGCTGCCAGCGAACCCAGGACCTCGTCGCCCTCCAGGTCCTCGACGATGGCTTCCCCATTAAGGGAGCGGCCGAACCGTTCCGTCAACGCCGTGCCCACCCGGACGTAGCGCATCTCGGCCGGGGACTTGGCCGGGTCAACCTCGACGACGAAGCTGCTGTCGCCGACGCCGAACGGGTCCGGGTCCAGGCTGTCGGGAGGGGGAGGCACGTCGCCCTGCCTCGCTGCGCACCACACCAGGAACATTTCCCGCAGGCTCGGCGTACGCAGCCGGGACAGCAGCCGGTCCTCCGGCGTCAGCGCGGCACTGGGCACCGTGTGGCGCCCGAGGCGTTCCAGCACCGCGGCTGCCAACTGGGCGCCGGAGAACGGCTTGTTCAGCACGGCCTCTCCCGTCAGGCCGGGGCCGGGGACGTGGCCGGTTGCGAACAGCACGGGCAGGGCCGGCCGTTCCGCACGCAGGCGGGAAACGAGCGTCGGGCCGTCAGCGCCGGGCATGACGACGTCGGTGATCACCAGGTCCAGACTGTCCCGCGTGTGGACGAGCGCCGAAGCGGCCTCGGCGCTCGCAGCCTCCATCACGTCGTAGCCAAGCTCGCGCAGGAAGCCGGCCGTCATCGGCCGAACCTGTGGGTCATCCTCGACCAGCAGGATCACCGCATTGCCATGCAGCGCGCTGTCCAGCACCGCGCTGCCCAACCCGGACCCGGCGGCGACGTCCGTCAGCGCGGCCCGCGGCAGGATGATCTCCACCAGGGTGCCGGCGCCCGGCTGGCTTTCGATCCGCATGGCGCCGCCGGACTGCGCGGCGAAGCCATGCACCATGGACAGGCCCAGTCCCGTGCCCTCGCCCCGTGCCTTGGTGGTGAAGAACGGCTCCGCCGCACGGGCCACCACCTCGGGTGGCATGCCCATGCCGGTGTCGCACACGGAGATGGACACGTAGGCGCCCGCGGGCAGGTCGGCCGGACGCTCGCCGGCACCCAGGTTACGGGCAGCGACGGTGAGCGTGCCGCCGCCCGGCATGGCGGCACGGGCGTTGACCGCAAGGTTCAGCAGCGCGATCTCAAGCTGGTGCTGGTCCGCAAGGACTGGCCACAGGCCGTCCGGGACGTCCAGCACGCAGCGGACATGGTCGCCGGCGGCGTGGCTCAGCAGGTCCTCCGCCCCGCGCAGCAGCTCGGCAGGCGCCAGCGCCGCCGGGCGCAGTTCCTCCTTGCGTGCGAAGGCCATGAGCTGGCGGACCAGCTTGGTCGCCCGCTCTGCCGCCTGCTCGCCATGGCCGACGATGCCCAGGATGTCCGGAGCCTTGGTCCTGCGGCGGATCAGCGCGTAGCTGCCGATGATGGCGGACAGCACGTTGTTGAAGTCGTGCGCCACGCCGCCGGTGAGCTGGCCCAGTGCCTCCAGCTTGCGGGATTGCAGCAGCGCGGCTTGCGCCTCCTCGCGCCGGCGCATCTCGGCGGCAAGCTCCCTCGCCGCATCGGACAAGGCGCGGGTGCGCTCGGCGACCAGCGATGCCAGCTCCGCGGCGGACCTTGCGGCGGCCTCGCGTGCCGCCACGATCTCCGACACGTCGGTGCAGGTGCCGAACCAGCGCAGGATCTCGCCGCCGGGTCCGCGCAGCGGCTCCGCCCGGGTCAGGAACCAGCGGTAGGCGCCGTCCGCGCCGCGCAGGCGGTGCTCGATGCTGTAGTCTGCGCCGGTGGCAAGCGCCTGGGCCCAGGCGGCCATGGTCGGCTGCAGGTCGTCCGGATGCAACGCCTCCGCCCAGCCCGCTCCGGCGGCCTGGCTTTGCGCCTGGCCGGTATATTCGAACCAGCGCCGGTTCTGGAACTCGTTGTGCCCGTCCGGCAGTGCGACGAACGCCGTTTGCGGCATGGAATCCGCCAAGGCGCGGAACATCGCCTCCCGGTCCGCCAGCGCCAGCTCGGCGAGGCGCGCATCGGTCACGTCGTGCGACACCGCGAGCAGGCGGCCGTCGCCGCCCGGCAGCGGCCAGATCGCCACAGCCCACCACCGCGGCCCACCCTTGGCCGTCGGGCCATAGGCATGGAACCGCGCCTTGCCGCCGGCCCTGGCCTCCGCCACTGCGCGCCGGACCTTGTCCCGCTCCGCTTCCGGCCACAACGCTTCGAACGGCAGGCCACGGATCGCATCGAAATCCTCGATTTCGAGCGCGCGCAGTCCCTGGTCGTTGACCTGCATCAGCCGTCCCACGGCGTCCAGCACCTTGATGCAGTTCGGCCCACCCTCCATCAACCCGTGCACAAACGCCTGGTCCAGGGCCAGCATCGCCTTGCGGGCCGAGATGTCCTCGACCACCGAGATGAAGTAGTCGGGCATCCCGTCCAGGTCCCGCACCAGCGACACCGTCAGGTTGGCCCACACCGTGCCGCCGCCGGGCAGCACGTAACGCTTCTCCATCGAATAGGTGGCGATGCCGCCGGTGAGCAGCGCCTCCACCTGCGCCAGGTCGGCCCTCAGGTCATCGGGGTGGGTGATGTCCTGGAAGCTCAGGGCCATCAGCGCGTCGCGCGGGCGGCCGAGGATTCGGCAGAGGGTGTCATTGACCGCAAGGAAGCTGCCGTCCGGCGCGACGTGCGCCATGCCGACCGCCGCCTGCTCGAAGGTGGCGGCGAAGGCGTCCTGCACCCGCTTGTGCGCGGTGCTGATCTGCGCGACGCCGGCCAGGCGCATCGGCACGCCGTCCGCCCTGTATTCGAGCTGACCGCTGTCGCGCACCCACTCGACCCGGCCATCGGGACGCAGCAGGCGGAACTCAAAGTCGTAGGGCCGCTTGCCATCCACCGCCTCGGCGATGGCGTCACGCAGCCAGCCGCGGTCGGCAGGATGCACCAGCGCGAAGAAGCCGTCGGCCGGATCATCCTTGAGGGTCAGCAGATCGACGGTTCCGGCGGACAGCCGGCACTCGGCGGTGGCGAGATCCCATTCCCATGCGACCGCGCCGGCCGCCGCCAGCGCCCGCTCCAACCGCTGCTCGACCGAACACCTGTCGTTCCTGCGTGGTGGTGCGACCAGCGCGGGCCAGTGTGCGCCGAGCATGACGATCCGCTTCATCGGATTGGCCGGGGCGCGGCACGAAGGCGCAGTGCGCGCTCGGCCAACGTGCCGATGGCGAGATAATCAGCCGCTGTCATAGCATCCTTCCGGCATTCTTAACGATATTTCAACGGTCACCTTGGAATTACTAGTGCAACTCTCGCGAATGTACGAGGCCATTGTGGGTTCGACCTGCAAA
>CAXTCI010000209.1:0-7053 GCA_964242325.1 uncultured Acetobacteraceae bacterium
CTGATGCCGACGTACAACCGTGCCGACCTCGCCTTCGAGCGGGGCGAAGGCGCCTGGCTGTTCGCGACGGATGGCCGACGATTCCTCGACTACGGCGCAGGGATCGCCACCAGCTCCCTCGGCCACGGCCACCCGCACCTCGTGCAGGCCATCGCCGAGCAGGCTGCGCGGGTGATGCACACCAGCAACCTGTATCGCGTCCCTGAGGCCGAGCGGCTGGCCGCGCGCTTCGTCGAGGCGACGTTTGCCGACAGCGTGTTCTTCTGCAACTCGGGCGCGGAGGCGAACGAGGGGCTGGTGAAGATGATCCGCCGGTCCATGCACGAAAGCGGCAGGCCCGAACGCTACCGGGTCATTTGCTTCGACGGCGCGTTCCACGGGCGCACGCTGGCGATGCTGGCGGCCACCGGCAACAAGAAGTACCTGGCTGGCTTCGGGCCGGAGGTTGATGGCTTCGACCACGTGCCGTTCAACAACATGAACGCGTTGCGCGACGCCATCGGTCCGGAGACCGCCGGCGTGCTGCTGGAGCCCGTCCAGGGCGAAGGCGGCATACGCCCGGCGTCGCTGCAATACCTGCGCGACGTCCGCGCCATGTGCGACGAGTTCGGCATCGTCATGGGCCTGGACGAGGTGCAGTGCGGCATGGGCCGGACCGGCAAGCTGTTCGCCCATGAATGGGCGGGCATCGAGCCGGATGTGATGTCCATTGCCAAGGGCATCGCCGGCGGCTTCCCGATGGGCGCGGTCCTGGCGAAGGAGCACGTCGCCAAGGTGCTGGTCCCCGGCACCCACGGCACGACGTTCGGCGGCAACCCGCTGGCATGTGCCGCGGCCAACGCCGTGCTGGACGTGGTGCTGGCGCCGGGCTTCCTGGCCGAGGTGGACCGCAAGGCCCGCCGCCTGTGGTTCGCGCTGGAGGAGGTGGTGCGCGAGTATCCTTCCGTCCTGCTGGACGTGCGCGGCGCCGGGCTGATCCTGGGGCTGAAGGCCGCGGTGCCGAATGGCGAGCTGCAATCGGCGTTCATGGCGGAGGGGCTGCTGACGGTCGCCGCCGGGGACAACGTGGTGCGCCTGGTGCCGCCGCTGGTGCTGACGGATGCCGACGTGGACACGGCGGTGGAGATGATCCGCCGCGGCACGCGCCGTTGCCTGCCATCGCCCATGACGGCGGCGGCGAAGTGAGCGCGGCGCTCCGCCAGCAGGCGCCCTTCCCCGAGGGGGAGGGCGCCGATCCGCCCCGGCACTTCCTGGACCTGTGCGACTTCGACGGCGCGACCCTGCGCGGGATGCTGGACGAGGCGGCGAGCCTGAAGGCGGCCGGGCGCATGCCGTCCCGTCCGCTGGCAGGCCGCACGCTGGCGATGATCTTCGAAAAGCCGAGCACCCGCACCCGTGTCAGCTTCGAGGTCGGGATGCGGCAACTCGGTGGGGACGCCATCACCTTGTCCGCCCGGGATATGCAGGCCGGCCGCGGCGAGACCGTGGCCGACACCGCACGCGTGCTGTCCCGTTACGTGGACGCCATCATGCTGCGCACCGACGACGCCGCGAAGCTGCACGAGATGGCGGCGCACGCGACGGTGCCGGTCATCAACGGCCTGACCGACCGCAGCCATCCCTGCCAGTTGATGGCCGACGTGATGACGTTCGAGGAGCATCGCGGCCCCATCGCCGGCCGGGTGGTCGCCTGGTGCGGCCCCGGCAACAACGTCGCATGCAGTTGGATCGAGGCGGCGGTGCGCTTCGGCTTCACCTTGCGCATCGCCTCGCCGGACCTGCTGCGTCCGCCGGCGCACCTGCTGGACTGGGCGCGGGCGCAGGGGGCACGGATCGAGGTGACGGACGATCCGGAGGCAGCCGTGCGCGGCGCGGCCTGCGTCGTGACCGACACCTGGGTCAGCATGGCGGACGATCCCTCGGAGTCCCGGCACAACCTGCTGGCACCGTATCGGGTGACGGCCGCGCTGATGGCCGAGGCCGCGCCGGACGCGCTGTTCATGCACTGCCTGCCGGCCCACCGGGGCGAGGAGGTGGTGGCCGAGGTCATAGACGGCCCGCAATCCGTGGTGTTCGACGGGGCCGAGAACCGCCTGCACGCGCAGAAAGGCATCCTGTCCTGGGCGTTGGGCACGCGATGAGGGCTGGCCGTTGACGGAGGAGATCGCGGGGACGCCGGGCTGGGTGGATACCCGGCTGGATCAGGTTTTCGCGTCGTTGCCCCGGGGCGACGCCGTTGCAGCAGCCCAGGCGGCCTACGCCGATTGCCTGGCCCGGCAGAAGGACCCCGTGGCGCCTGCGGACGACATGGGCTCCGAGTTCAACGGCTGCCGCGGCCGGTTGCGAGCCGCCCTCGCATCGGCGGGGGTGTCGGGTCAGGATTGGGCCGCGCTGGACCAGGCCCTGGAAACCCTCGAAGCCGAAATCACCGCCGACAGCTAGCCGCCTTCCTTCTCCCTTCGGGAGAGGGTCGGGGTAAGGGGGCCTTGCTTGCGGAGCAGGGCAACCCCGGTGCATCCAAAGCACAGCCCCACGCCCGACAATACCGTGTATGCCCACCCCCTCACCCCGGCCCTCTCCCGGAAGGAGAGGGAGAGGGAGATGCAACCAGGACTTCTCGCCATGACCGGACACCCGACGCCGCGCATGCCCTGGTGGGCCTGGTTCTGGCCCGCCGCAAGCTGCGCCATCCTGGCGGCGGCCCTGTCGCTCGGCCTTGCCACGCCCCTGGCCATCCTAGCCGCGGTCGCCCTAATCGCCACCGTGTTCGCCGCCGTGTTCCATGCCGAGCTGGTGGCACACCGGGTCGGCGAGCCCTTCGGCACCCTCGTCCTCGCCGTCGCCGTCACGGTGATCGAGGTGGCGCTGATCGTGTCGGTCATGCTGTCCGGTGGGGCGGGCAAGGCGGCGCTGGCGCGGGACACGGTGTTTGCCGCCGTCATCCTGGTGTGCAACGGCGTGGTCGGCGCCTGCCTGGTGATGGGCGGGGTCCGGCATGGGCGGCAGGGCTTCCAGGTGCAGGGCGCCAGTGCGGCGCTGGCGGTCCTGGCGGCGCTGACCGTGCTGACGCTGGTGCTGCCGAACTACACCACCAGCACGCCGGGGCCGGTTTACAGCCCGGCGCAGCTCGGCTTCGTCGGCGTGGTATCTCTGCTGCTATACGGCGCCTTCGTGTTCGAGCAGACGGTTCGCAGCCCCGCCGACTTCCTGCCGGACGAGGCGGAAGACCACGGCCCGCCACCGTCCAACCGGCTGACCCTGGCCAGCGCCGGGCTGCTGGTGGTGTCACTCGTCGCCGTGGTCGGCCTGGCGAAGGCCCTATCCCCGGCGATGGAGGCCGGGATCGCCTTGGCCGGGGCGCCCAAGGCCGTCATCGGCGTGGTGATCGCGGCGCTGGTCCTGTTGCCGGAGGCAGTGGCGGCGGTGCGGGCGGCGCGCGGCAACCGGCTGCAAACCAGCCTGAACCTGGCGCTCGGCTCGGCACTGGCCAGCATCGGGCTGACGATTCCCGTGGTGGCGGCGGTTTCCATTGGCCTGGGCATTCCGCTGACCCTGGGATTGGAGCCGAAGGAGACGGTGCTGCTGGCGCTGACGCTGCTGGCCGGGGTGGTGACGCTGGGAACCGGCCGGACGACGGTGCTGCAAGGCGTCGTCCATCTCGTCATCGTTGCGGCGTTCCTGTTCCTGTCGGTGGTGCCGTGAGCCACCGCTCCGCCTCGGTCCAGGTCGGCGCGGGATAGCCGTCATGCGTCCGCAGCTTGGTTTCGGTGAAGCCCAGCCGTGCAAACAGCCGGCGGTTGTCCGCCAGCGCCAAGCGGACGCCAAGGTGCAGGCGCGGCAGGCCACGGCGCCTGGCCTCTTTCTCCGCCGATGCCATGAGCCGCAAGGCGAGACCTCGGCCGCGATGGGCCGGGTGGGTGGCCAGCCGGCCGACATACAGGCCACCGTCCCGTTCCGACCATAGGATGCAGGCAGCCGGCCCCTCCACCAGCATGCCGCCGCCCTCGGCCAGGTGGGCGCGTATGCTGTCGCCGGTTTCGCGCAGGGCGCTCGGTGCGGGGTCGAGCGGGACCGGGATGGCGGCAAAGGCGAGACGGATGAGGGCGGCGACGGCGTCCGCGTCGCCGGGAAGGATGGGCCGGATCATACGCGGTGGTGAAGCAGAGCCGGCTGCGCCATGCGGAAAGCCGTCATCGCGAGCCGTTTGCGGCGTGGCGATCCAGGGGGCCGCCAGGACCATACGCCGGTCGTGCAGTCCCTAGATTGCTGCGGCGTCGCGCGTCTCGCAATGACGGCGCCGACTTGCGATGGGACGCACACGGAAAGTCATGCCCTCCACCGTGACAAAAACCCATGCAGCATGAAAGCGGGGATCGCCACCGCCGACAATGCCGCCGCAGCGATTAGCGCCCCGGCCGGGTCGCCCAGCAGGTCCGCCGCCCGTCCGCACATCGCCGGCAGCAGCGCCCCACCGGCATAGTAGATCGCGTAGAACAGCCCCATCCCCACCGCCCGGTTCTCCGGCCGCGCCGACAAGGTGCCGACGCCGATGATGACGCCCGCGTGCAGGGAGGCGACGGTGCCGAACAGCAGCCCCCACAGCAGCGGCCAGTCCAGCACCGCCGCCCCCGCCACCGCCACGATGCCGGCCACCGTCCCCGTCAGGAACACCGGGCGGTTGCCGAACCGCGCCGCCAGCACGCCGCCCAGCACCGTCGCAGGCAGGTTCAGCCAGGTCGCCAACGTCAGCACCAGCGCCAGCATCCCCGGCGGGTGCCCCCGCGACGCCAGCACGGACGGCATGTAGGACAGGAACCCGTAATATCCGGCGTTGTAGGCCGTCCAAACCACCCCGGCGACCGCGACCAGCGCGCATTCCCGCCGGGACGGCAGTGCCCAGGCCGCACCGGCGTCGGGATGCGCCCGTTCGCTGCTGACCAGGAACAGCAGCAGCGCCGCGGCGGCAATCCCGGCGCCGACGACGAACATGCCGGGCCAGCCGAGGGCGCGGACGACCGGGCCATGCGTCAGCTCCACCAGCCCGACGCCGACCGGGAAGGCGCCGACCACCAGGCCCATGACCGGCAGGAACGACCGCCCGACGAAGCGGTCGCCGATCATCTTGCCCTGCATCACCACCAGCATGACGGCCCCTGCCCCCGCCACCGCCCGCCCGGCGCCGATGCCCGAGGGTCCGCCGGCCCCGGCGCATGCCGCCGCGCCGAGCGCCATCAGCGCCAGGCCGCCGCCGACCACCAGCCGCTCCCCATACCGGCGTCCGAGCAGCCCACCCGGCAGCGCGACCAGGATGCCCGGCGCCATATACAGCCCGATCAGCCCGCCCAGATCGGCATAACCCAGCCCGAACCGCTGCAGCAGCTCCGGTCCAAGGCTTGCCAGGGACTGGAACTGGTAGCCGAATGCCACCCGCGACAGCGACACCGCCGCCACCAGACTCCATCGCCGCATGGCCGCATCCTTCATGGGATCATCCTACGGCACCCTGCCAGGCCCGGACAGGTTCACCTCCGCATGACTTCTCCCTACATAGAGGCGATGACAACCAACCCTGCCTTCCTAGACAGCGCCCGGCCCGACGTGCCCGACATCGTGGTTCCCCGCGGCATCACTCCGTTCTACCTGCCGGGCCGTCCCGTGCGGGGGCGCCTGGTGCGTCTGGGTCCGCTGGCAGACGCGTTGCTGACCCGGCACCAGAACCACCCCGTCGTGACCGCGCTGACCGGCCAGGCCCTGGCGCTGACGGCGGCGCTGGCGACGGCGCTGAAGTTCCGCGGCTCGTTCAGCCTGCAGGCCAAGGGCGATGGCGCCCTGCCGATGCTGCTGGCGGACTGCACGGAATCCGGGGCGCTGCGCGGCTACGCCCGGGCAGACGCGGACAAGCTGGACGCCCTGCTCGCCGCCGGGGAGAACCCCTCCGCCGCCGCCTTGCTCGGCCACGGCTACCTGGCGTTCAGCGTGGACCAGGGTCCGGACCGCGAGCGGCACCAAGGCATCGTCAGCATCGAAGGCGACACCTTGGCCGACATGGCGCTGCATTACTTTCAGACTAGCGAGCAGCTCCAATGCACCGTCCGTCTGGCCTGCGCCAAGACGCCCCTGGGCTGGCGGGCCGGCGCCCTGATCCTGGAGCGCGTGGCGCGCGAAGGCGGGCTGGACCCGGAGATGGACGACGACGCCCAGACCGAAAGCTGGCGCACCGCGACGGCGCTGGCCGCGACGCTCAAGGAGTCCGAGCTGCTGGACGACACGCTGCAGCCGGACCGGCTGCTGTTCAACCTGTTCGGGACGGAAGGCGTGGCGGCCGACCGCAACCGCGCCCTGGCCTATGGCTGCCGCTGCTCCCGCGCCCGGCTGTCCGGCATCCTTGAGACCTTCCCCAAGGACGACCTGGACCACATGGCGGTGGGGGGCGACATCGTCATGACCTGCGAGTTCTGCAACCTGGACTTCCGCTTCGGCCGCGACGAGGTCCACGGCAAGGCGGCGGGCGGGTAGCATGCTGCGCCGGAACGTCCTCCTGCTGCCGCTGCTGCTGGCGGCCTGCGGGGGCGACGACCTGCCGCAGCGGACGGAGTTCCCGGCGTTGCGCTATGATTACCTGGCGCCGTTACGATTGAACGTAGCCACCGTGGACGTGCCGGATGCGCCGCCGCCGGGGCCGCTGGATGCGGTGAACCCGGCGCCGCCGGGCCAGACGCTGCGGCGGATGGCGCTGGACCGGATCGGTGCCGGCGGCTCCACCGGCCGTGCGGTGTTCGTCATCGACCAGGCCAGCATCACCCAGGCGGGCGATGGCCTGTCTGGCGTGATGGCGGTCCATCTCGATGTCCTCCGTCCCGATGGTGGACGCGCCGCCTTTGCGGAGGCGCGGGTTACCCGCCAGGCCAGCGTGTCAGGCCGCGCCGGGCTACCGGCCGCGCTCTACGACATGACCCGCGCGATGATGGATGACATGAACGTGGAGCTGGAGTTCCAGGCCCGCCGCTCCCTCCGCGATTGGTTGCAGTCGGCGGAGACTGCTCCCGCACCTGC
>CAXTCI010000209.1:7153-8574 GCA_964242325.1 uncultured Acetobacteraceae bacterium
CGGCCGCCCCAGCCAGTCCGTGACCGTCTGCTCGCAGAGGGCCAGCCGAGACGTTGCCAGGAGAGTGGTCGTCACGGCGCCGACGACGGCGCGTTCAGCCGGTCGCGAAAGTATCATTCCTTGTTTGCGCCTGGCCCGGACATCATCTGCCCGACGTGTGGGCCTGGTGATTTTTCCGTAGCGATGTTAATAGTTTCTTTACCCGTAGCCGCAGAGCAAGGGGAGCACCGTGGATACGAATAACACTGAATTGCCCCTGCCGGAAGCGGAGGCATTGCGCCTGATCTTGGACCGGGTGCTCGGCGGCGGCGACGCCGTGGTGGCCGGTGGCAGCGGCGTGCCGGCCTTGCTTGGCGCGGTGGCGGACGCACTCGCCCGGCATCGGTGCCGCGTGCTGCGGGCGTCGGCGCTCGCACCCGGAGGCCTGAGCCTGTCCGGCTTGATGGCGCAGATCACGCGACGTCCCGACATTGACGGCCATGACGATGAGGTCCTGGAGCTCGGGTTCCAGGCGCTGACGGTCCCCGATGCGGGCAACGAGGCGATTGCGCTCCTGGTCGAAGGCGGCGAGATGCTGCACCGGACCGCCTTGCGCTACCTGCAGTTCACCTGCCGGTCGGCGCCGGCGCTTCGCTTAGTGTTGGCGGGGCAAACGGGCATGCCTGACCTGCACGTTGATGAGATGGCGTTCCTCCGCACGCGCCTGGCGGCCAGCACGGTGATCACCCTGGCTGCCGAGTTGCCGGAGATGCCGGCCGCACTGCTGGACGAGCCCCACTTGGAGACCAGCACGCCTGCCGCGGTGCCGTTGCCTCCGTCCAAGCCGCATCTCGTCCTGCCCGGCGTTGCTCCGTCCGGCCCGCTGTCTCCTCCCCCGTTGCGCGTGTCCGTTCCGCCGCCCCCTGAACCGGTCCAAGCTCCAATGCTGCGGCCGGTGCTGTCGGGGCCGCTCATGCGCGCCGCGGCCACGACCCGGCGGAGGCCGTCCATGGCCTGGGTCGGCATTGGCCTGGCGATGGCTGCTTCCATCGCAGTCGGCGTCCTGATCGGGCGTTACGGGTGGCCGGGCGGGTCTGACCTTCCGTTGCAAACGGCGGGGCAGCCTGGAACGACGCCCGCACCGGCTCCCGTGCCAGTCCAGGTCGTTCCACATGCAGCCCAGGGCGGCGCGCCAGCGTCCAATCCGAACCCGCCGTCCAATACTGCGGCAGCCTCGGGCGCAGAGCCGTCAGGGCACGCCGCGGCGACAGCGCCGGCGCCGTCCCCCGTCCAACCGCCGACAGGCGTTGCAGCCACCTCATCCCCGGACAAGGGTGGGCCGGACAGCACGGCATCCCAAAATCCGGGAGCGTCGGAACGCCCATCCCCGGCGTCCTCAGTCGAATCCGATTCGGCCCCACCCCGGTCGAGGCGGGAAGCGC
>CAXTCI010000210.1:0-8486 GCA_964242325.1 uncultured Acetobacteraceae bacterium
CGAAGAACCAGAACAGGTGCTGGAACAGCACGGGGTCGCCACCGCCAGCCGGGTCAAAGAACGAGGTGCCGAAGTTACGGTCGGTGATCAGCATGGTGATCGCGCCGGCCAGCACGGGGATGGACAGCAACAGCAGGAACGCCGTCACCAGCATGGACCATACGAACAGCGGCATCTTGTGCAGGGTCATGCCCGGCGCACGCATGTTGAAAATAGTCGTGATGAAGTTGATCGCGCCCAGCAGCGACGAGGCGCCGGCCAAGTGAAGGGCGAACAGCGTGTAGTCCATCGCCGGACCCGACTGATAGGTGCTGTTCGACAGCGGCGGATACAGCGTCCAGCCTGAGCCTGCGCCGTCACCGCTGTGCAGTCCGAGCATGATGAGGCAGAACGCCGGCACCAGCAGCCAGAAGCTGATGTTGTTCAGGCGGGGGAACGCCATGTCCGGCGCGCCGATCATGATCGGCACGAACCAGTTACCGAAGCCGCCGATCATTGCGGGCATCACCATGAAGAAGATCATGATGAGGCCGTGCGCCGTGACCGTTGCATTCCAGGCCTGGCCGCTGGCGAAGTATTGCAGGCCAGGGCTTTGCAGCTCCATCCGCATGTGGACCGACAGCGCAGTGCCTACGATCCCTGCCAGGATGGCGAAGATCAGATAGAGCGTGCCGATGTCCTTGTGGTTGGTGCTGAACAGCCAACGCTTTACGAAGCCCGGCGCGTGCGCGTGGTGGTCCGCGTCGTGATGCCCTTCCGGATGGGCGCGGTCATGAGTAGTAGCCGACATATCCTATGCTCCCCTGCGCTGCCGGATGTGGGTCAACGCTGCAACTCTGCAACCGCCGTCGGACGCCCTTGCCCATCCTGATTGGACGCGGCGCCGCCGGGGAACTTGGTCTTCGCGGTCTCAAGCCAGGCCGCAAAATCCTGGTCGTTCATCGCCTGCACTGATATCGGCATGGCGCTGTGGTTGGTGCCGCAGATCTGGTTGCACTCGCCGTAGTAAACGCCGGGCTTGTCCACCCGCACCCAGGTCTCGATCGTCCGGCCCGGGATGGCGTAACGCTGCACGCCCAGCGACGGGATGAAGAAGCTGTGGATCACGTCAGCAGAAGTGGTCAGGATGCGGATGTTCTTTCCGGCCGGCACGACCACCCGGTTGTCCACATCGAGGTTGCGGAGCTGGCCCGGCTTGAGGTCGTCCTCGGCGATCATGTAGCTGTCGAAGCGGACGTTGCCGTTATCGGGATAGTTGTATTCCCAATACCACTGATGCCCCGTGACCTTGATGGTCATGTCGGGGGCGTCCGTCCGGTCCTCGTAGTAGATCAAGCGGAAGGACGGGATCGCGATCACCACCAGGATCAGCACCGGCAGCACGGTCCAGGCAACCTCAAGCGCGGTATGGTGGCTGACCCGGCTGGCCTTCGGGTTCACGCTCTCGCGGAATTTCCACACGCAATACAATAGAAGTGCTGCGACGAACACCGTCACCAGCGCCATCAGCCAGAGGATTAGCGAGTGCAGCCCCTCGATCCCCGCCTGGACGTTGCTCTCTGGCGCCTGGAAGCCGAGCTGCCAAGGCTTCGGAGCACCAAGCTCGCCACCTGCCGGCGCTTGAGCCCAAGCTGGCCCGGCGCCTGCGAGCCAAAGGCCCGTGAATGTCATTGCTGCGGCTGGCAGCCGCCGAAAAACTTGCATCACACCCGTTCATCCCGCTGGCAACGCCCGGCTCACTTCCGGGGCGCTTGGCCCTTGGAGGTATCGGAGGCGCTGCGTTAGATCAAGCCGACCGTTGACCGGCCTACTATCCTAGAATCCTAGTTGGGCAGGCGCACCAAGGTGAAAAGGCCTAGCGGCGGCACTGGCGCGAATTGCGCGCGGGCCTGGTCCTCGACCGTCAGCAGCGCATCGAAGGCGAAATCCGGATGCCACCCCAGCTTGCGCGACGCCGGGGCAAGCGCACGTTCCGCCCACCAACGCGGTCCCCGCTCGGCGGCGAAGTGGTTCACAAACAAAAGATGGCCGCCAGGGCGTACGACGCGCTGCATTTCCAGCAGCAGCAGCCGCGGATTCGGCACTACCGAGGCGACGAACATTGCGACCGCGATGTCGAACGACCCGGCCTCGAACCCGGTTGCTTCGGCGTCCACTTCCAGCAACGCCTCGACATTGCCGAGCAGATCGCTCTTTACCCGCTGCCGGGCCAGGGCCAGCATCTCGGCAGACAGGTCGATGCCGGTGATGCGCTTCGCCGGCGTGTAGTGCGGCAGGGCCAGGCCGGTGCCGACGCCGACCTCCAGCACATGGATGCCGGGCAGGGCGTTGACCGCCTCCACCGCACGGCGGCGGCCGAAGGCGGACACGCCGCCAAATACAAGGTCGTAGACGCCAGCCCACCTTCGGTAGGCCGCCCTGACGGAATCAGCGTCGAGCGCCGTGTGACGTTCGCGGGCGAGGGCGGGCAATGGGGTTGTCATTCTGCGCCACCCCTAGCCCCCGGTGGCCCGGGGATCAAGGGGCAGCAACCAAGAGGCGATCCCAAGCAGGCGGGGGCCGGTCCTACGGATGTCTTCCATCCTGGGTGGGTCACGCCGTTGCCTCGATACAGCACATCGGGGACATACCCGTTGTTTCCAAGAACGCGAACCGCCTGCAGGGCCTCAGCCGCCACCTGCCAGGGCTTTATGCCGCGTCCTCGCGCCGGTCGCGCACCTTCACATACGCGAGGGAGGCATGTTCCTGGCAGTAGGGCTTGTTGTGGAGTGCCCCCTCGTCGCAGAAACGGAAGCTAGGCGTTCCCGGCTCGCCGATGGGCCAGCAGCAGGTGGACACCCGGGCAGTCGGGCGCGGCGGCGAGACGGCGCGCAGTTGCGGCGCTGGTCGGGCGACGGCTGGCGTATCGGCCAGCGGCTCCGTCCGGGTGGCCTCGGCGACCGGCGCCTCCACCGGCAAGGTCGGGCCGCTGACACGCCGCACCTGGTCTCGCCGCGACACATGCCCGGCGTCCTCCACCCGGCGGATCGGCGACGGGCGGGCCGGCAGCTCCAGCCGGTGCGCCTTGCCGACGATGGCGTTCTTGGTAACGCCCATACGCCGGCCGATCTCAGCCGTGGAGTGGCCCTCGTCCCAAAACGCACGCAAGCGGGCGATTGTGTCGTCGTTCCAGTCCATTCCAGGCCTCCTTGCGCGCTGCGAATGAAGGAAGGCTAGACGTATCGCATGTGCAAAAGATAGCCAGGTTATCCCCAGACCCCATAAATGTTGTGGACAACCACCTTAAAACAACAAGCCCTTGCGTAGCATGCCATGCACGCCCTTCTCGCCGTTCACTGTCTGCGTGACGTGAAAATCCACTGCTAACGAGCAGAACTGATACGCTTCATCGGCGGAAAGATTGGAGCGGGCGGTGATGAAGGCGATCATTTCCCGCAAAGCCTGCTTCATCGCGAGGTCCAGGTCCTCGTTCATGCCCATCGAGATGTAGTGGGTCGGCGACTCGGCGCGGGGATGGCGGAACGGTGCCGAATCGGCTGCCTTGTGCAGGACCAGGGTGAAGGTGCCGGTCAGGCACATCTCCAGCGCGTTGATGCAAACCTCTCCGTCGCCCTGGACGCCATGGCCATCGCCGGCGCTGAAATTGGCGCCGGGCGTCCAGACCGGCAGGAACAGCGTGCTGCCGGCGCCGACTTCCTTGTTGTCCAGGTTGCCGCCGTGCTCCCGCGGCTCCTTGGTGCTGATGGCGCCATAGGCTGGCGGCGGCGCCACGCCCATCACGCCGAAGAACGGGTGCAACGGCAGCACCGTGCCCCAGGGCAGCCTGCAGGTGTTGGCGGCGCGGTCAACGGCGATGTGGCTTAGGAAACGGTGCGGGAAATCTTCCGGCAGCGTGCCGGCCAGCGGACGGTGGCCGCAAAAGCCCCAATCGGCGCCAAGCTCGATGGCGTCTATGCGGACCTCAAGCGTGTCGCCGGGTTCAGCGCCGGCGACGGCAACGGGTCCGGTAAGGATGTGGGGGCCGAGGCGCGGCGGATTGGCGCGGTGTATGGCCTCCAGCGCCGGGGGGATGTGGAAGCCGCTGCTGGCCGGCGGCAGCACGTCCGGGGCGCCGGATACGCATTCCAGGGTAACGGTGTCGCCGCTTTGCACCGTCAGGACCGGCGGATACTCGGCGCTGAAGGTGCCCCAGCGAATGGTGTCCGGGGTGGCGGGGACGCGGTGGTGGGCCATGCGGGGGGAGACTCCGGCAACGATGGGCGGAGTGTCCGCCCCTGACCCACCGCGTCAAGCCATGCCGTTGCCTACCGCCGCAGCCGCCTATCGCCGCAGCACTGGCGCGGCTTGGCTGCGCTCCCACCCTGCCCGCTCCAGCTCCGGGGTGTCGTCTTCGATCGCGGGATAGCCGAGGCAAAAGTAGCCGATCAGGCTCCAATCCGCCGGCACGTCCAGGGCGGCATGGACCTGCGCCGGGTCCAGGATGGACACCCAGCCCAGTCCCAACCCGGCGGCACGCGCCGCGAGCCAAAGGGTATGGACCGCCATGACCGCGGAATAGGCGATGGTTTCCGGCATGGTGCGACGGCCCAGGCCACCGCCCTGTGCCGGGTCAGGCACCGCAAACACCGCGAGGTGGCACGGCGCTTCGTTCAGCCCCGCCAGCTTCAGGCCGGCATAGATGCTTGACCGCCCGGCTGGCTGGTCCGCGAGGGCCGCCGCATTGCTGGCCAGAAAGCTTTTGCATACCGCGGCCCGGCGTGCCGGATCATCCACCGTGACGAAACGCCAAGGCTTGCTCAGGCCGACCGAGGGAGCCAGGTCGGCGACGCCGATCAGTTGATCGAGCAGTCCCGCCGCGAGCGGTTCACGGCGGAAGTGCCGCACGTCGCGCCGCCAGCGGAACAGGTCGAGGAGCCGGCCACGGAACGCATCGTCAAAGTGAGGGCCGGCCATGTTGGGCATGCCGGCCCCGCTTGGAGTTCCGCACTGCATAACTGGACCGCGCTTCGGCGGCGCCAGCAAACGACCGCTTGGCTGACCCAGCGACGGACGGGCAGGCGTTAGCCGTGGCGCGTCGCGGTGGTCTCATGCACGGTGGTCGTCTTGACGGTCGGGCCAGGGATCGTGCCAGCTGGACGCTCGGTCGCGCTGGCCTCCATCGAGGCGTCGCTATCGTCAGCCATATTCTTCTTGAACGACTTGATGCCCTTGGCGAAGTCGCCCATCAACCCGCTGACCTTGTTGCCGCCGCCAAACAGCACGAGGACGACGGCTAGCACGATCAACCAGTGCCAGATGCTGAAGCTACCCATGGTTCCTCCATGCCGGGCGCGGCCCGGCGCGAATTAGAAGCGGGTTGGACCCCGCCGTTGCAACCGTCATGTGGCGCGGGCCGGGCCGCCTTGCAAGCGAATTACGGGGCGTCCTGCCCGGCAACCAGGTCCGGACGCACCGTCCGGCCCGGCGATATGAAGCCATACGTCGGATAGGCCGTCGTGCCCATGGCGTGCGACGGCGCCCACCAGACCCGCACGGAGGTCCAGTCCCCGCCCGGCGATACGTCCACCACCGGTTCGTCGCGCCCGATGCGGTGATGGACCCAGTTGGCCTGGGTCACCCTGATCTCGTGGGAAGACACCACGTCGGACACGACGGACACGTGGCCATGAGCGAGGCGCTCGCTGCGGCGGAACACCAGGACGCCGCCGCGCACCGGCTCGGCTCCGCGCTCGTAGCGGCCGGCGGCTTGGTCCCACCAGGTATGGGCGTCGCCATAAAGCTGAATGCCGGTGACCCGCCGGGCGAAGGGCGCGCACTCCAACGCGGTCGAGGCCCCTGCGGCGGCCCCGCCGCTGCCCGACCCGCACGCCGCCAGCGCTAGTATGCCCAACAGCACCGCCACTCGAACCATGCCGCCTCCTGGAACGTCGTTGCGGCATCGTTGCCTCCCGGATGCGGCGGCATCAAGGCCGTTACGAAGCCGCCCACACGACAGCAGCGGCAGCCGTGCCGCCCAGGATGGCCAGGGCCAGGTTGCGGGTGGCCAGCATGACCGCAAGCGTCGCCGCGGCGCCGACCCATTGCTGCACCCCGCCCTCGACCAGCGCCGGCACGACGTAGCTGACGAACAGCGTGCCGGGGATGTAGCCCAGCACGGCCCGCACCGCCGGTGGCGGGCTGACGACCCGGAACAGCCAATAGCCGCCGGCCCGGGTCAGGTAGGTCGCCAGCGCCATCGCACCGATGGCGGCCAGCACCCAGGGATCGAGCGTCATGTCCGCCGCATGCGGTCGCGCAGCACCCCGGCGGCGCTGCCGGCCAGCGCCCCACCGACAATATATAAGGAGGTGCCCGGCATCAGCCGCGCCAGCACGGCCGCGACCACTGCCGCCACGACCCACGGCAGCAGGTCCGCCCGCGTGCGCCACATCGTCCCCAGGATCGCCACGAACACCGCCAGCGCCGAGAAGAACAGCGGGTGCCCCGGCGCCGGCCGCATCGTCGCGCCGAGCACGTATCCCGCCACGGTGCCCGACACCCACACCGCCCACATCAGCGCGCCCGACCCGAACAGGAACCCGGCGTCCGAGCGTCCCGACTGCATCTCCGTCACCGACAGCGCCCAGTTCTGGTCCGCCATCACGAACAGGCTGCCCCATAGCCGCCAGCCGCGCAGCCGGTCCAGCCAAGGCGACAGCACCGGCCCCATCAGCGCCAGGCGCAGGTTGATCACCAGGGTCGCAAGGGCCGCCGCCAGCACCGGCGCCGGGGTGCTCCAATGGCTGAGCACGAGCAGTTGCGCCGAGCCGGCATACACGACCGCACTCATCAATGCGGACTCTGCCAGGGACAGCCCCTGCCCCTGCGACACGACGCCGCACACCAGGGCGAACGGCGCCACGGCCACCTGCAGCGGCAGGCTGGCCTGCATGCCCGCCAGCACGGCGGCGCGGGAAAACCGGGGGCGGGCCAGGCTCATGCTTAGGACTGCTTCTGCTAGGATTGCTTCAGGCCGATGACCGCCAGCTCCGCCTCGTCCCGGTCCATGCGCAGGGCCTGCTGCGCTACCGGCTGCGGGAAGCCGGCGCGGGCCAGGGCGCCAATCTCCTTGCGGCGCACCTCGGCCAGCTCGGCACCCTCCGGCAGCTCGCGGCGGAACGGGCCGAGGCGGCGGCGGCGGGCGTAGGCGAGGGCTGCGGCCAGCTCCGATGCCGGCTCCGGCATGGCGGCCTGGGCGACCTCCTGCGGCACGCCCTTTTGCGACAGGTGCGCTCCGATGGCCCGGCGGGAACGGCCGGCACGGGTCAGGCTGCGGGCGCGTCCGGCGGCATAGGCGGCGTCGTCCACCACGCCGGACCGCACCAGGGCGCGGGCGACCTCACGCGCCGCGGCCCGCGCGGGGGCGGCGTCTGGCGGTTCCTCCCCAGGCTCACCCCCGAGCGCCTCGGCGGCGGCGCGACGCGCCCAGCGGTCTATGCGGCGGTCCAGCACGCGGACCAGCCCGGCCTCGCTGGAGCTGAACCGGGCCAGGTGGGCCAGCGCGGCCTCGTGCAGCTTGGCGCGGGTGGGCGCCGGGCCGGCCGGCGGCGGAGCACGCCGTTCGCGGCGGGCGGCGTTATCGGGCGGGTTCGGGGGCCGTGCCATCGCGCCAGCATGGCACGGCGGCCCCGGCGCCGGAACCCGGTGCGCATGCAGGACGTTCCCGGTCCAACCATCACCGAGGTTTGAATGTCCAAGTCCCTGCTCGCCGCCCTCGTTCTATTGGCCGGACCCGCGCTGGCGCAGCAAGCGGCCACGCCGGCCATTCCCGGAGTGGTGGCGACGACCAACAACCCGAACCTGGCCGTGTCGGCGGTCCGGTTGGACAGCGGGCAGCGGATCTCCCAGATCATCGGCGCCAGCGTGTTCAACGATGCCGGCGAGCGGATCGGCGGAATAGACGACTTGGTGATGGTCGAGGGCGACAAGGTGTCCGTCGCCATCATCGGCATCGGCGGCTTCCTGGGAATGGGCGCCAAGCTGGTGGCGGTGCCGTATCAGCAGTTGAAGCGCGACGGCGAAAAGCTGGTGCTGCCCGGCGTGACCAAGGACACCCTGGATGCTATGCCGAGCTTCAGTTACTGAACTCACTGAGTTCCTACTCCCTTTCCCTCCGGGAGAGGGTCAGGGTGAGGGAGAGGGCAAGCACGGTCCTTGGCGCTATCAAACACGGTCCTTGGTGCAAATAAGCCCGGTCGCATTGGCGCACCCAGTGCCCCGCTCCGCAGCCAAGACCCCCTCACCCCGGCCCTCTCCCGCAAGGAGAGGGAGAAGTCGTTGACTTCGGGGGTATCTGCCCGTCAAAGTCCGCGCTTCCCTGGCCGCCGGCGATGGGCCGTGCGGTCCGGGGTGCTTTAAGACTGAGGTGCAAGTTAACCAAATGATCGCCGCCCTGATGCCGACGTACAACCGTGCCGACCTCGCCTTCGAGCGGGGCGAAGGCGCCT
>CAXTCI010000211.1:0-8479 GCA_964242325.1 uncultured Acetobacteraceae bacterium
CAGAGTACAAAGCCAGCAACGCCGGGGGCCAAACCCAAGCTTTACCGGAGCTAAGCCCACAGCGGCGGCAGCACGGCAGCCGCTTCACAGCCCTGCGACCCCGCCGAACCCACCCCCAACCCCCGCCGTTCACCCGCTGCACCAACAAGGACCGCGGCACATGAAGGCGATCACCTGGCACGGTAAGGGCGACATACGCTGCGACACCGTGCCCGACCCCACCATCCAGGACGGTCGCGACGCCATCATCAAGGTGACGGCCTGCGCCATCTGCGGCAGCGACCTGCATTTGTTCGACGGCGTGATGCCCACCATGCAGAAGGGCGACATCATCGGCCACGAGGCCATGGGCGAGGTCGTCGAGGTCGGCCGCGACAACAAGAAGCTCAAGATTGGCGACCGGGTGGTGGTGCCCTTCACCATCTCCTGCGGCGAGTGCTTCTTCTGCAGCCGTGGCTACTTCTCCGGCTGCGAGCGCAGCAACCCCAATGCCGAGGCCGCAGCCAAGCTCTGGGGCCACTCCCCCGCCGCCCTGTTCGGCTACTCCCACCTGCTGGGCGGCATCCCCGGCGGCCAGGCCGAATACCTGCGCGTCCCCTACGCCGACGTCGGCCCGGCCATCATCCCCAACGGCATCAGCGACGAGCAGGCACTGTTCCTGTCCGACATCTTCCCGACGGGCTACATGGGCGCCGAGTTCTGCGAGATCAAAGGCGGCGAGACCATCGCCGTGTTCGGCTGCGGTCCCGTCGCCCAGTTCAGCATACGCAGCGCCTTCCTGCTGGGCGCCGAGCGGGTGATCGCCATAGACACGGTGCCGGAGCGCCTGCAGATGGCCCGCGACGCCGGCGCCATCACGATAGACTTCATGCAGGAAGACGTTTACGAACGCATCCAGGAACTCACGCACGGACGCGGCGCCGACGCCTGCATAGACGCCGTGGGGACCGAGCCGCATACCTCGGCCAGCTTCGACAGCATGGTTGACCGCTTGAAAGTTGCGGCATTCCTGGGCACCGACCGGCCGCACGTGCTGCGCCAGTGCATCAACAACACCCGCAACTTCGGCATCGTCAGCGTCATCGGCGTTTATGGCGGCTTCGTGGACAAGATCCCCATGGGCAGCGCCATCAACCGTGGCCTGACCTTCAAGATGGCGCAAACGCCGGTGCAGCATTACCTGCCCAAGCTGCTCAAGTGGATCGAGGAGGGGAAGATTGACCCATCCTTCGTCATTACGCACCGTGCGAAGCTGGAGGATGGGCCGGGACTGTACGAAACCTTCCGCGACAAAAAGGACGGCTGCATCAAGGTGGTGCTGAAGCCCTGAGTGCGCCTCCGGCTTGCGGCCATGCCAGGCCGCATAGGCCCGCTCAGCTTTTCATCCCTGCGCGAACCTTCAAAGTTTTGCCCAGACCCTCAAACATGCTCGCCGGCAAGGATGGCTGCGACCTCATGCCCGCTTAAAGGCGGGCCGATGATATCCATTTCAGCCGCCGACGCGACCTCCGCAAGCTTAGCTTGATCCACAAGGGTCAGTTTTCGTTCGACAATCTGCTCGAAAAAGGTCTCGAACTCCCCAGGCGCCACGGTCACCTGGAACCGGACGGGATCGTCGCCATACGCCCGCCAAGTGTGCGGCACGCGCCTCGGCAGCATCACCACGTCACCAGGCCTGGCTGTCCAGCATTCGTGCGGCGTCCACAGGAAAATGGCGCCCTGCTCGATCAGGAGAACCTCGTCATCAAGCCGATGCAGATGGCGGGGCGGTCCAAAGCCTGCAGGAGCACCATAGGCGAGCAGGGACAATCGCCCCTCGGTGTCAGCGCCTCGCAGCCGTGGGCGGGCCTGTTCACCCCATGGCGTTATCGCAAGGCCTAGATCAGACGGTGCATCCACCAGCGGGCGCCGGTCCATTGATTCGGTCATTGTGTTATCCTTCAACTGGTTCGCCTTCCGAGTTTCCCTCTCGTTCCGGGTGGCCGCTGCCACCTGACGGTACGGCGAACGAAGCAAAACTTAACGCGCATGCAGATGGGAAACGTCGGCAATCCTTCGTCGCGGCCGGCAGCAATCAGGTGGTGTAACCACCATTAACGTCGAGCACGGAGCCGGTGACGATCCCGGCGTCAGGACCCGCCAGGTAAACGACCGCCGCAGCGACCTCGCCGAGCCTGGCAAATCGAGGGATCGCATGGCGATCCACGGCGCCCGCGGGAAACACCCCATTCAAAGACGCGGCCATGTCGGTGTCCATCATGCCCGGCTGGACCACGTTTACGGTGACGTTGCGCGGACCGAGATCGCGCGCCGCCCCTCGGCTGTAGTGGACGATAGCTGCCTTGGTCGCCGCATAATCGGTCCTGCCGGCGTTGGCGATGCGCGTGCCCAGCCCCGAGCCGATCGAAATGATGCGTCCGCCTTCTGGAATGACTTTGGCAGCGGCCCGGATATTGGCGATCACACCCATTGTATTAATTGCCCACATCTTGTCCATCGCGACGTTATCAATCTCTGGATCGTCGATGGTCTTCCCCTGCCATGCGACCCCGGCATTGTTGACGAGGATGTCGAGTTTGCCGAACGTCTCCACGACTTTCTGCATCAGCGGCTCCGATGCGGAACAATCGCCTTGATCCGCCTGGAGCGCGACGGCGCGCACGCCTTTCGCCAGCAGAGCCTTGACGACTGCCGCAGCCTTTTCCTCAGATGCGGCGTAGGTGATGGCGATGTCCGCGCCCTGATCGGCCAGCGCGGCGGCGATGGCCGCGCCAAGGCCGCGCGAACCTCCGGTGATAAGGGCAACCTTGCCCGAAAGTGTCTTGGACAATGTGACCTCCGTAAATCGACCGAAAAGGGCTGTTGATGCCGCCGCCGCCCGACCAGGCAGACGTTCATTGAAGAAAAAGACGCCGGCAGCCAGTCATCCCGGGAAGGCGCCGTATCAATGGTGACATGGGCACCATCCTCGGCACCCATTTTCGCCTAAGAGCCCGTTTGATAATGCTACTGCGCTGGCCGTCTGACGCGGCTTTCCTGCGCTCCGGTGCTCACGGGCGGCATGCCCGCTCCGCTCCGGTGCTCGGAAACCCACGCCAGCCGACTCAGCGCAGCGCATTCTCAAACGGGCTTTAAGTGCGGCGTCGGCGGAGAATGCAGCAAAAAGGAAGCGTTACCGATTCCTGTGTTTCTGCAACCACGCACCCGCTGCCCGCATTTCGATACCGTTCGGTATGATACTGATCGTTACGCGCTATGGACTCTTGCTGTCAACTTTTTATAATGGCCGGTATCGAATTGAGGTTGCGATGGGACGACACCGGCAGTTTGACGTGGATGACGCGCTGGATGCCGCCCTGTCGGTGTTCTGGCAGAAGGGCTATGAGGGCGCCTCGTTCGAGGATCTCACCCGCGCCACCGGCGTCGCGCGCCCCGGCCTTTATGCGGCCTTCGGCAACAAGGAAGCCCTCTTCCGCAAGGCTCTCGACCGATACGCCGCAGAATACATGCGGTTTATGCGAGATGCATTGAACGAGCCAAGTGCTCACGAGGTCGTCCGGCGCATCCTGGAGGGCGCCGTCGAGGTGCTGACGCTGAATGGGGAAAGCCGGGGGTGCCTGGGTTTGAACGGGGCGCTGGCATGCTCCGACGAGGGCGAGCCGATCCGCCAGGAACTCATCAGCCGGCGGAATGCGGGCGAAGCAGCCCTGCGTGCCCGACTGGACCGAGCCCAACAGGAGGGCGACCTCCCGGCATCAGCAAATTGCGCAACTCTTGCAAGCTACATGACGACGATCAATCACGGTCTCGCGGTTCAAGCAAAGGCCGGAGCCTCGAAGGCAACACTCAACGCAATCGTCCAGCATGTACTCGCTGCGTGGCCCCGATCCGAACTGGACGCGAAGTAGCCGAAGGTGTGGACGCGGCGTCCCGGCACACGCTTCAATGGCCGGCGTTCAAGCGCCGGCCGCCCCGCCCCTTGCGACACCCAAGCATCACATGCGCTAAAAATCGTTTCGTTTTACCCGCATATTGCCCCGGCGGCGGCCGCACTGCCTGGACACCCGGCGCCACCCCCACCTATACCGGCCCGAAGCAACCCCACCCCAAACCCGCCACCCCAGGCCAACGCGGCCCCAAGGATGCGATGACCCACATGACCTCCCTGGCCACCGCCGCCCGCCCAGCGTCCCAGTCCACCATCGTCCCCGTCATCCTGTCCGGCGGCACCGGCAGCCGCCTTTGGCCGGTGTCGCGCGAAAGCTTCCCCAAGCAGCTCTGGCCCCTCGTGTCCGACCGCTCCATGCTGCAGGAGTGCGCCCTCCGCGGCGTTGGCCCCGGCTTCGCCCCGCCGGTCGTCGTCTGCAACCACGAGCACCGCTTCCTGATCGCCGAGCAGATGCGCGCCGCCGGCATCACCGACGCCCAGATCGTGCTGGAGCCGGTGGGCCGCAACTCCGCTCCCGCCATCGCCGCCGCCGCCATGCTCGTCGCGGACCATGACCCCGACGCGGTGCTGTGGATGATGGCCGCCGATGCCGCGATCCAGCGCACCGATGCCCTGCACGCCGCCTTGGAGCTTGCCGCCACCGCCGCCCGCCAGGGCCGCATCGTCACCTTCGGCATGCAGCCGCACCGGGCGGAAACCGCCTACGGCTACCTCGAAGTCGGGCCGGAGCTTGCCGACGCCCCCGGCGTCCACGCCCTCCTCCGCTTCGTCGAGAAGCCGGACGCCGCCACCGCCCAGGCCCTGGTGGCCGGCAAGCACCACCTGTGGAACAGCGGCATGTTCGTCTTCACCGCCAGCACCCTGCTGGCCGAGATGGAGCGCTACGCCCCCGACGTGCTGGCCGCCGTCCGCCGGGCGGTGGAGGGCCGCACCCGCGACCTCGACTTCATCCGGCTGGACGCCGCCGCCTTCGCCGCCTGCCCCGACATCAGCCTGGACTACGCCGTGGCCGAGCGCACGAAGCTGGCCGCCGTGATCCCCGCCGACCTCGGCTGGTCCGACGTCGGAAGCTGGGACGCGCTGTGGGAGCAGTCGCCCAAGGACAGCGCCGGCAACGCCACCGTGGGCGACGTGCTGCTGGAGGGATCGGAAAACTGCTACGCCCGCAGCGACGGCATTTTGACGGCCGTCGTCGGCCTGCAGGACATCATCGTCGTGGTGACGGAGGACGCGGTGCTGGCCATGCACCGCGACCGCGCCCAGGACGTGAAGAAGGTCGTCACCCGCCTGCGCGCCGCCGGCCGGCACGAGGCGGTGGCGCACAACCGGGTCTACCGCCCCTGGGGCTTCTACGAGAGCCTGATCCACAGCGACCGCTTCCAGGTGAAGCGCATCGTGGTGACGCCCGGCGAAAAGCTGTCCCTGCAACGCCACTACCACCGCGCCGAGCACTGGGTGGTGGTCAGCGGCATCGCCCTGGTGACCCGCGACGCCGACGAGGTGCTGGTGCGGGAGAACGAGAGCATCTACCTGCCGCTCGGCTGCACCCATCGCCTCGCCAACCCCGGCCGCATCCCGTTGACGCTGATCGAAGTGCAATCCGGCAGCTACCTCGGCGAGGACGACATCGTCCGCATCGAGGACACCTACGGCCGCGCCTGAACCCTAAGGGACCCAAGCACCCAATGCCCACCGCACTCATCACCGGCGTCACCGGCCAGGACGGCGCCTACCTCACTCAACTGCTGCTCAACAACGGCTACAAGGTGATCGGCCTGATGCGCCGCTCCGCCTCCTCCGATGTGATCGGCGAGCGGCTGCGCTGGCTCGGCGTGCTGGACCATGTGCAGCTCGTGGACGGCAACCTGACCGACCTCAGCAGCCTGATCCGCATCATGCAGGACCACAAGCCCGACGAAGTCTACAACCTCGCGGCACAAAGCTTCGTCGCCGCCTCCTGGCAGCAGCCGCTGCTGACCGGCACCGTCACCGCACTGGGCGTCGGCAACATGCTGGAGGCCCTGCGGATCGCCCGCCCCGAGGCCCGGTTCTACCAGGCGTCATCCTCCGAGATGTTCGGCCTGATCCAGGAGCCCATGCAAAGCGAGCGCACGCCGTTCTACCCGCGCAGCCCCTACGGCGTCGCCAAGCTCTACGGCCACTGGATGACGGTGAACTACCGCGAGTCCTTCGGCCTGCACGCTAGCAGCGGCATCCTGTTCAACCACGAGTCCCCGCTCCGCGGCATCGAGTTCGTCACCCGCAAGGTCACCGACGGCGTCGCCCGCATCAAGCTGGGCCTGGCGACCGATCTACCGCTCGGCAACCTCGACGCCAAGCGCGACTGGGGCCATGCCCGCGACTACGTCCGCGCCATGCACCTGATGATGCAGCAGGACAAGGCGGACGACTACGTGATCGCTACCGGCGTCACCACCAGCATACGCGACCTGTGCCGCAGCGCCTTCGCCCACGTCGGCCTGAACTTCGAGGACCACGTCCGCACCGACCCGCGCTTCATGCGCCCGGCCGAGGTGGACGTGCTGCTCGGCGACGCCGGCAAGGCCCGGCAGCGCCTGGGCTGGTCGCCGGAGGTGACCCTGGACGAGATGGTGGCCGAGATGGTGGACGCCGACCTCGCCCGGCACCGCGCCCGCATGGCGCGGTAGGCGTGGCGCCGCGCCGCATCCTGGTCACAGGCGCCGGCGGCTTCGTCGGCAAGCATTTGATGCCCGTCCTGGCCGCTGCCTTCCCCGGCGCCCCGCTGGAGGCCGCCCGGTTCGACATCACCGACCCCGCGGCGGTGAACGCAGCGGTCGCCGCATCCTCACCGGATGCGGTGGTCCACCTGGCTGCCGTCGCCGCCATCTCCGCCGCACGGCAGGACCCGGACCGGGCCTGGCGGATCAACCTGGGCGGCACGCTCAATCTCGCCCGGGCGCTGCTGGCGCACGCGCCCGGCTGCATGATGGTATTCAGCAGCAGCGCCGACATCTACGGCGCCAGCTTCCGCGGCGGCCAGCCCTTGGCGGAGGACGCGCTGCTGGCCCCTCTCAACACCTACGCCGCGACCAAGGCGGCGGCCGACCTGGCGCTGGGCGCGATGGCGGCGGCGGACGGGCTGCGCGTCGTGCGGGTGCGCGCCTTCAACCACACCGGGCCGGGCCAATCCCCAGACTTCGTGGTGCCCGCGTTCGCCGGGCAGGTCGCCCGCATCGCCGCCGGATTGCAGCCGCCGGTGCTGCAAGTCGGTGACCTGTCGCCATTGCGCGACTTCCTGGACGTGCGGGACGTGTGCGCCGCCTACGCCGCCTGCGTGCGTGAGGCCGACTCGCTGCCGCCCGGCACCATCCTGAACCTAGCCAGCGGCCAGCCCCGGCGCATGTCGGACGTGCTGCAATCCCTGCTGGACGCCGCCGGCATTCAGGCGCAACCGCAGACCGATCCGTCGCGGCTGCGCCCGTCCGACATACCGCTCGCCGCCGGCGACGCCGCCTTGGCCCGGCGCCTGCTGGGCTGGACCCCTACGATCCCCTGGCCGCAAACGGTCGCCGACGTGCTTGCCGACTGGCGCACCCGCGTGCAGACCGGAAACGCCACCCCATGAAAGACATGCCATGAGCATTACCCTCGACCAAGCCCAGACCATCGTCGCCGGCGCCCTGCAGGAAGCGCGCCGCACCGGCCTGAAGCCGCTGGTCGTCACCGTCCTCGATGCCCGCGGCGCTCCCAAGGCGCTCGCGGCGGAGGAAGGCACCAGCCTACGCCGCTCCGACATCGCGCACGGCAAGGCATACGGCGCACTGGCGCTAGGCATGGGATCGCGCGCCATCGCCAAGCGTGCGGCGTCCGACCCGACCTTCGTCGCCGCCGTCACCCACACCTCCGGCGGTGCCCTGGTTCCCGTGCCCGGCGGCGTGCTGCTGCGCGACGCCGAGGGCACCCTGCTGGGCGCCGTTGGCATCAGCGGCGACACCAGCGACAACGACGAGGCCGCCGCCCTGGCCGGCATCGCCGCGGCAGGCTTGCTCGGCGATCCCGGCTGACGCCAGCCGCCCTGCCCGCCAGATAGGAGCCGCCGGCCGTCTGGAACAGCGGGCGCTCCCACGCCGGCTCATATCGCGCGCCCTTTGCTCTACCCCGGTCCGTTCTTACTCCGGGCAGCAACACAGCACGCCAGGGACCGGTCGGAGCGCGTAGGCAGCGCCTGAGCGTCAGGCCACAAGCCCGCCATGATGACGGCAAACGGCCAGGGCAGACGACATTCATGGCAAGGCCTTAGCCCGGCACGAGTGCCGCAGGCTCCTCTCCCATTCGGCGATGACAGTAACCTGCCATCCGCCGCCGTGCTCCCCATCATGTGAAAAGCCTAAGCGATCCGATTTAGTTTATAGAAAGTATTAAATGAGAAGGTTGTTCCCGGCGCCAAGCCCGGCATATCGCCCGTTGCGCCATGGTGCTGCTTCATCAAGGGCCACTTCGAGGCCATCTGCACCAGCAAAACTTGACGCACAAGAGCATCATTGTTAA
>CAXTCI010000212.1:0-8420 GCA_964242325.1 uncultured Acetobacteraceae bacterium
TACCATCCAGAGGAAATGTTTGAGATCGCGACGAAGCTCTACAAGAAGTCGCGCTAAACCCAGCAACTATAGCTTGAGAGCCCTCTCCCTTTGGGAAGGGGTTTTATAGCGCTAACAATGGCGCATGCGGGAGATTTCCCACATGCGCCATTTGTCCCTGTGCCAGTCCATAAGATCCACTCAATCCCGTCGTTTTCCAGGAAATGAGGGTGACTTGCGCCCTTTCACATCCCGCCCAGGCCAGTCCGTGATGTGATGCTCCAGCGGTCCCGCCCGCCGCTCGTTTATCACGCGGCCCCGCACCGAAACTCCAGCTGTATGCACTGTCGCCGGATCACCCGACACCAGCGGGTGCCACCAGGCCAGTCCCCTGCCTTCGGCCACCCGCCGGTAAGCACAACTTGGCGGCAGCCAGTCTATTTCACGCAACGCCGCCGGGGTTAGGTTCACGCAGTCCGGCACCTTCTCCTGCCGCCGCTCGTAGTGGCTGCATTGGCAGGTATTGGCGTCCAATAAGCGGCAAGACACATTGGTCCAGGATAACGCTCCATCGTCGTCGTCGCGCAACTTGTGCAGGCAGCAACGCCCGCAACCGTCGCACAACGACTCCCATTGTGAGCGCGTCATTTCGTCAAGAGGTACAGTGTCCCAGAATGGGGCGTCGGGCATGGACGTTCTTTATGGGACGCCAGGGTGCTTGGGGCTTTTCCCTCACCCTGGCCCTCTCCCGGAGGGAGAGGGGGAAGTGAGGCTAGCTTAACCAGGCGTCAATAGCGGCGTGGCGGCAAGGATTGCTGTTGGATTGGCGCGCTGCGCTGCGGAACAGTGTTAAGCGGCGTCGGCGGGGGTAGGGCCGGGGGCGCAGCAGGCTTCTCCGCGCCGCCGTAGCGGATCAGCACCTGGCGCAGCGGGTCGGCGGCGGGGTTGGTCCCCTCCATCTCCACTACGATTTGCTGCGGCGCTAAGGGCCGACCGTAATAGACGGCGTTCCAATCGGACTTGACCCCCAGCAGCGAGCCGCCAAGCGAAATCCCGGCATATAGCCCTCGCGACCGGGTGAAGCCGACGATGTCTGCCCGCAGCGCCGCGGTGGTCGCACCCTCCACCCCGCCACCCAGGTCGGCGAAGGTGGCGGTGGCATCGGCGCCCAGCTTGAATTGGCTGTCCATCACCGCCCGCAGGCCGCGGTCCGACATGATGAACAGCATCACCTCTGCATCCTGGATACCAGCCTGGAAGCCGATGCTGCCGCCGCCCATGCCGTAGAACGCCGGCGCCGACCAGGACCCGCCGCCGTCCCGCGCCACCAGCACGCAGTTGCCGCCCTGGCCGCCCAGCAGGAACCCGGCGCGCAGTACCTGCGGGCAGATCACCACCGCCCGCGCCCGACGCAGCACCGCCTGGGCATCGGTGCCGTCATGGTCGTTCAGCATCTCCTGCGCCGCTAGCGTCGAGCGGTCCACCAAAGCCTGCTGATCTTGCTGCGCCCAGGCCGTGCCCGGCACGGCCGCCGCCAATGCCACCAGCGCCGCCGCCATCCAACCACGCACCATGATGCCCTCCCCAAGCTGTAACAATCTTAGCGCGGCACGATGGACTTACCAAGCGGTCTTGATCTGATCTCTCAATCCCAAATGCTCTGCGACCGACTTGCACACTCCGGCCGGAGATGGTGCAACATCCGGTCGCAAAGGAGGAGATGCCAGATGGACGGGGATGACGACGACGGCGATGTCACAGACCGGGGTATTGATGCCTTCATCGCCTATGCCACCGCGCATGGCGAAACGTCCGACACGCGGCAGGTGATCGGAGACTTGTCGGACATGCTGCGCGCGGCCTGGCGGCTGATGACGCCGGAACAGCGGACGGCATTCCGCGGGGACCCAGACGTGTTGGGCATTGCCGAGGCTGCCGGCGGGTCCGGCGTTGGCGCCAGCGGGTGATGGTGCTGGCTGGGCAGGCCGCCCCGCCGCATCTCGCCCCGCTCAATCCGGCGCAGCGGGCGGCGGCGACCGCGCCTGCCCCCGTGCTGGTGTTGGCCGGCGCCGGGTCGGGCAAGACCGAGACGCTGACCCGGCGCGTCGCCGACCTGGTGCTGTCCGGCGAGGACCCCGGGCGCTTGCTGTGCATCACCTTCACCACCAAGGCCGCCGCCGAGATGCGCGGGCGCCTGCACCGCTTGCTGGGACCGGAGCGCACGCCGCGCTGGGTCGGCACCTTCCATGCCGTGATGGCCCGGCTGCTGGTGGAGGATGGAGCGGCTGTGCCCGGCCTGCCTCGCGGCTTCGCCATCGTGGGCGGGCGGGACGCGCGAACCCTGCTGATGCAGGCGGCGAGCGTCAGGGACGCCAAGGAGGGCGCCCTGCTGCAGGAGGCGGTGTCCCTGCTCAAGAACGGGCTGGTGGACAGCCCGCGGCGGCTGCCGCGCTCGTCGGCGTCGGCGCGGTTCGATGCGGACGTGCTGGCGCGGGCGGCGGCGGTGCTGCCGGGCTACCGTGCGGCGCTGCTGGCCCGCCCGGCGCTGGACCTTGACGACCTGCTGGCGGTGCCGGTTGCCGCCATGCGGGCGGACCCGGCGTTGGCGGAGCGCTGGTCCCGCCGGTGGGCGGAGGTGCTGGTGGACGAATACCAGGACACCAACCACGCCCAGCACGCCTTGCTGCGGCTGCTGGCCGGGGCGGCGGGGCGGGTGTTCGCGGTGGGCGATGACCTGCAGGCGATCTATGGCTGGCGCGGGGCGGACGTATCGCACATCCGGCGGTTCGGGAAGGACCATCCGGCTGCGCCGCCGCCGCTGAAGCTGGAAACCAACTACCGCTCGACGCCCACCATCCTGGCGGCTGCGAACGCGGTTGCTGCCCAGGACCCGGCGGCGCTGCCCAAGGCGCTGTGCCCGGCCGACCCGAAGGCCGCGCCCGGCGCCCTCATCAGCATACGCGAGGCGCCAACGCCGGAGGCCGAGGGCCAGGCCGCCGCCGCCTGGGCGCAGGGGCTACGCCGTCACCAGCCGGACCTGCCATGGCGGGAATGCGCCGTGCTGGTCCGCGCCGGCTTCGTCGCCGAGCCGATCCTGGCCGCCCTGCGCGCCGCCGGTGTGCCTGCGCTGCTGGCGACCGACCGCGAGCCGGATGCGCCCAAGGAGGTCCTGGCGGCCATCGCTTGGTTGCGCCTGGCCATGAGCCGCGGAGGAGGACAGGGGGGCTGGACCTGGCATCCCGCGGCGGACGACGCGTTCCGCCGGGCCTGCGCCTTCCCGGCCCGCGGCATCGGTGGCGCCTTGTTCGGGCGGCTGCGGGAGCACGCCGCCGCGCATGGCCTGGCGCTGGGTGCCGCCGTGCCGTCCCTGCCGGCAACGCCCGCCGAGCGGCAGGCGCTGGAGGCCGTGCTGGGCGTCGCGGCGGAGATACGCACCGGGGTGGACGGACGGCGGCTCGGCCCGGCAGACGCCCTGCGCCTGGCCGCCGAGGCCAGCGAGACCGCGGAGTGGCTGGCCGCCCCGGCGCTGCACCGGCCCTGGAACGCGGCGTTGGCCGCCGCGGAGCGGGCAGGGGACGTGGGCGCTTACTGCGACGCTGCCGCGCTGGGCGACGCTGCCAGCGGCGAAGATAGGGTGGAGGCCGTGCAGGTGCTGACGCTGCATCGGGCGAAGGGACTGGAGTTCGACCACGTCCTGCTGGCCGGGCTGGAGGAGGGCGTCTGGCCCAACTGGCAAGCCGAGCAGCACGGCGCCTTGGACGAGGAACGGCGCTTGTTCTACGTCGGCCTGACCCGCGCCCGGCACTCATTGCGGCTGAGTTGGGTCCGGCACCGGCGCGAGTGGGCCGGCAAGCCCAGCCGCTTCCTGTCCGACATCCCGCGGGCGTTGGTCGAGGGTGCGGAGCCCGGCATGCCGCGCGTCGCCGGCGCGTCCCGCGCTCCGGCGCCGCGGCCCACTCAGGCCGAGACCGACCGGCTGGTTGCCGAATACAAGACCCGCAAGGCGGCACGGTGACCCTGCCCGCGATCCCCGTCATAGACGCCCGGGGCGCCGCGGAGCCGGCCGTCGTATCGGCCCTGGTGGAGCCGGCCCGGCTGCGGCTGGTGCTGGACGCCGGGGACCGGACGTGTACGCGGCTTGGAGTGCGGCTCGCCGAGGAACGGTCGCGCGTGCCGTCCGCCCGGCCGGCCGGCCCTTACGCGGATGCCGTGCGGCAGGTGGACCGGGTCGTCGGGCGGCGGGGCGCCTACATGCTGAACCATTCCCATGAGTGGTGGTGTGTTGACTGCGTGCGGCCGCCGATCCTGATACCGGACACACGGCTGGCGATGATGGCCAGCCCGCACACTGGGCGAATGCTGCTGCAAGGGTGGGAGAAGGGTGACCGGGCGACGGCGGTGCTGGACCTGCACTAACTGCCCGCGTCGCGCTGCGGGATGACCCGCGGAACGGTCTGAACGACTGCGGCTCCAGGAGATCGATGGTCACTGGGCGTCGGCCACCGGCGCCCGCGCCGAGGCTCGGATCATACCCTGTCGCTGTTTGTGCTGCCTTGCACTTTTGCTCGCTGTCCTCAACCAATGCGATCACCGCGCAATGCATTGCCTCCGTCATAGGTCTCCATGTTAAAATGGTAATTTCAAAATACTAATTACTAAAATCAAAGTTGGAGTTGAGCCTCTTGCAAAACTTTAATGCTAAAGATGGAATGGCATAATTGCCTGATACCGACAACGGATTGATATTTGCATATTCATTCATGAGCTGGTCCGCCATAGTCTCTGTGAGCGCAAATTGCACATAGGAGATGTTTCCATGTCTTGCTCTCGTTACTTTCTGGCAGCAGCCGCCTTTGCTGTCTCGTCTTTTATCCTAAGCACTGCCAACGCTGGCTCAATCGCCATCGGGCCGATCGGGGCCGGTGATACCCTTACCGCCACAAGCGCTGCTGGCGCGACCAGCTCGCCTTTCACGTTGGGCTACTTCGGCAACGCCGGCACCAACGGCCTTGTCTCGACCGCGCCGATCGCGCTCAGCAACGGCGGCACCATCACATTCCAGCCGAATGTGGCTGTCCCGCACGCGGGCGTTTACTCCGGCTCGGTAGGCGGCGTCGTGGTGTCGCCCTTCAACGGCACGAACCTCGGCCAGGGCAACTATCTTGCCGCGCAGCCCAGCGACAACGTGAACATTAATTACGGCCTGCTCAACATGACCAACACGTTCAGCCTGCTCTGGGGCACGGTGGATACCTACAATAGCTTGAACCTAGACTTCTTCTCCGGCAGCACCTTGCTTGCGTCACTCACTGTCACTGGCTCCGAGGTGGCGCAAGCCGTCGGCGGCAGCTTCCTAGCCAATGGGACGACGTCCGCGTTCGTCACGGTCCATGAGGGCTTCCTTCAAGGCTTCGACGATGTCATCGCCACCTCCACGTCGTCCGCCTTCGAATTCGTGCCCAGCGTTTCGGTTCCCGAGCCTGCCAGCGCCGCCCTACTCGGCGCCGGCTTGATCGGCATCGGTCTCCGCCGCCGCCACAAGACCGCCTAGGTGTAAAGGCGGCGCGCAATCATGATTGCGCGCCGCTGTGGCTGGGTGATCGAAACCAGCAGCGACGGCCTACTGGGCGGGCTGTCGCATGGAACCGGATCGCTCCGCCATCTCCCCTTCCCAAACAAAGAAGGCGAGAGTCCCCGTCCTAAGACCAACCCGCCGTCAGCGCACTACCGGCAGATCCGACGCGCGGACACGCCCGATCTGGCTGAGGAACACCAGGTCCTGTCCCGGTCCCTGGGCCTGGGACACGCCGCTGATCCGGTGGTCGCCGCTGTCGTAGACCGTGACGGCGCCGCCCTGCTCCAGCACCACGCGGCGTACGTCGGGGAAGCAGGCGTAGCGCATCCCGTCCTGCGATCCAGCGGCAGAGGGCTGGCCGAACTCTGCCGGCCACCACTCACGCCGGGATGCGGCGGGGGTCGGGATATCCGCCGGCATGGTCGCAAGCTCGGCGCAAAGGGCGGCGACACGGTCGCGCAAGGGTGCGTTGAACATGTCGCCCACCTGCGTCATGCCGCCCGCCGACCATTGGCCCATGCCACCCAGCTCGGGGTGGCTGAACTGCGCCATGCGTCCGTTGCCGCGGCGCAGGGCGTCCTGCAGCGCCTGCACGGCCCCGGCGCTCACGCCATGCCGGGCCGCCAATTCGTCGAGTGAACCCATCCTGTCCTCCTATCCGCTTCGCTGGAGATGTGCTGCATCTAGCGCGCGGCGGCGCGGATGGCTTCTGCTTGCCGTGCGACCCTGACCCGCACGGCGGCGGGACGGGATGACGCGTTCTTGCCACTTGCCTGGGAAACGCGGGGCAGGGAAAGTGTGGCTGCCAGGAGGAAATGCGGTCATGCGGACCACCACCATGCCGGCTGTCTTGCTGCGAACCCTCGTGCTCTTGGCTGTTGCGCTCCCGGCCAACGCAGCAGAGCCGGCTCTCACCCAAGTGACGCTGTCCACCGGTGGCGTCGGCCAATTCCTGTTCACGGCCGAAGTGGACGGGGCGGCCACCTTGCCGCTCGACGTGCCGCTGGACCAGGTGGACGACGTGCTGAAGTCGCTGCAAGTGGATGACCCCGCCGGCAGCCCGGCCAACGTGCGCCTGCCGGGGCGGCAGCCCTTGTCGGAAAGCTTCCGCACCTTGCCCTTCGGCCCCGACGCCTTCGCCTCGCCCGAGGCGCTGCTTGGCGCGCTGGTCGGGGAGGCGGTGAGCGTCCCCGGTGCTGGCGTATCTGGCGACGCCTCCGGCACGATCCTGGCCGTGACGCCGTTCGAGGCCGCGCTGCCCAACAATGGCGGCACCCTGACCCGGCACCGCCTGACGCTCGCGACGTCAACGGGGATCGAGAGCCTGGTGCTGGAGGACACGCCGGCCCTGGACCTGCAATCAGACGCGCTGCGCAGCCAAGTCGCCGCGGCGCTGCGGGCGATCGCGGCGCAGCGGGTGCAGGACCGGCGGACCCTGCAGGTGGCGCTCGGGGCCGGCGGGCCGCGCACGGTGCGGTTCGGCTACGTCGTGCCAGCGCCGGTGTGGAAGGCGTCCTACCGCCTGACCGTTCCAACCGAGGGGCAAGACGGCCCGGTCCGGCTGCAAGCTTACGCCGTGGTGGAAAACCTGAGCGGACGGGATTGGCGGGACGTGGAGGTCGTGCTGACCAGCGGCCAGCCCGTGCTGTATCATCAGCCCCTGTATGAGGCGGTGTTCACCAGCCGGCCGGAGGCGCCGGTGGAGGTGCCGAACCGCTTGACGCCGGCGGTGGACGCCGGGGCAGTCGGTGGGCGCGGCAAAGTGGCGCAGGACCAGGAGGAGGACGGGGCGCCTGGGGGGCCGCCTCCTCCGCCGCCTCCCGCGCCGATGATGGCCGTCGGCCGTGCGATGGCCGCATCGCCGGTCCCTGCGCCGCCGCCTGCGGAGGCGCAGCAGGCGGCGGCACAGGTGCGGTTCCGCTTGGCGGCCAAGGTGTCGGCGGCGTCCGGCGAAAGCCTGCTGCTGCTGCTGGCCGACCGGCCGGTGCCGGCTCGGCGCGTGGCGCTGTATCGGCCGGATGCCGACCCGCTGCATCCCCTGGTCGCGGTGCTGCTGACCAACGACGGTTCCGGTGCGCTGCCTCCGGGTCTGGCGACGCTGTATGAGGCCGGGGTGGACGGCCCCGCCTTCATCGGCGACGCGCGCCTGCCTGCCATCCAGCCCGGTGAGGACCGTCTGGCCAGCTTTGCCGCGGACCTGCCGGTGCGGGTGGACATGACGCAGGCCGACGACGCCATGATAACCAGTGGGCGTGCTGCCCGTGGCGTGCTGCAAATTGTGCGTCGCCAGCGTGCCACCACGACCTATCGCGTGACCACTCCTGCGGATAGTGGCAGGACAATGCTGATCGAGCAGCCCCGCCGCGACGGCTGGACCCTGGCGCAGCCCGACCCGGCGCAGGTCGGCACGACCCCGACGCATTATCGCATTACCCAGATCGTGCCGCCGGGCACGACCTTGTCCTTGAATGTCGTGCTGGAACATCCGGTGGAGGAGCAGTTGGCACTGACAGGGGCCTCGCCCGCCCAACTGGCGACGCTGGCGTCGGAGGGTCAGCTTTCCCTGGCGCTGCGGGCTGCCCTGACCCGCGCCGGGACTCTACGGGCGGAGTTGGACCGGCGCCATGCCACGGCGGACGACCTAGAGCATCGCCGCACTGCCATCGTCGCCGACCAGAACCGCGTACGCCAGAACCTAGCTGCCGTGCCGAACGGCAGCGAGCTGCAGCGGCGGTATTTCAGTATATTGCAGAAGCAGGAGAACGACTTGGCGGCCCTGACCATGCAGGCGGACTCAGCGGGCAGGGCGGTGACGGACGCGGACGGCGCGCTAAAGGACTTCCTGGGCGGGCTAACGCTTTAGAGC
>CAXTCI010000213.1:0-8389 GCA_964242325.1 uncultured Acetobacteraceae bacterium
TGGATGCCGGCGTTGTTCACCAGGATGTCCACGGCGATGCCCTGCGCGTCCAGCGTCGCGAAGGCCGCGGTCACCGCGGCCTCGTCTGTCACGTCGAACCGCGCCTCGTGCACTGTGTGCCCGGCGGCGCGCATGGCCGCCGCGGCCTCTGCCAGCCGCCCGGCGTCGGCACCGTTCAGCACCACGGCGGCCCCGGCCTGCGCCAGCCCCTCCGCCATTGCGCGCCCAAGCCCACGCGATGATCCCGTGACGAGGGCGGTGCGCCCCGTCAGGTCGAACAGATGCGTGGACATGCCCTATGCCTCCGACCGGCGCACGATGAGGTCCGGGCGCTCGAACACTGCCGGCAGCAGCTCGGTGCCCAGGCCCGGCCCTTCCATCGGATACACGTAGCCGCCGCGTATGTCGGGCATCACCGTCACCAACTCCTTGTACCATCCAGTGTAGAATGCCCGCACGCTTTCCTGGATCAGCGTGTTGGGCTGGCTGAACGAGGCGTGGATGCCGGCGATGAAGCCCACGGGTCCCACGCAGTCATGCGGCGCGAAGGGCCGGTGGTAGGTTTCAGCCATTGCGGCGATCTTGCGCCCCTCCGTCAACCCGCCGGTCCAGCACAGATCGGCCATCACGACGCCGATGGCGTCCCTGTCCAGGTAATCCTTGTAGGCGAACCGGCTGCCCAGGGTTTCGCTGGCGCAGACCCATACGTCTGTGCTGCGGGCATACTCCGCCAGAGCCTGCGGCGAGTTCATGCGGATCGGGTCCTCGAACCAGGTGGGATGATACGGTTCGAGACATCTCGCCAGCTTCTTGGCCATCGGCAGGTTCCAGAGCGAGTGGAATTCCACCATGATCTCCATCCCGTCGCCCACCGCACGGCGGATGCGCTCGAAGGGGTCGAGCGCCGCCTTGAGCTGTGCGGGCGTGATGTGCAGGCCGTCGTTCTCGATGGCGGCGGGGTCGAAGGGCCAGATCTTCATGGCGGTGATGCCGGACTCCAGCAGGCTCTCCGCCACCGCGTCCGCACGAGTCATGAAGCCGTGCAGGTCCTCGTAGGGGCCGGCGGTGTCGTTGAAGTTCCAGGTGGACACCGGCTTGATGTCGTTGGACCGGACATAACCGTAGCCGGCGCAGGTGTTGTAGATGCGCTGCCGGGGCCGGCACAGCCCGCCCAGCATCTGATGCACCGGCTGGTTGCATACCTTGCCGAACAGGTCCCACAGCGCGATGTCCACCGCCGACGCCGCGCGATACTCCACCCCCGTGCTGGCCTGGGCCATCGGCAGGTTCAGCATCTCGCGGTGCAGCGCCTCGATGTGCAGGGGGTTGCGGCCCAGCAGGCGCCGGGCGAGCACGTCGTGCAGGTGCGCCTCGACGGCGCCGGCGCCGTAGAACGTCTCGCCCAGGCCGGTCACGCCGGCGTCGGTGTGGACGCGGACCCACAGGACGTTGGCGAACTCGGCCGTGCGCAGCGTCTCGATGCCGGTGATCTTCATCCGTTTCCCCCCTCACCGCATCGTTGGCGCTGCGGCTGCGCCCGTGCCGGCTGCGCCTGCTTTGACCCTCCAACGCTACCGTCGGCTGTGAAATATCACAAGCCGCTTCCGTGCGGCGGAGGCTTCGCATAGCATCGGCCCGGGATGGAGGAGCGATGATGACGCGCCTGGATGCGGCGGCAACGCGCCTGGCCAGGGCGCAGGCGCTGCGCCCGGATGGCGGCCGCGCGAACCTGTCCGACCTGGCTTACGACCGCCTGGAGGAGCTGATCGTCACCTGCGCCCTGCCGCCCGGCCTGTTCCTGTCCATCCAGGACCTGCAGGCGCAGACCGGCATCGGGCGCACGCCGATGCACCAGGCGGTCAGCCGCCTCGCCTCCGACACGCTGATCCGCATCCGGCCCCGGCACGGCATCCAGGTCGCCCCCATCAACCTGGGACGCGAGCGCACCCTGCTGCACCTGCGGGGCGACATGGAACGGTTCGTGGTGCGCCTGGCGGCGGAGCGGGCAGGCGACGCGCACCGGAGTGACTTGGCAGTCATCGCGGAGGCGCTCCGCGACCGCGGTGGCGAGATGGACGTCGGTGCGTTCAACGCGCTGGACCAGAGGATCAACCGCCTGCTGATCGCCGCTGCCGGGGAGGCATTCCTGGAGGCCACGCTGCGGCCGCTGCACACGATCTTCCGCCGGATCGGCTGGATCTACCACAGCCGGGTCCACCCGGAGGACCTCGGCGGCACGCTGCTGGGCCACCTTGCCATCGTGGAGGCGGTGGCCGCCGGGCGCGTGGCGGAGGCCGCCGCAGCGTCGGATTCGCTGATCGTCTTCCTGGAGGGCATGTTCGACCTGCTGGACGGCTGGGATGATCTCGCCTTGTTCGACTGCAACCTGCGAATGCCCCCGTAGCGGCACCTACCCAGCCCGGGACCGGACGGCCTAGGGCAGAGATACACAACGCCACGCCGGCCGGTGGCGCAAGACGCCAGCGCTGTCCTGTCCTGGCCTGCGGGCTGACATTCGAACCATCACTCCAGGAGAAGCACCCCATGAAAGCCGCTGTCATCCATGCCCCCCACGACCTGCGGATCGAGGACGTAGACATTCCCCCGGTCGGCCCGCACGACGTCAAGGTCCGCATACGCGCGGGCGGGATCTGCGGCTCGGACTTGCACTACTACCAGCATGGCGGCTTCGGCGCGGTCCGGCTGCGCCAGCCGATGATCCCCGGCCACGAGATCGCCGGTGAGGTGCTGGAGACCGGCGCCGCCGTCACGCGCGTGCGCCCCGGCGACGGCGTGGCCGTCAATCCCAGCCAGCCCTGCGGCCATTGTCGCTTTTGCCTGGCCGGACAGCCCAACCATTGCCTGGACATGCGCTTCCTCGGCAGCGCCATGCGTATGCCGCACATGCAGGGCGGCTTCCGCGAGGTCCTGGTGTGCAGCGAGGCGCAGGCGGTGCCGGTTCCGCCGGGCCTGCCCCTGCAGACTGCCGCCTTCGCCGAGCCTTTGGCGGTCTGCCTGCACGCCGCGCGGCAGGCCGGGCCGCTGCTGGGCCAGCGCGTGCTGGTGACGGGGACGGGACCGATCGGGGCCTTGGCCCTGCTGGTTGCCCGCCATGGCGGTGCGCGGGAGGTCGTGGCGACGGACATCGCCGATGCGCCGCTGGCGGTCGCCCGCCGTCTCGGCGCATCGGCGGCGCTCAATACGCTGTCTGACCCGGCGGCGCTGGACCGCTACAAGGCTGACAAGGGCTGGTTCGACACGGTGTTCGAGGCGTCCGGCAGCGGCGCCGCGCTGGCTGGAGCGCTGGAGGCCGTGCGGCCCGGCGGTGTGGTGGTGCAGCTTGGCCTGGCTGGAGCGGACGTGGCGCTGCCGTTGAACATGCTGGTCGCGAAAGAGATCAGCCTGCGCGGCACCTTCCGCTTCCACGAGGAGTTCGAGTGGGCGGTGGGTATCCTGGCGTTGGGCGCATTGGACGTGTCACCACTGCTGACCGAGGTGGTGCCGCTGGCCGACGCCGTGCGGGCGTTCGAGTTGGCCGGAGACCGGAGCCGGGCAATGAAGGTGCAACTCGCCTTGTGATGCAGGGCGGGGCAGGGTTGCGGAGCTTGTAGGGCGGATACCGCTTCAGGGCAGGAGGCGCTTTGTTGGGCGGCCAGATGGCTGATGGACCTGTTCGGACGGGGTTGAGGCCGCGGGCGGCGGAAACCGCATCGACTAAGGGGACTGGCTTGCCGCCTGCCAAGCATGATTGCCACCACGGCGTCGAAAACACCAAATGCAATAAGTGCCATGCTTAAGTTGGCGCCTCACCCGCAGCGGGACCCTCCACCCCGGCCCTTTCCAAAAGGGAAAGGGAGAAGGGTAGGCCTTATTGCTGCAGCGGCGGACCTTCAACTACCTGCACCAGCCCGTCCGGGCGCAGCCATTTTGCGAATGCTTCCTGTATTTCCGGCGCGGTGACCGTCAGGTAGCGCCGCGCCGCGACCTCCTCCGAATTCAGCGGTAGGCCCAAATCCATCAGCCGCAGATACGAGTTGGCGATGCGGTCCACGCTGGACCGGCCCATCGGCAGGCGGCGTAGGGTCTGCGCCTTCGCGCGCGCCAACTCGGCGTCGGATACCGGGCTCGCCTGCATGTCGCGCAGGTTCTTCACCACCAGGTCACGTGCCTTGCTCACGTTGCCGGGGTCGGCGCCGAACCCGACAGCGTAGGTCGCCCGGGTGCGCTGCCAGTTGAACTGGCTGCTGGCGGAATACACGTATCCCGTCCGCACCCTCAGGTCCTGATACAACCGGGACGAGAAGCCGCCGCCTAGGATGGTGCTGCCCAGCTCCAGCACATAACGGTCTGGGCTGGCCACCGGCAGCCCAACCGTCTGCGCCAGGACCACGTTGTCCTGCAGCCGGTTCGGGTCGGGGACACGGGCCTGACTGGCCGGGTTGGGCGGCAGCGCCGGCGTGTCCACGTTCGGCGCCGGCCCCTCCGCAGTCCAGCCGCCGAAGGTCTCGGTAACCACGCGCTTCGCTTCATCAGGCGTCACGTCGCCCATCACGACGATCGTGGTCAGGTCCGGGCGGTAGGCGGCGGCGTGGAAGGCGCGCACGTCATCCAACGTGATCGCCGCAACCGTTTCCGGGGTGGGCCGGCGCAGGCTCGGGTCGCCGGCCGGCACCAGCGCCCGGGTGGCCGTCAGGCCAAACTGGTAATCCGGCGTCCGCACCTGCCCGGCAACGTTCACACGCTGCCGGCTGCGCGCCACGTCGAAGTCCGCGGCGGGAAAGGCGGGATGCAGCATGTTCTCCGATAGCAGCAACATCCCCAGCTCGAACTGCGGCGTCAGTACCTTAAGCTCGAAGCTGCTTCCGGCGCTTAGCCGCGCGGCGATGTCGTCCACCGACTTGCGGAACGCCAGCCGGTCTTGCGACTGCGTGCCATAGTCCAGCATTTCCGCCGTCAACGCCGCCACGCCTTCCTTGCCCGGCGGCTCCTGCAGCGTGGGACTTTGGCGCACGCGGCCATACACCGACACCGTGCGGCTCACCATCTCCGGTTGCACGAGTAGGCGGAGGCCGTTGGGCAGGGTGGTGACCGTCGGCGATGCCAGCGCGGGCGGCGCGCTCGGAGTTTCCAGCGCGGCCGCGGCCCAGTCGGGCAGTGGAGTGCCACGGGCGGAGGAACTGCCGAAGCTTTCGGCGCCGCCGAAGCCCGCGGCGGAGCCGGGCCGTGCGCCCTCCTGGGGCGTCAATACGGCGGATACGGCGTGGTCCAAATCCAGCACCTCGCGTGCGACTCGGACCACATCGGCGACCGTCACGGCCTCATAGGCATGGGCCAGGTCGTCCGGGCTATTCAGGCCCTGCTGGGCCAGCGCGCGGGACCAGGCGTTAGCCAGGCCGCTGATGCTGTCGGCCTCGAACGCAAGCTGGGCCAGCTCCTGCCGTTTGCTGGCCTCGACCAGCTCCGCCGGGATGTTGCCGGCGGCGGCAGCGGTCAGCACGCTGCGCAGGTCATCGAGCACCGGCGCCGGGTCGCCGTCCCGGGGGAAGGCGGCGATGGCCAGGCCCTGGCCCACGTCCTTGCGCGGCTGATAGTTGAACGATGCGCCAAGCACCTTGCCGGACGTGACGAGGTCGTTCAGCTCCCCGCGCTGACTGCCCAGCACGTCGCCCAGGACGTCGGCAGCGGCGAAGTCCCGCTCGGCCAGGCCCGGCATCCGTACCGCGATGGCGGCGATGGCGGTGCTGAAGCTGGTCGGCAGCTCGATGGTCTGCTTGACGACCGGCGCCAGCTTGACCGGCGCGTGGGCCGGCAGGTCGCGCCGGGCAATGGGGCCGAAGATGCTGCGGGCCTCGGCGATGGCCGCCGCCGGGTCCACGTCGCCGGCGATCACCAGGATGGCGTTGTTGGGGGCATACCACTGGTCGTAGAAGCGGCGCAGCAGGGCTGAGTCGGTCTTGTCGAACGAGGCGCGGGTGCCCAGCGCGTCGAACTCGTAGGGGGAGCCTGCGAACAGCAGGCCCTGCACTTGCGCGGAGTAGACGTAGAACGGGCTGGACAGGTCGCGCGACACTTCCTGGTTGATTGCGCCGCGCTCCTGCTCCCAATCCGCCTGGCTGAGCGTCAGGCCGCGCATCCGCAGCGCCTCGCTGTGCAGCGCCAGGGCCAGGTCGGCGGAGGGGACGGTATAGGTGTATTGGGTGACCGTCTCGGTGGTGCTGGCGTTGTAGTTGCCGCCGAGCAGCGCGCCGAGGTCGAACAGCTGATCCCGGTCCAGCCCGGCGCTGCCGCGGAACATCATGTGCTCCAGCGCATGTGCGGTGCCGGGGAAGCCTGCCGGCGCGTCGTTGGACCCGACGAGGTAGCTGAGGTTGGTCGTGACCACCGGCGCAAGCTTGTCGGGCACGACCACGATGCGTAGGCCGTTGTCCAGCGTGGCCCGCATGACGCCGTTGGCGGCGATCAGCGGGGCGGAAGCCGGTGCGGGAACCGGCGCCGCGAGGTCTGCCGGTGCGGGCGGGGTTTGCGCGACGGCAGGGGCGGCGATGGCCAGGGACAGCGTAATGGTCCAGGCAGTCAGGTAGTGCTTCAAGCAGGTGCCTCCATCGCCAAGCCCAGCGTGCAAGTACAAGGATAAGGTTGCGAAACCGCTGGGTGCTAGGGGTTTGGTGGGTTTTGGCTGGAAGGCCGGCTCAGGTCAGCAACGGCGTCAGGTCCGGGTCGCCCTTATGCATGGCAGCGCGATAGGCGGGACGGGCGCCGATGCGCTGCAGATAGGCCAGGATGTTGGGATAGGGCACGAAATCCAGCGGCATGAAAATCCGCATGGTGGTCAGGGAGAACACCATCATGATGTCGGCAGCCGTAAGCTCCGTCCCGGCCAGGTGTTCCGCCTCGCCAAGCCGAGCCTCCACCTGCGCCAGCGCACGGTCCAGGCGACCCTGCATCGCTTGCAGCACCGGGTTGTCCGCTGGAAGGTTCACGCGCCGCAGCACCATGTTGCGACCCATGTTCGGCTGCAGGGTGCCATTGGCGAAGTGGAACCAGTACAGATAGGGAGCAAAGGCCGGGTCGTCCGGGCCGGGTGCCAGGCGGCCTTGGCCGTACTTGCCGAGGATGTATTGCATGACGGCCCCGGACTCCGCGAGCACCAGGCCGTCATCTTCGATGATGGGCGCGGTGCCCTGCGGGTGCAGCGCCTTCAGCTCAGGCGGCGCCAGGATGGTGACCGGGTCGCGCTTGTAAAGCTTCAGCTCGTAAGGCAGGCCAAGCTCCTCGCACAGCCAGGTGATCCGTTCGGATTGCGACTTTTCGAGGTGGTGGACGGTCAGCATGGCGGCTCTCCGGATGACGCCCGGCTCGGGCAGGGGTAAACTCGCCTGGAATCGCGCCACGGGGAAGTACGCAACGCCATGACACTTCCCCCGCCTGCGCTGGAGCTGCGCGGCCTGCGCAAGTCGTTCGACCGGGTGGCGGTGGACGGGTTGGACATGGAGGTGAGGGCGGGCGAGGTGTTTGCGCTGCTTGGCCCCAACGGCGCTGGCAAGACAACGACGCTGCGCATGGTGGCGGGCCTGCTGCGGCCGGACGCCGGCAGCATCCAGGTATGCGGCGTGGACGCCCTGGCCGACCCGGTGGCCGCCAAGCGGGTCACGGCCTGGCTGCCGGACGAGCCGCTGCTGTATGACAAGCTGACCCCGTTGGAATACCTGGAGTTCGTGGCGGGGCTGTGGTCGGTGCCGCCGAGCTTGGCGGCGCAACGGGCACAGGGCCTGCTGGAGCGCCTGGGCCTGTGGCCGCACCGCGACGAGCGGTGCGAGGGGTTTTCCCGCGGCATGCGGCAAAAGGCGGTGCTGGCCGGCGCCCTGCTGCACGATCCCCGGCTGCTGATCCTGGACGAGCCGCTGACCGGCCTGGACGCCGCCGCGGCGCGGGACGTGAAGGACCTGCTGCGGGACCGCGTGGCCGGCGGCACCGGCATCGTGCTGACCACCCACATCCTGGACGTGGCCGAGCGCATCGCCGACCGCATCGGCATCATCGCCGGCGGGCGTCTGCTGGAGGTCGGCACCTTCGACGAGCTGCGCGCCCGCCACCCCGGGAATGACACGCTGGAGGACATCTTCCTCGCCCTGGTCGCGGCGCCGGCATGATGCTCCGGCCGGGGTCGGTCGGGTGGCTGCTGCGCCACGAGCTGCGGCTGACCTGGCGCCGGTCCCGGCTGGCGTCCCGGTGGAAGTCGGCGGGTCTGCTGGCCCTGGTTCTTGCCGTCGTCGCCCACCTGATCGGCCTCGGGGCAGCGGTATGGCTGCTGGGCCAAGCGCCCCGCCTGGCCGACCGGCTGGCCTACGCCAACGTCGCCCTGCTGGTCCTGGGCGGCCTCATCCTGTCC
>CAXTCI010000214.1:0-8368 GCA_964242325.1 uncultured Acetobacteraceae bacterium
GCGATGGCGGCGCACCTGGAAGGGCGGCAGGTCAGCACGCTGGACTTCACCGGGCTGGCGCAGAAGAACGGCGCCGTGGTGTCGCATGTGCAGATCGCCGATCCCCATGCGGACGGCGGAGGGCTGGATGTGGTACGCATCCCGCAACGCGAGGCCGACCTGCTGCTGGCCGCCGATATGGCAGTGGGTGCGGGCGCGGACGTTCTGGGGCGGTGCAAGCGCGCGGCGGGCGTCGTCGGCAACATGGACCTGCAGCCAGGCGCCGCCTTCATCCAGGAACGGGATATGGCGCTGGATGCCGGGCTGCACCGCCGGGCCATCGGGCGGAACACGTCGGCGGAGCGGTCCCGCTTCCTGCATGGCGCCGCGCTGTCCGAGCGGCTGTTCGGCAATGCGCAGGCGATGAACACGCTGCTGCTGGGGCTGGCCTGGCAGATGGGACTGGTGCCGGTCGGCCAGGGCGCGCTGCTGCGGGCGATGGAGCTGAATGGAACTGCGGTGCCGCTGAACCGGCAGGCGTTCCTGTGGGGCCGCATCCTGGCGGCGAACCCGACCCTGGCGGACGAGATCATGCGGGACCGCGCGCCGATGCCGGACGACTTGGACGCGTTGGTGGAGCGGCGGGCCGCGGAGCTGACGGAGTATGGCAACGCCAAGCTGGCCGCGCGCTACCGCGGCCTGGTGGACGCGGCGCAGGTGCGGGAAACGGCGGTAACCGGAGCGCCTGGTGCGCTGAGCCGCGCGGTGGCGGAGGGTTACTACCGCGTGCTGGCGATCAAGGACGAGTATGAGGTCGCGCGCCAGCATGCCGCTGCCAGCTATGGCGACGCGCCGGTGTTCCACTTGGCGCCGCCGCTGGTCAGCCGGATGGACCCGGCAACGGGGCGGCGTCGCAAGGTCGCGGTGCCCGGACGCATCGCGCTGCCGCTGTTCCGGATGCTGCGTCATGGCAAGGCGCTACGCGGCACGGCGCTGGATGTGTTCGGGTGGCAAGGTGAGCGCCGGGTCGAGCGTGGCGTGATCGCGGAGTATGAGGCGGATGTGCGCGGTGCGCTGGACCGGTTGCGGCGGGACACCGTGGGCGCGGCTGCGGGGCTGGCGGCGCTGCCGATGGACATACGCGGGTTCGGCCCGGTGAAGGCGGCGAGCCTTGCGGCGTCCCGGCCGCGGCGGGAGGCGCTGCTGGCGCAGTTGGACGCCCCGGTTCTGGCGGTTGCTGCGGAGTAGTGACGGCACGTCGCTGCCGAAAAGGGACGGGACGGCGACGCGCTTCCTGCCAGGCCGCGGCGCTTGCTGGTGGCGGAAGGCGCTACGCTTTTCCACCCTTCACCGTTGAGGTACTGGAGGTTGGCAGAGGGACAGTTGCGTCCCTCCTTGGCCGCCATTACCTGACAGATAACGAACCTGCCGGAGGACCGCCATGCTCGAAAGCACCGACCCGAATGCGCTGATTGTCGAAACCGCTCGCCGCTTTGCGCAGGAGCGGCTGATGCCTACGGCGGCGGCACGGGAAAAGGCCGGGCGGATCGAGCCGGAGATCATACGCGAGTTGGGCGAGATGGGGTTCCTGGGCGCCACCAACAGCGCGGACTGGGGCGGCAGCGAAATCCCGTATGAAACCTATGCGCAGGTGGTTGAGGAGATCGCGGCCGGGGACGGGTCGGTGTCCACGCTGGTGAGCGTCCATAACGCGCCGACCTGCGAAATCCTGGAGAAGTTCGGCAACCCGGCGCAGAAGGAGCGCTGGCTGCGCCCGATGGCGAGCGGGCAGGTCGTGGCCAGCTTCGCGCTGACGGAGGCCGGCGCCGGGTCGGACGCCGCGGGGATACGCACTCGGGCGGAACGGACCAACAGCGGCTATACGGTCAACGGGTCCAAGCAGTTCATCTCCAACGCCAGCATCGGCAAGACCACCATCCTGTTCGCGATCACCGACCCGGCGGCGGGCAAGAAGGGCATCAGCGCCTTCGTGGTGGCCAACGACACGCCGGGCTTCTCGGTGGCGCGGGTGGAGCACAAGCTGGGGCAGAAGGCGTCCGATAGCTGCGCCTTGTCGTTCGACGACATGCACGTGCCGGATGACCAGCGGATCGGCGCCGAGGGCGAAGGCCTGAAGATTGCGCTGAGCACGCTGGAGTCTGGGCGCATCGGCATTGCGGCGCAAAGCGTCGGGATGGCGCGGGCGGCGCTGGAGTATGCGATCGGCTATGCCAAGGAGCGTAAGCAGTTCGGCAGGCCGATCATCGAGCACCAGGCCGTGGGGTTCCGGCTGGTGGAGGCCAAGACCAAGCTGGCGGCGGCGCGCGAGCTGACGCTGCGGGCGGCGCGGTTGAAGGATGCGGGCATCCCGGCGCTGGAGGCGGCGGCGATGGCGAAGCTGTTCGCGTCCGAGGCGGCGGAGCAAATCTGCACCGCGGCAATCCAAACGTTGGGAGGGTATGGCTACCTGGCGGATTATCCGGTGGAGCGGATTTATCGGGACGTGCGGGTGTGCCAGATTTATGAGGGCACCTCGGACGTGCAGAAGATCATCTTGCAGCGGATGCTTTGATTTCCTCCCTCTCCCTCCGGGAGAGGGTCGGGATGAGGGGGTCTTGGCTGCGGCGCGGGGCGTAGCGAGTGGACCGGGAACATGGCGTTTCGTGGGCAGGCGCAGCGCTGAAGACCCCCTCACCCCGACCCTCTCCCGGAGGGAGAAGGAGTAGGGCAGCGCTTTTCCTGGCTTTGCTGATTGCTGCTCCGGCTGGTGCCGCGTGCCGGCCCGAGGTGCGGACCGTAGTGCCAGTGCGGCTGCAGGACGGTTTTCCCCTGGTCACGGCGGAGATCGGCGGACGCCCGGTTACCATGCTGCTCGACACGGGCGCGCAGGGGATGCTGCTGCTGCCGGATGCCGTGTCCCGGCTGAGCCTGCCCGCCGAACCCGGGCGGACGACCCGGCTGCTGGGCACCGGGGGCGCACGGGACGCGCCCACCGTCCTGCTAAGCGGCCTAACGCTAGCTGGGGCGGCAATCCCTGGCGGCTACGTCCCCGTTACGGCCCTGCCCGGCGTGCCCGTGACCGATCCGCCCCTGGCCGGGCTGCTCGGTGCGCCGTTGCTGCGGGCCTATGATGTGGAACTGGACCTGCGCGCCGGCCGGCTGACGCTGCTGGCGCCGTCCGGGTGTGCGCCGCCGGGCGTTGCCATCCCGTTGCAAGAGGCTGGCGGCGACCGGATGCTGCCGGTCCAGGCCAACGGCAGCCCCCTGCTGGCCATCCCTGATACTGGAACCCGCATCACACTGGTGTCGGACACCGCCGCCGCGCGCCTGGGCCTGGACGCGCCGGTGGCGGCCAGCACCGCCCGCGGCATAGATGGCCAGCGCGTGACGCTCCGCTACCTGAAGCTGCGGACGTTGCAAGCCGGCCCGGACTTGGCCACCAATATGCCCGTCAGCATCACCGATTTGCAGGTTGCCCCAGCGGACATGCTGCTGGGCCTGGACTGGTTCAGCCAGCGCCGGGTCTGGCTATCCTATGCAGCGGGTCTGATGGTGATCCGCCAGGGACCTTGAGGCATGAGCGCATGATCACACGGGGTGGGCTGGAAGCGATGGACCGGGACGACCCGCTCGCGCCGTTCCGCGACGAGTTCATCCTGCCGGAGGGCGTGATCTACCTTGATGGCAACTCGCTCGGCGCGCTGCCGCGGGCCACGCCGGGGCGGGTTGCAGCCGTAGTGGAGCAGGAATGGGGTGCGGGCCTCATCCGCTCCTGGAACGACGCCGGGTGGATCGAGCTGCCGGCCAGGGTCGGCGACAAGATCGGCCGCCTGCTCGGCGCGCCGGAGGGCACGGTGATCGCGGCGGATTCGACCTCGATCAACGTGTTCAAGCTGTTGGCAGCCGCACTCCGGCTGCGGTCCGGCCGCCGGGTCATCCTGTCCGAGGCCGGCAATTTCCCGACCGACCTCTACATCGCCGAGGGGCTGGCCGCGCTGCTTGGGCAAGGGCATGAACTGAAGCTGGCCGCGGCGGACGAGATCCCCGCGGCGCTCGGGCCGGATGTGGCCGTCGTGATGCTGACGCACGTGGACTACCGTGCCGGGGCGATGCACGACATGGCAAGGCTTACGGCGGCGGCGCACGCGGCGGGGGCGCTGGTGTTGTGGGACCTGGCGCACTCCGCCGGGGCGGTGCCGGTGGACCTTGCGGCGGCAGACGCCGATTTGGCGGTCGGCTGCGGCTACAAGTTCCTCAACGGCGGGCCGGGTGCCCCGGCGTTCCTGTATGTCGCCGGGCGGCTGCAGGCGGAGGCGCGCTACCCGATTACGGGATGGCTTGGCCATGCCGATCCCTTCGCCTTCGACGGGAGTTACCGTCCGGCGCCGGGCGTCATGGGCGCGGTCGTCGGCACGCCTTCGATCCTCGCGATGGCGGCGCTGGAGGTTGGGGTGGATATCGCGCTGCGGGCGCCGATGGCGGACGTGCGGGCGAAGTCACTGCGCCAGGGCGCGTTGCTGATGGAGCTTGCCGCGCAGCACTGCCCCGGTGCCGGGCTGCTGGTTGCAACCCCCGCGGCGGAGGCCGCACGCGGCAGCCAGGTCTCCTTCCGCCACCCGGAGGCTTACGCAGTGATGCAGGCGCTGATCGGCCGTGGCGTGATCGGCGATTTCCGCACGCCTGACATCATGCGGTTCGGCATCACCCCGCTTACCTTGCGCTATGCCGACCTGTGGGATGCCGCGGCGGCGCTTGGGGACGTGTTCGCCAGCGCGGCGTGGCAGGCCCCGCACTTCCGCGTCCGCAACCGGGTGACTTGACGGCGTCGCTTCGGGAAAACGTGTCGGCGGCGGCGTCGCTTGCTACGCCGTTTCCTTGAACAGCTCCCGCCCGATCAGCATCCGACGGATTTCGCTGGTGCCGGCACCGATCTCATACAGCTTGGCGTCCCGCAGCAGCCGTCCGGTCGGGTAATCGTTGATATAGCCGTTGCCGCCCAGCACCTGGATCGCCTCCAGCGCCATCCAGGTCGCCTTTTCCGCAGCATAGAGGATGGCGCCGGCGGCGTCCTTGCGGGTCGTTTCGCCGCGGTCGCAGGACTTGGCGACGGCATACACGTAGGCCTTGGCGGCGTTCATCGTCGTATACATGTCGGCGATCTTGCCCTGCATGAGCTGGAACTCGCCGATGGCCTGGCCGAACTGCTTGCGCTCGTGGATGTAGGGCACGCACACGTCCATGCAGGCCTGCATGATGCCCAGGGGACCCGCGGCCAGCACGGCACGCTCGTAATCCAGGCCTGACATCAGCACGTTGACGCCGCGTCCGAGACCGCCGATCACGTTGTCCTCGGGGACCTCGCAATCTTGGAACACCAATTCCCCGGTGTTGCTGCCGCGCATGCCGAGCTTGTCCAGCTTCTGCGCGCAGGTGAAGCCGGGCATTCCGCGCTCGATCAGGAAGGCGGTGATGCCGCGGGGTCCGGCGGCCGGGTCGGTCTTGGCGTAGACTACCAGGACGTTGGCGTCGGGGCCGTTGGTGATCCACATCTTGGTGCCGTTCAGCACGTAGCGGTCGCCATGCTTGTCGGCGTGCAGCCGCATCCCGACCACGTCCGACCCGGCGCCGCTCTCGCTCATCGCCAGAGCGCCTATGTGCTCGCCGCTGATGAGCTTGGGCAGATAATGGCGCTTCTGTGCCTCGGTGCCGTTCTTGCGGATCTGGTTCACGCATAGGTTGCTGTGTGCGCCGTAGCTCAGGCCCACCGAGGCGGAGGCGCGGCTGATTTCCTCCATCGCCACGACATGCTCCAGGTAGCCCATCCCGGCGCCGCCGTATTCCTCCTCCACGGTGATGCCCAAGACGCCCAGGTCGCCCATCTTGCGCCACAGGTCCTCGGGGAAGTCGTTGTCGCGGTCTATGGCGGCGGCGCGCGGCGCGATCTCGTCGGCGGCGAAGGTTTCGACCGAGCCGCGCAGCATGTCGGCGGTCTCGCCAAGGTCGAAGTTGAGTCCGGGAAGGCGGTTGGACCGGGTTGCGGACACGGCGGGTTTCCTCTTGTCTTTGTCGATATATAGGCCGGTCCCTGCGGTTGCACGACCGCGATTGCGGTTGGGATGTGCGATGCGGCGGTCGGGGAACCCCGCTTGCCCAGGGTGCCGCGGCGTCGCTACCATGGCCGGAACGACCGGCCGGACGGTGCGGCTGGCCCATACCGGGGAGCGTCCATGACCGCCGCCATCAGCTACGTCCATGGCGCCCGCGACGTGCCCCTGCTGGGGGAAACGCTTGGCCAGAACCTGGACCGCACCGCCGCCCGGGTCCCGGACAGCCCGGCGCTGATCGTGCCCTCGGCCGGCGTACGCTGGTCCTATGGCGAGCTGGCTGCCCGCACCGATGCCTTTGCCGCCGGGCTGCTCGCGCTGGGGCTGGAGCGCGGGGACCGGCTGGGCATCTGGTCCCTGAACAATGCCGAATGGGTCGTGGTGCAGTTCGCCACCGCCAAGGCCGGCATCATCCTGGTCAACATCAATCCGGCCTACCGCATGACGGAACTGGAGTTCGCGCTCAACAAGGTCGGCTGCAAGGCGCTGGTGACGGCGACCAGCTTCAAGACGAGTGACTACATCGGGATGCTGACGGGCCTCGCGCCAGAGCTGGCGAGCGCGGCGCCGAGCGAGCTGCGCAGCGCGCGGCTGCCGCACCTGCGGACGGTGATCCAGATCGGCGGGTCAGCGCCGGGCACCCTGCCCTTCGACGCCGTGCCGGGGCTGGCGACGCCAGCGCACCGGGACGCGCTGGCCCGGCTGCAGCCGACCCTGCAGTTTGACGACCCCATCAACATTCAGTTCACCAGCGGCACCACCGGGGCGCCGAAGGGTGCCACGCTGACGCACCACAACATCCTGAACAACGGCTACTTCATCGGCGAGGCGATGCGGCTGACCGAGGCCGACCGGCTGTGCATCCCGGTCCCCCTGTATCACTGCTTCGGCATGGTGCTGGGCAACCTGGCCTGCACCACGCACGGGACGGCAATCGTGTATCCTGGGCCGGGCTTCGACCCGCTGGCGGTGCTGCAGACCGTGGCCGACGAGCGGTGCACCGGCCTGCACGGCGTTCCCACCATGTTCATCGCCGAGCTGGAGCATCCGGAGTTCGACCGCTTCGACCTCAGCAGCCTGCGCACCGGCATCATGGCCGGCTCGCCCTGCCCGATCGAGGTGATGCGCCGGGCGGTGGAGCGGATGAACCTGCGGGAGATTACCATCTGCTACGGCATGACCGAGACCAGCCCGGTCAGCTTCCAGTCTTCTACGAGTGACCCGCTGGAGCGCCGGGTCAGCACGGTCGGGCGGGTGCATCCGCACTTGGAGGTCAAGATCGTGGACGCGGAGGGCCGCATCGTGCCGCGCGGTGTGGCCGGGGAGCTTTGCACGCGGGGCTACAGCGTCATGCTGGGCTATTGGGACGACGAGGCGCGGACGCGGGGGGTGATCGATGCTGCCCGTTGGATGCACACCGGCGACCTGGCGGTGGTGGACGAGGAGGGATACTGCAACATCGTCGGACGCATCAAGGACGTGGTGATCCGCGGCGGCGAGAACGTGTATCCGCGCGAGGTCGAGGAGTTCCTATACCGGCATCCCGCCATCCAGGACGTGCAGGTGTTCGGGGTGCCTGATGACCGCTATGGGGAGGAGCTGTGCGCCTGGGTGAAGCTGCGCGGCGGCGAGGCACTGACGGCAGAAGCGGTGCAGGCGTTCTGCCGTGGTCAGATCGCGCACCAGAAGGTGCCGCGCTATGTGCGGTTCGTGGAGGAGTTCCCGATGACGGTGACGGGAAAGATGCAGAAGTTCCTGATGCGAGAGGCAATGGAGCGGGAGTTGGGGGTGCGGGCGGCGGAGACGGCGTAACCCTGGCGCAGGAGTCCCGTCTCCTTACGCAACCTGGCATCTCAGGCGGCGCTGCTGGTGGCGCAGGCCGGGGCATTGGCGATGGCCAACGTTCGGGCAACGCTGGCTGCGGCGCAGCCGGCCTGAGCCTGTGTTGTCACCTCCGTTGCGTCCGGCGCCGAACGGCCAAAGCCTGTCCTTTACTCCGCCGCGACCGGCATCCCTGCCCCGTCCGCCGTAAGGTCCACCTGCACCTCTCCGGCCAGCACGCGCCGGGCAAGCGGCACGTCCAAGTCATGCTCCCAGGCGCCGATCACCACGGTGGCGACGCAGTTGCCGATCAGGTTGCCCACACCGCGAGCCATGCCGATGAACCAGTCCACCGACAGCACCAGCACCAGGCCGATGGCGGGGATCGCCGGCACCGCGTTCAGGGTTGCCGCCAGGATCACGATGGCGGAGCCGGGCACGCCGTGCGCCCCCTTGCTGGTCAC
>CAXTCI010000215.1:0-8347 GCA_964242325.1 uncultured Acetobacteraceae bacterium
CGAGCGGGTTCAAACCGGCGCCGCTGCCCCTCGCGGCAGCGCTAGGGGATGATGGTCCGAATTGCGCGGGGCTGGCGCAGGACGCTGCCCTTGAAAACGCTTTATTGGTGATTTCGCGCGAAGATGCCCTGGCCGCAGCGCATCAGGAGCATCATGCGAAACTTCGTCACCCGGATCACCATCCGCACCAAAGTCATCCTTGGCTTCGCCCTCGTCGTGTGCTGCACGACGGCGCTGGGCGGCTTTGCGATTGATCGGCTCGCCGCGGTCAACGCTGCGGCAGCGGATATCCGGGAGGACTGGATGCCATCCATCCGCAACTTGGGAGACGTCAAGCAGGGCATGGAGTACTTCCGGCAAACAGAGGCCGCCTATGCCCTGATGCCCGACCCGACCGACCGGCAAGCGCAACTGCGCCTGCGCGACGCCGCCGATGCTCAGGTTGCCAAGGCATTGACGAGCTACGTCACGCTAGCCAAGCCCGGGGCGGAACGGCAGATGGCTGACGAAACGACCAGATTGTGGAAGCAGTACCAGGAGCTCAGCACGAAGTATTTTGCGATGGCCGAGAGCGGGGACGCGGGGGCAGTCACGTCTTACCTGGGCGAGATGCGTTCCTTGTTCCGCATGTTGCGGACCAAGCTTGACGCGGAAATGACTCTGAACGTGAACGGCGGCAATGCGGCGGCGGACTTGGGAACGGCGCTGGACGTGCAGGCGCGGGCATGGATCCTTGGGGCGCTCGCTTTGACGGCGCTGCTGTGCGCGGCCATCGGGCTGACGATGGTGCGCAACGTTGCCCGCCCGATCACCGCGATGACGGCCGCGATGCGCCGCTTAGCGGCCCAGGATCTGGACGTCGCGGTCCCCGGGGTTGGCCGGGGCGACGAGATTGGGGCGATGGCCGGCGCGGTGCAGGTGTTCAAGGACAATGCGCTGCACGCAAAGGTGCTGGAGCGGGAGCAGGCCGAGGCGCAGGTGCGCCGCGTCGCAGAGGACGAGCGGGTGCGGGCCAAGGCCGAAGACGCCGCGGCGGCAGAGGCGGCGGCGCTGGTCGTCGGCTCCATCGGCACCGGGCTGGAGCGGCTGGCGGCCGGGGACCTCACCTACCGGGTGGATGCGGCGCTGCCGCCGGCCTACGAGAAGCTGCGGGCGAACCTGAACGGGGCGATGGACGGGCTGCAGGACCTGATCCGCGGCATCGTCGCCAACACGTCGGGGCTGCAGTCCGGCGCTGGCGAGATCACCCAGGCTGCCGACGACCTGTCGCGCCGGACGGAGCAACAGGCCGCCAGCCTGGAGCAAACAGCGGCGGCGCTGGACGAGATCACCGCGACGGTGCGTGCGACGGCCGAAGGGGCGGAGCAGGCGCGCAGCCTGGTAACGCGGACTACGGCGGACGCCGAGCGTTCGGGCGCCGTGGTGCAGGAGGCGGTGACGGCGATGAGCGGGATCGAGCAGTCGTCGCAGAAGATCAGCCAGATCATCGGGGTGATTGACGAGATCGCGTTCCAGACGAACCTGCTGGCACTGAACGCCGGCGTCGAGGCGGCGCGGGCTGGGGACGCCGGGCGGGGCTTCGCGGTGGTGGCGAGCGAAGTACGGGCGCTGGCGCAGCGGAGCGCCGATGCGGCGCGGGAGATCAAGGCGCTGATCCACACCTCGACCCAGCAGGTCGGCTCCGGCGTGAAGCTGGTGGGGGAGGCCGGGCAGGCGCTGAGCCGCATCATGGCCCAGGTGGGCGAGGTCAGCGGCGTGGTCGCGGGGATCGCCTCGTCGGCGCGGGAGCAGGCGTCGGGGCTGGCCGAGGTCAACACGGCGGTGAACCAGATGGACCAGATGACGCAGCAGAATGCCGCCATGGTAGAGCAGAGCACGGCGGCGTCGCACGCCCTGGCGCAGGAAGCGGAAGAGCTGGCCCGGCTGGCGCAGCGGTTCCAGATCGGCGACGACGTGCCGGCACGCCCGGCGGGACGCACCCCGGCGCTGCAGGTCGTGGGCGGGCGGGGCCGGAAAAGGTAGGCTCCGGACGTAGGACGGCCTGGCTGGCGGGCTTGTGCCGGCCAGGCCCTGATACGGCCCTGGGCTGACCAAAATCGCTAGCGACGCGTCGATCAGGACGGCTGAGGTCGCGCTCATCCCCGGGATTGGCGCCGCTTTGGGAGAACATGGTGCTTGGTCTTTCCCTCACCCCGACCCTCTCCCGGAGGGAGAGGGAGAAGGCAGCTTCCGCTTAGCGCACTGGCTTGCCATGCCGTGCGCTACAGCCCTACCGTTCCGCGCAACCGGTACGGGGGGAACGGCTATCATGACGCGCATCGCGAGTTTATGGGCTATCTGCGCCCTTGTCCTGGCCACGCCGGCCGGCGCCGCTGACATCAAGGAGATCGGCAGCTTCCATATCGGCGGGCGCACCGTCACCCTGTCCGGCCTGCCGAAGCGGGAGATCGTGTTCTCGCCGGGTTCGCCACCCACGACCGTGGACCCTAACGGCGAGTTCGCGGTGGACCAAATGTATGTGCAGTATGTCCTGCAAACTGCCCCCAAGGCGCGCTATCCCCTGCTGCTGTGGCACGGTGGCGGGCTGACCGGCGTGACGTGGGAAACCAAGCCGGACGGCCAGCCGGGCTGGCAGAGCTTCTTCATCAACGCCGGGCACGACGTTTACGTGTCGGATGCGGTGGAGCGGGGACGGGCGTCCTGGGCGCGCTACCCCGAAGTGTTTAAGACCGAGCCGTTCTTCCGCACCGCCGCCGAGGCCTGGACCCTGTTCCGCTTCGGCCCGGCCTGGGACCCCGATCCTGCCAAGCGTATAGCCTACCCCGGCGAGCAGTTCCCGGTGGATGCGCTGGGCCAGTTCATGAAGCAGGGTGTCCCGCGCTGGGCCACCAATGACGCCGCGACCCAGGCCGCCTACGACGCCCTGGTGCAGAAGGTGTGTCCCTGCGTCATCATAACCCACAGCCAGGGCGGCAATTTCGGCTTCACCGCCGCGCTGCACGCACCGGACAAGGTGCGCGCCCTGATCTCCATCGAACCGTCCGGGGCACCCGACCCGGCGACCGCGCCCGTTGCGCCGCTGAAGTCCGTGCCCCACCTCGTGGTTTATGGTGACTACCTCGGCGAAAGCCCGTTCTGGCAGCACATCCTGCAAGTCACCACCCGCTACCGCGAGGCGCTGGCGGCCCAGGGCGGCGTCGCCGACCTCATTGACCTGCCGGCCCAAGGCATCCGCGGCAACACGCACATGATGATGATGGACCGCAACTCGGACCAGATTGCCGGGCTGGTGCAGGACTGGATGGCCCGGCAAGGGCTGATGCGGTAGCAGCCTGCTCAACCCCGCCTCCCCACTTGCACGCCTGCTGGATGGACCGCTTAGGCCGGGCTGCGTTACCTGGATCGGCCTGCGCCCGGTCCGGCATGCGCTGATGGTGATGCCGCCTGCGTTGCGCCTGACGCCGGAGGACGGCGCCGTGGGCGACCATTACAGCAGCCGCACCGGCGCCGCCCGCGGCGTCACTTTGATCGAGCAGGAATGCCTGGCCGCCATCTTCTCCTACCTCGGAGCGGGCCTGCCGGACCCGCTGCTGCTGCGTCGGAACATCGTGACGTCGGGCATCAACCTGGATGCGCTGCGGGAGCGGCGGTTCCAGGTGGGCAGCACGGTGCTGGAGCATACCGGCGCCTGCCATCCCTGTTCCCGGATGGAAGCGCTGCTCGGACCCGGCGGCTACAACGCCGTGCGCGGACGCGGCGGGATCACGGCGCGGGTGGTGTCGGCCGGGGAGGTTTCGGTGGGGGATGCAGTGGTGCGGCTGGGGTAGTTCTGGATCCCGCCGATTTGAGATAGCGGCAGGTGCGGCAGGTCATAGACTCAATGACGCGGTATGCAGGGCGTAAGGCAACCTAGACACCCCGTTGGCACATCTGGGGATTCACGCGCCAAGCCACGGGCTTACGGGTTATGAACAGCCGGCCTGGAGAGTGTCGCCTAAGCCGCGCCGACTTCGCCTAGCAACGCCGCCAATGCGGCCACACCTGGACTGCTTGGATGAGGCGGCATGCCCGGCGTCCAGTATTGCGCCGTCTGTCAAGCCGCAGTCCTTCGGCGCCAACCCTGCGGCATCGGGGCGGCGGCATGGACCGCAGCCGGGCGTTCAAACCATGCAGACATCTCGATCAATCGGAGAATTATTGCCCGGCTCTCACGCCGGCAGCGCTGCGAACCACTCGGCGTAAGGCGTGTTGCGCGCCATGTGCCGATTGAGGTCCGGGGCGCCGTCCGTCCACCAAGGCGGCCCGCGTTCGCCCAGCGCCCGCTTGGCCGCGTCCACCCGCAGGCGTGCGGCCTCCCGCGCAGCATCGTCGCCAGCCCGCATCGCCGCGCCCTTGGCCCGGCGCGCCGCCATCAGCTCCCGTTGCAGGGCGGCTCGGGCCTCCGGCGCCAAACCCGGATCGGCGCAACGCCACAGGCGCCCGCGCACGACGAAGTAACGGCGGTCTGGAGTGGTGGGATAAATCATCGCCATTCAATCCGAGTGAACGCAGGCAAGCGCCGCCGCGTTCACTCCATGTTATTCCTGCCGTGCTGCGGCCATACTCCGGGCGCAAACTCCCAGTGCAACAAGCCGGCCCACGGAGGACATCCTATGCCCAACCTGCCCTACAGTGCCCTGTATGCTTTCGGCGACAGCCTGTCCGACGCCGGCAACGTCTCGACCGCGACGGCGCTGATTGGCGAAACCCCGGTGTCCCCGCCCTACTTCCAGGAAACCTACGGCAATTCCACCGCCAACGTGTTCAGCAACGGCCCGGTCGCCGTGCAGGACCTATCGCTGCAGCTCGGCCTTGGCACCCTTGCGCCGTCGCTGCTCGGCGGCAACGACTTCGCCTATGGTGGGGCCGAGACCGGCAGCACCCCGCAGAACAGCGGCGACCTGGAAACGCCGCTGCTGTCCGTGCCCTTCCAGCTCACGCAATTCGAGACCGGCGTAAGCCACCCTGCGGCCAACGCGCTATATACCTTGTCGGTCGGCGGCAACGACATCTTCGACATCCTGTCCGACACCAGCCTGTCCGCAGCCCAGCAGGCGCGCGACGTGACGGACGCGGTCAACAATGAGTCCGCCGACATCACCCGCCTGGCGAAGGACGGCGCTAAGAACCTGATTGTGTTCAATGTCCCTGACCTCGGCAAGGTGCCGGAGGTGACGTTCGGCCTGGCTAACGGGTCCGACAAGCCGAACGCCGGCACCGATGCGCTCGCGTCCTCGCTCGCAGCGTCCTACAACACCCAGCTTGCCACGGCGATCACCCAGGACACAGCAGCGACCGGCATCAACATCAGCACCGTGGACCTGTACGGCCTGACCGATGCCGCCGTTGCCAACCCTAGCTCCTATGGCCTGAACAGCGTGAACGTCCCCGCCTGGACGGGCAACTTCACCGACGCTACGAGCGGCACCCTGGATTCGACTAGCCAGGCCGTGCAGGACCAATCCTTATTCTGGGACGATTTCCACCCGACCGCATCCGTGCACAACGATGCCGCCAATATCGCCCTCGCCGATGTTGCGCCGATCCAGATCTACCAGGACGACCTGCCTGCCAACACCACCAGCATCCACACGGCGTCCGCCGCCGTCGGCACCGATCTCGACATCCACGGCGACTACGCCGACATCACTGCCAACAACGTGGCGCTGTTCTCCCCGTCCGCGGGCGTGTTCCTGCAAAGCGGGGCCGGCAATGACATTATGGAAGTGTATTCCGGGAACAACGTGCTGTCGGCGGGCGGCGGCTCCAATTTCCTAGTGGGCGGGACTGGCAACGACACCTTCCTTGCCGATGCGACCGGCGGCGCGTCGAGTTGGAACGCCCTGCTCAATTTCCATGCCGGGGATGTGTTCTCGGTCGTCGGCTGGATGCCGGGCGTGTCCACCGCAACCTGGACCGACGGCAACGGCACCGCGGTGACCGGCGCCACGTTGCACATAGACCTGAACGGCAACGGCACGGTTTATGCCAACGCGACCTTCATCGGCGTGTCCGCACAGACCGCGGCCGGGTTCATCACCAGCACCGGGACGGCGGGCAGCAACGGCTACTACGCCGTCAAGGCCTGAGCTTTTTCTGTTCCCTCCGGGGTGGGGGCGCCAAGCAGACCAAGGCCAAAGGGAAGGCTGGGCACCGTGAACCTGGCACTCGGCGGTGCTTGTGTTCGGTCTCGAGGGGCGAGGATTTGTTCTTGCGGCTTCCCTCACCCCGGCCCTCTCCCGGAGGGAGAGGGGGATTTAGCGCCCTGGCTTTTAGCCTGCTAGTTTGGCCACCCTTGTCCGCAGTTCCCCGGCGGCACGCTCTACCGCACGCCGGGCCGCTGGAACCACTCCGGCGAAGTCCGCAAAGCCATGCACCAGCCCTTCCTCCTCCAGCAGCCATGCCGGACGTGCTGCTGCCTGTAGAGCGGACACCCAGGCCCGACCCTGATCCCGCAAGGGATCGAATCCCGCCACGACGACCAACGACGGCGCGGCCCGTGCCAGGTCTCCACGGATCGGCGACAGGCGGGGGTCGGCCCGGTCCACCCCATCTGGGATCAGCATGCGTGCGCAGTCCGCCATGCCGCGTGCCGTCAGCAGGAAGCCTTCTCCGAACAGGCCGATGCTGGGATAGTGGGCTTCTCCCTGCTCCCCGGCATCCACCATGTCCATGGCGGGATACAACAGCAGCGTCAGCGCCGCGCCTGGCAGCCCGGCCGCCAGGTTGGCCCCGGCGCTGTCGCCCCCCGCCAAATGCGGGCCGGGCCGGTTCGCCTGCACCCAGTCCCAGGCCGCCAAGGCGTCGTCATGCGCCGCCGGGAACTGATGCTCCGGCGCCAGGCGATACGGGGCGTTTACCACCCGCACCCCGCCCAGCCGCGCCAACCGGCGGCATAGAGCGTCGTGCGTGGCCGGGCTACCCATGATGAAGCCGCCGCCATGCAGATAAAGCAACGTCCCCTGCGGTGAACCGTAGGTATACTCCAGCGCTCCCGTCAGGCCCGGCACCGGCTGCGGCGTCACCTCCGGGTCCGGGTGCATGCCCATCAAGCCCGGAGCCGCCTCATACTGCGCACGGAACGCCCGCAATCCGCCGGTTCCCGGCGCCCCCGGCCCGGCGCCACCCTGCGGCAGCTTGCGGACGAAGCGGATCAGCGCCGACATCACCGGATCCATCCGCTGTCCAGCGGCTTCGATGGGCCGTCCGGTGGCGACTCCGAACGCCAGCCCGGCGCGCAAGCCGGCACGCTGCCAAAACTGGGTAGACGAACCGGCGGTGCGGCGGGTCTTGCCGGGAGGGACGACAGCGGCAGGCGTTGCATGATCCATGCCACCCTACATCGGCCCGCCCTGCCCGACCGCAACTGGCTCGATGCGAGTTGAGACATCCGGCGGCGGGGTTGCACCACCCGCCCGCCTCATTGGGAGCAGTTGGTGCGCCTGACGTGGGACCGGCCACGGCAGCCATGGCCCAAGCCTGGGGGGATGCGCGGCAGGGTGGGACAGGGCATGGCCGCACAGGCCGTGCTGCGACACTGCGGATATCCGGCGCTGTCCGGGGCGACAAGCGGGGGGGACCGCTTGCCCTTGGATCAGCAGGCTCTGCTCCGTCTGGTGCGCCTGGTCTGCCTGTGCGAGCAGGTAGCGTTGCGTCGGCTGGTCCATATAATTCGGGTCTTGCAGACGTTTCACTGTCGCTTGGCGTTTCCTCGGGACCCCTCAGATTGCAAGCCACTCAGACACTTGCAACGCCGACCGGCGCTGGAACTCCGCGCCGATTTGCACGGATCACCACGCGTAATGAGCCGGGCAGGAATAATTGGCTCGGTTTGTTCTTTGCTGTGGGTCAGCGCATGACTACTAGGAGGGTACGGAAATGGTTAAGTGAAGCAAGGTAGACAGATGGGAAACGTGGCCGAGTCGCCCGCAGCCTTTGTCCCCTCCGACCTCGCAGCCTGACCAGGCTCAACCTTACCACGCAGGAGATGCCGATCAGGCCATCCTAACGCGAACAGGGACGGCACCTGCCGCGATGGCGCCAGGCTGAGGCGGCGACTTCATACGACCGATGATACGATCGGCACTTGGGGGAGCACAATAGGCGTCGGCAGGACGTGCCATAATCCAGATAGCCGCCACGGCGCGATTAACCAGTTGGAAAAGACTTGCCTGCTAGCTTCAATCCATGGCGATCGATGCATATGTTTTGAATCTGTTCCCATCCGCTGGCGGCTCGTCCGATGCGTTGCTAATACCAACGGCCTTTCGCAATGACCTTTATGCTGCCGAGCCGACATTGCGAGCCG
>CAXTCI010000216.1:0-6755 GCA_964242325.1 uncultured Acetobacteraceae bacterium
TCGAGCGTTCGGCCTCAACGGCTTCGACTACGGCTTCGCCGGCCACCTCACGGTGCGCGATCCCGGGCGTCCGGAGCTGTACTGGACCAACCCGATGTGCGTTCACTTCTCGCAGGTGAGGATGTCGAACCTCATCCTGGCCGACCACAAGGGCACGGTCGTCGAGGGCGAATATGCGATCAACCGCGCCGGCTTCGTCCTGCACGGCGCCGTGCACGAGGAGTATCCCGACGTGATGGCGATGTGCCACGCGCATACGACCTACGGCACCGCCTGGTGCACGACCGGCCGGCCGCTCGACATGATCAGCCAGGATGCCGCGGCGTTCTACAACAGCCATGCGGTGATCGGCGCTTCGGCCGGTGCCGTCGCGGTCGAGAAGGAAAGCGGCTGGTCGGTCGCCAAGGAGATCGGCCGCAACCGCGGGGTCCTGCACCAGAACCACGGCCTGCTCACCACCAGCCGGCACAGCATCGACGATGCGGCGTTCTGGTTCATCGCGCTGGAGCGGGCCTGCCAGCAGCAACTGCTCGTCGAGGCCACCGGGATCAAGCCGCAGGTCGTATCGCAGAAGACGGCCGAGTATAGCCGCGAGCATGTCGGCAGCGACTACATCGGCTGGCTGCACTTCCAAACCCTCTATGGCCACATCGCGGCGACTCAGCCGGACATGTTCGACTGACGGCTGGGCTACGCGCGGGGGTGTGCGGGAAGCAAACTGCTTTGCCGCACACCTGGGCGTGGCGCAGGGATCAGGGTGTGGACCCCCTGCAACTGTGCCCCTCGTCGTTATACACACCGCAAGGCGTCGCTTCGGCTCGTAAAGTCCGTTGCACGACGGGGTCACGCCTGACGCCGGTCGCGACTCCTGCGTTCCCCTGGTCAACTGATTAAGCTCAAGACGTTGAATGCAAACCTGGCCGGGGTCACAGGCGAGCGCCGATCCACACTCAAGCAGGCCGCCGTCTTACGTCCTTGTCACCTGCGGCCTGCTTGATGCCGTCGCCGATGTGGGCCATGCGTAATCAGATCCTATGACCTGCAACCTCAAGCTCCTCATCGGTCCCGCGCAGTGACCCTGCCCCCGCTCGACCCGGACGTGCTGCTGCACGGTGTCCGTTCCCGTTTCATCGACGGCGTCAACGGCCTGCGTATGCACCTGCTGGAGGCTGGCGACCCCGCGGCTCCCTGTGTCATGCTGCTGCACGGTTTCCCGGAGATCGCCTATTCCTGGCGCAAGATCCTGCCGAAGCTGGCCGCGGCAGGCTACTATGCCGTTGCACCCGACCTGCGCGGCTACGGTCGCACCGCCACGCGGCCGACGGCCTTCCACGAGGACCTGGCACCCTACCGCATGACCAACCGCCTGTTGGACGCGCTCGGCCTGCTGTCGGCACTCGGGCGCCAGCAGGTCGCCCTGGTGGGGCACGACTACGGCTCCTGGATCGCCGGCTTTTGCGCCTTGGCCCGGCCCGACGTGTTCACCTCGCTCACCCTCATGAGCGCGCCTTTCGGTGGCGCCCCCTCGCTCGCGGACATGCCAGCCTCGCTCCACCCGCCCATTGACGACCCGATCCATTCGGCACTCGCCGCCCTAAGCCGCCCGCGCAAGCACTACCACGCCTACTACGCAACCCCTCCCGCGGCGGCCGACATGGATGGGCCGGAACACCGGGTGGCCGAGTTCCTGCGCGCCTACTACCACCACAAAAGCGCCGATTGGCCCGGCAATGCACCCCACACCCTGCCAGGATGGACCGCCGGGGCGCTCGCCGAGATGCCGACCTACTACATCATGGACCACGACCGAACGATGCCGGAAACAGTGGCGCCGGAGATGCCGGCTGACCGGGGCGCCGCCTGTGCCTGGCTGACGCCTGCAGAGCTTTCCATCTATGCTGGGGAGTATGCCCGCACCGGCTTCCAGGGCGCCCTGCAAGGCTATCGCGCCCGGATGGATGGCAGTCTGGCCCACGACCTCGGCCTCTTTGCCGGCCGCCGCATTGAGTTGCCGGCCCAATTCATCTCCGGCCGGCAGGATTGGGGTCCCTTCCAGGGTCCAGGTGCCCTGACGCGCATGCAGACAGTAGCCTGCTCGCGTTTCGAGGAGTGTCACCTGTTGGAAGGCGCGGGTCACTGGGTGCAGCAGGAACAGCCGGATCAGGTTGCCGAGTTGCTGACCGGGTTCTTACGTCGTCACTCGCCCCCAGTTTGATCATCATGCCGAACCGGCCCAGACCGATCTCCAAGTCCTGATACTCTGTCAGTCATCAACTGACGGATAGGACCCTCGGTGCACGCCTTGGCTTGTCTCAGCGTCATGTGTGCCTTGTCCGTGCCGTCCATAGTGCCGCCCGGAGGCATCATGTAGGCTGACACGGTCGCCTTGTATCGGCGCGTCCGCCTGCTGGGCACCTGGAGGCTTGAACATGAGCAGCTCGTCTGAGTATACGCCGCCGAAGGTCTGGACCTGGGACAAGGAGAGCGGCGGCCGGTTTGCAAGCACCAACCGTCCCATCGCAGGCCCCACGCATGACAAGGAGCTTCCGGTCGGCCGTCATCCCCTCCAGCTTTATTCCCTGGGGACGCCGAACGGCGTGAAGGTCACGGTCATGCTGGAGGAGCTGCTGGCCCTGGGTCATCAGGGCGCGGAATATGACGCCTGGCTGATCCGGATCGGCGACGGCGATCAGTTCGGCAGCGGCTTCGTGGGGGTCAATCCCAACTCCAAGATACCAGCCCTGTTGGACCGGAGCGGACCCACGCCGATCCGGGTGTTCGAGTCCGGCGCGATCCTGATCCACCTTGCAGAAAAGTTCGGCGCCTTCCTGCCGACCGAGACCGCGGCGCGCGCCGAGTGCCTGTCGTGGCTGTTCTGGCAGATGGGCAGCGCGCCGTATCTGGGCGGAGGGTTCGGCCACTTCTACGCTTACGCGCCGTCGAAGATGGAGTATCCGATCAACCGCTTCGCCATGGAGGTGAAGCGGCAGTTGGATGTGCTCGACCGCCGCCTGGCCGAGACCGAGTACCTGGCTGGCAGCGCCTACACCATTGCCGACATCGCCACCTGGCCCTGGTACGGCGGCCTGGTGAAGGGCTGGCTTTACGAGGCGGCCGAGTTCCTGGAAGTGCAGGAATACAAGAACGTGCAGCGCTGGGCCGACGCGATCGGCGAGCGGCCCGCCGCCCGGCGTGGGCGCATGGTCAACCGCGTCAACGGCGACCCCGCGAGCCAACTGCATGAACGCCACGACGCCGGTGACTTCGACACCAAGACGCAGGACAAGCTGGCGCCCGCCGCCTGAACGAAGGTCCCTAGGCCAGCCAAACTGGGTCCGCTCCAGCAAGCGTGCGGCGGCCGCAGCGACGAAGGCGGCCACCTCGACGCTGGAGCCAGGACTTGCTGCGGCGTCCCGGCGGGAACATGGAACCGCGAGGCTCTTACATCGTAAGATCCCACGCCAGATGACGGGGCCTCTGCAATGCTGATGCATGAACTTGGATTGCGGCGGCCTGCCTGCCGTATGCGCCCTGATGCGGCGTTCCCCGGGCGGCAGAACCGTCCGGGACGCGCAACCCGATGAGCGTAGCCGCGCCAGGGCGTGCCGTTTCGGCCGAGTGGGGTGCGAAGTGGCTCGGCGACCGCACCAGCTTTTCGCTTTGGGCGCCGTCGGCTGCCGCGGTCATCGTGCTGGGCGTTGACGGCCCGGGCCACAAGATGGACCTGCAGGGAGATGGGTGGCACGCGGCGATCCTCCCAGATTTCCCGCCGGGTACCCGCTACAAGTTCCTCGTCAATGGCGCCGCGGTGCCCGATCCGGCGTCGCGCAGCCAGCCTGACGGTCCCGAGGGGTTCAGCGAAGTCACCGACTCCGCTTCCCACCGCTGGTCCGATACCGCCTGGCACGGCCGCCCCTGGACCGAGACGGTGCTATACGAGCTGCACATCGGCACGTTCTCACAGGAAGGCACGTTCGCCGGCGTCATCCCGCATCTGGAGCACCTGGTGGCGCTAGGCGTGACCATGATCGAGCTGATGCCGGTCGGCTCCTTCCCCGGCGGCTGGGGTTGGGGATACGACGGCGTGCTGCCCTTTGCCCCGAACGCGGCCTATGGCAGCCCGGACGACCTGCGGCGCCTGGTGGAGGCGTGCCATGGGCACGGCATCTCGGTGATGCTGGACGTGGTCTACAACCACTTCGGCCCGCACGCGAACATGCTGCCGAGCTACCTGCCGGAGTTCTTCACCGACAAGCACAAGACGCCCTGGGGCGAGGCCATCGCCTTCGACGGCCCCGGCGCGCGGGCGGTGCGCGAATTCTATGTCCAGAACGCCCTCTATTGGATCAGCGACTATCACATGGACGGGCTGCGCTTGGACGCCGTGCAGGCCGTAAAGGATGACAGCCCCGAGCACATCCTGGCCGAGATTGCCCGCCGGGTGCACGCGGCCAATCCGGGCCGGACGGTGCACCTGGTACTGGAGAACGACAACAACGAGGCGCACTGGCTCGCTCCCGACCGGTATGAGGCGCAGTGGAACGACGATTTCCACCATGCCTTGCGCGTGCTGACGACCGGACGGCGCGACGGCTACTACATCGACTATGCCGACGATCCCCTGCGGCGGCTCGGCTGCGCCCTGACCGAGGGCTTTTCCTATCAGGGCGAGGAATCGCGCCACCGGCCCGGCCTGATCCGTGGCACGCCGTCCGCGCACCTGCCGCCGACAGCATTCGTCAACTTCATCCAGAACCACGACCAGGTCGGCAACACGCCGTTCGGACGCCGGATCACCGAGTTGGCGCCCGAGCCACCGGTGCGGTTGGCGATGGCGGTGACGCTGCTGTCGCCGGGCATCCCGATGCTGTTCATGGGACAGGAATGGGGATCGGCGCATCCGTTCAACTTCTTCTGCGACTTCCCGCAACCGCTGGCCGGGCTGGTGCGGGACGGGCGCCGCAGCGAGTTCAGCCATCTGCCGGAGTTCCAGGACGCAGACATGCTGGCCATGCTGGCTGATCCAACGGCCGCCACGACGCGGGACGGATCAATGCTGGATTGGGACTCCATTGGGCACGAGCCGCATGCCGGTTGGCTGGCGTTCCACCGGCGCCTGCTGGAGGTGAGGCGGCGCGTGGTGCTGCCCTTGCTGCCGGGGATTGGCGGGTCCGCCGGGTCGCTCAGGACCATCCCGGCGGAGGACGGCGGAGATGGGCAGGGTGTGATCGAGGCAGGATGGGCGCTGCAGGACGGCGGGCGCCTAGTGCTGGCAGCCAACTTCTGCGATGCGTCCGCTGAATGGACGCTTGATGCGTCGTCAGGCTTATTCCGCTTGGTCGAAGGCACGCCGCCCGGCACGCTGGCGCCTTGGGACCTAGTGCTCGTGCGCCAGGCGGCTGCCCTGGGCGCGGCTGGCTCTTGAGTTCCAGTGGAAAGGGCGGCGGATGTATGTGCTCCACTACTATCCAGACAACGCCAGCCTGTTGCCGCACATGGCGCTACGGGAGATTGGCGCTCCGTTTGAGTTGAGCCTGGTAGACCCACCCGCAACGCGCAGGAAAGTGCCGACTACCTGAAATTGAATCCCAATGGGCGCATCCCGGTGCTGACCGATGATGGGCTTGTCCTGTTCGAGGCCGCGGCGATCACGATGCACCTGGCGGATCGGCATCCCCAGGCGATGCTTGCCCCGCCGCCTGGAACGCCGGAGCGCGGCCACTTCTACAAGTGGATGGTTTACCTGACCAACACGCCGCAGGCGGAGTTCATGCCCTGGTTCAACTCCTGGAACCACGTTGCCGACCCTGCAGCAGCCGACAGCGTGAAGCAGGCTGCCGCGGCACGGTTGGACCGGATGTTCGACGTGATCAGCGGACAGCTTGGCAGTGGTGCCTGGCTGCTGGGAAACCGGTCCTCGGCGGCTGACCTGTTCCTGCTCATGCTGGACCATGGCAACGATCCGGGTCAGATCCTCACGCATCTCAGGCGGCAGCCTGCCAATCCTGAGTTTTGGCTCCGGTTTGCTCGGTTTAGGCCAATGCATGAGGAAAACGGACGGTAATCTGGCGGTCACTGAATGAGAGTGCCGCTGGTCCTCTGGGCCGCAAGGAAACCCGTCCAGGCTATCAACGCGCGGCTGCGCCCCATCTGTCGCTTTTCCTGGCAGGCGCTGTATGAGGATTCGATCTAAATCGTCGCCATGGTCCAGAATGTCCCTGAATGACCGGTTGCCGTGCTGCTTGGACAGGAACCGTGCCGGCAGCAGCGTCACCTATGGGGAGCAAGGGCAACGGACTTCCAGCATGCAGGTGGGCCAGTCGGTCAAGGCGTGGTCAAGACTGAGATCGGGAGGGTGCAAGGCTGCGCTCCAGGTGAACGCGCCAAGGTGGATCTCATGGGCAGACGGAGCAAGTGCTGTTGCAGGGTATGGGCCAGGTGCACTGAAATGGATGCGCCGGCTTAATTGATTTCCCGGTATTTCTGATCGCGCCACGCACCGGCAATTTCCATATGGCCCGCACGCGCACTCGCCAGGATGTCCACACGGCGGCGGCTTAGTCCATGCAAACAGTCCAGTGTCCGTTGAATGTGGTGGCAGATCGCGCCAGCTCCGCTTCCCATGATGGCGTTTAGGCAATGCTGCATGGACCCATATCGGCCATCCAAGTCCATGTCATTGCTGAGGGGCTAGCTTGCTGGGGATCGGCGCTGCACTTCTGGTTGCATCCAAGCTTAACTGGAATTCTGAGAAC